>JAPLBA010000048.1 GCA_026393015.1 Actinomycetota bacterium
GTGCGGCCTAAACTCAATGATCTTCTCAGCAAGTAATGCAGCCGGGATCTCAACTGGAATATCAGCAAAGCAACCCTCGGGCAGCGGTGGCAAGGGATCACCTTGCGGAAATCCAGAATCCTCAAACCCCAGCCAATGGTGCTCGATGCCGAGAATTTCTTGAGCATGTGCCATCTCCGCTTTGCGAACTTCCAGCAAATTTGTTATCCCAGAATCTTTCAGACCTGGATTCAATATGTCGCCGCGCTCGCCCCCCGTGCAACTGATTACTAGGACTTGATGTCCAGCACGCACGTACTTCGCCATCGTCGCCGCACCCTTACTCGATTCATCATCGGGATGTGCGTGCACCGCCATCAAACGACCCTTAAAGACCGGCGGACTAATCGGCGGACTAATCGACGTAGCGATCGTCAACTGAGTGCTCATGGTGAAGAATGCTCCCATGAAGCGCGACTCGGTGTTACCCGCGAAACCCTGGCGAGCGCGTATTGCCATTCTTCTACTCGCCATCATCGGCACAGGATGGCTGGGTTGGAGCGCCTGGTTTCACAGCCGCCCAGCTCTCACCATCAAGGAAATCGCTTTCACGATCACCAGCGAGAGTTCCACCGAATTGCGCTACGAAGTGACTAGGCGTGAGCCAGATCGCCCCGTCATCTGTGTCTTACGCGCCCTCGACAGTTCGGCAGCAGTGGTCGGAGAGGTACGCGAAACCATCCCAGGCGAGACTGGCAAAGCGGCTTCGTCCACCGCCGCCCGACGCACCGCAATCCCCACTCTGGGCAAAGCGGCCTTCGTCAGGGTCGACCGCTGTTGGGTTACCCGCTAACCTCGCCTCTTATGACTGGATCTTGGCTCACGCAAGAGGCGTTCGATCGCCTCACCATCGAACTCGTGGATCTTCAAGGGCCTCGTCGCGCGGAAATTGTGAAGAAGATTGCCGACGCTCGCGAGGAGGGCGACCTTAAAGAGAACGGCGGCTACCACGCTGCCCGTGAAGAGCAAGGGAAGCTCGAAGGGCGTATTCGACAACTCAAGCACATGCTGGAGCATGCCCACGTGGGGGTAAATCCAGATGACGAGATCGGAGTGGTCTCCCGTGGATCGGTGGTGACCGTCGATATGGCCGGTGACCAGATGAAATTTCTGCTTGGTTCTCGTGAATCAGCCCCCGAAGGGCTTGAGGTGTACAGCGACCAATCTCCGCTCGGAGCTGCGGTGCTGGGCGCCAAAGTGGGAAGCACCGTGGAGTACTCCTCGCCCGACGGGAAGCGCACTTTCAAGGTGGCCATCTTGGATTGTGAGCCCTACACCGGCTAAATAGTGATTTGCTCGCTCGGCCCTATATAGTTGCATGGTGCAAGCAACTTCTCAGGATGAAGAGCTCCTCGGTTCCATCGTCTCTCTGGTCTGGTCCTTCCGAGACCTGGCCAGCGAGTGTGGTGTGCCTGGCGAGCCCGGTGATCGCACGATTCTGCGGCTCATGGCTATCGTGCAGAGAAGCGCTACTCCCCCGCGCATCTCAGAAGTTGCCGATGCGGTGGGCTTGGATCTGTCGACCACAAGCCGCCACTGCGCCACTTTGGGCCGCGATGGATTGATTGAACGCATTGAAGATGAAACCGATCGGCGCGCATTTCGCTTGCGCCTTACTCCGGCCGGAAAGAAATTACTGATTCAAGTACGCGATTCTCGCACCCAAGCAATCGCTAGTGCTCTTGAAACTTGGAGCGATAAAGAGAAATCACAAGCAAGTGAAATATTGCATCGAATTGCGCATGAAATTAATCCCAAACGAGAGAAGAAATAATGAGCGAGACCAGCGCCACCCTTCCCAGCGACTCAGCGAACAGTTCTCCCGCGGGATTAACTCATCGCCAAATTCTGCTAGTGCTTTCCGGCCTGATGACAGGCATGCTGCTAGCAGCATTGGACCAGACGATCGTTTCGACAGCGCTCAAACGCATCGTGGAAGATCTAGATGGGCTTGATCACTACACCTGGGTAGTTACTGCCTACTTGCTGACATCGACTGCTACGACGCCGCTCTACGGAAAAATCTCGGACCTTTACGGCCGCCGCCCGGTTTTCCAATTCGCGATCATCACTTTCTTGGTGGGTTCACTCCTGGCCGCCTTCTCCACCAACATGACTGAACTCATCGCTACGCGTGCCGTTCAAGGTCTTGGCGGTGGCGGATTAATGGCTCTCACATTCACCATCATCGGCGACATTATTCCGCCGCGGGAACGCGGGCGCTATCAAGGATATTTTGGAGCAGTGTGGGGTCTTTCATCTGTAGCCGGTCCTCTTCTGGGCGGCTACTTCTCAGACAGTGGAAATATTCTTGGCATCACCGGTTGGCGTTGGATCTTCCTCATTAATTTACCTTTTGGAATAGTCGCTTTAGTTGTGACTTCAATCGTTTTGCACATTCCCAAGGTTCGTCGCGAACATAAAATCGATTACCTTGGCGCGATCACCATGATCGCAGCGGTGAGCTCACTCTTGCTCGCTATCGCCTATTCGGTCCCCGCATATGGTTGGGGTGACACACTCACCATCGCCTACTTTGTAGTGGGCATTCTGCTCACGCTTGCGTTCTTGCAAATCGAACGAAAGGCTATCGAGCCAATTCTTCCGCTCGATCTTTTTAAGAACGACATCTTCAGCGTAACTTCTGGAATCGGCTTCATTATCGGTGCTGGCATGTTTGGAGCACTTGTCATGTTGCCGCTCTACTTACAAGTAGTGCAAGGTAATTCAGCTACTGAGTCTGGGCTTAAGTTAATTCCCTTCATGTTGGGCATTCTTACAATGTCTATTACTACTGGAAAACTGATCTCAAAGACCGGGAAGTACAAAAAGTTTCCTCTCATCGGCAGTTTGGTCATGACACTAGGCCTGTTGCTGATGACCACACTCAGCATCTCTACTCCGTTCTGGCAATTAGCAATTTTTGCGATGCTTATCGGAATGGGACTTGGCCTCACCATGCCTACCATGGTGGTCGCCGTGCAGAACGCCGTGGACTTCAAAGATATGGGCGTGGCAACCGGAGCCAATACTTTCTTCCGTTCTCTTGGCGCTGCTTTTGGCTCAGCAATCTTCGGCACCATTCTTACTAAGCGCCTAGCGGTGCATTTGGATCAAGGCATGTCGCAACTAGCTGCTGCAAACCCAGCCGCAGCCAAGAGTTTCGATCCGGCGCTGTTGGGAGAGCTCCAGAACAGCACTTCTGTTCTTAAACATCTCCCTGTGCAAGTGAAAGAGACTGTGTTGCAGAGTTTCGTCTACTCCTTCCATGATGTTTTTTGGACAGCTGCTCCGGTGACGGCTCTTGGATTCATTCTGGCGCTCTTGCTGAGGGAAATCCCCCTTCGATCTAATGAAGATCACGCCGCCGCCCGGCATGAATCGGGTCACTAGTAAACGTGAAGAACCCTTTTGATGGGCTGCCGAAAGAGGTCGCGGTTCTTACTGCGATCTCCTTCTCGGTTGCCATCGGCTATGGCGTCATCATTCCTGCCATTCCGCTCTTTGCTAGGTCGTTTGGAGTTTCTAACTTTGCTGTCGGTGCGGTCATCAGTCTCTTCTCCTTCATGCGATTCTCCTCTGGGCTACTCGGTGGAAAACTTGTTGATCGCTTTGGTGAGCGGCTTGTACTAGCCGCAGGTATGGGAATTATCTCGATTTCAACTTGTCTCGCAGCACTTTCGCAGAATTACGGGGAGCTACTGCTCTTCCGTGCCTTCGGTGGAATTGGATCTTCAATGTTCACGGTTTCTGCGAGTTCACTCTTACTGCGGATCGTTCCAAACCATCAACGTGGACGTGCCCAATCGACTTACCAGAGTGGATTTCTCATTGGCGGAATATCAGGACCTGCAATCGGCGGAGTCTTGACTGAAATTTCACTCCGTGCTCCCTTTTTCATTTACTCTGCAAGCCTCATAGTTGCCGGAGTCATCGCGGCGATCTTTCTTTCGCATTCGCGCTTAGGCGAGAATGACATTGCTCATGCCGACGATAATGAAACTCAAACAACACTGAAACAAGCTTTGAGATCATGGCCATACCAAGCTGCGCTCTTTGCTTCGTTTAGCACAGGCTGGGCAATCTTTGGCATTCGCTCTTCCATGGTTCCGCTATATGTGAAGAATGGGCTCCATTCATCGACCACCATCACGGGACTTGGCTTTACCTTCGCTTCAATTATTGGCGCGATTTTTCTCCTTCCAGCGGGGTCCGTGGCAGATAGACGTGGTCGAAGATTTGCCATGGTTATTGGAACTTCGTTTTCGATTATTGGCCTCAGCGTGCTGACATTCCTGCAGTACCCAATTTTCTTCATTATCGCTATGGGCTTAACAGGAGCAGGTGCCTCCTTTACCGGTTCGCCATCGGCAGCAGTCGTAGGCGACATCATTAAGGGGCGCGGTGGACAGGTGATTGCGCTCTACCAAATGGTGGGAGATTTTGGATCTGTAATGGGACCCTTGGTGGCTGGCTTCCTATCTGACCATTATGGTTTTAAAGCTGGCTTCCTGACGGCAGTCATCGTCGTCATTCCAGCATTGATACTCGCAATCCGGATGCCAGAAACAAAGGCAAAGATGCCAGATCCTGATATTC
The DNA here is from genome assembly GCA_026393015.1 of Actinomycetota bacterium. Lineage (GTDB taxonomy): Bacteria > Actinomycetota > Actinomycetes > Nanopelagicales > Nanopelagicaceae. The sequence continues at coordinate 4,639 of JAPLBA010000048.1, forward strand.
CAGGCAGAATGTAGTTATGCGAAATTCTCTCGTCGAACCGCAAGATAGAAGTACTTATCCATTCCCATTACAGGCCACCCACAGCGTCCTTCACGTCCCGCTAGAAAATTCAACGGGTGCAGTTATCTTTGTGGGGATGGGTTGCTTCTGGGGTGCCGAGCGCATCTTCTGGCAACTCCCGGGAGTCATCGCCACCAGTGTGGGATACGCCGGCGGAACCTTTGGACATCCATTTTATGAAGAGGTCTGCACTGGAAAAACTGGCCATACTGAAATCGTGCGAGTCAATTACGATCCGGCACTCCTGGGCGATGATGAAATCATCCAGTTCTTCTTTGAAAATCACGACCCCACCCAAGGTAACCGTCAAGGAAATGACATTGGGAGCCAATATCGCAGTGCGCTCTACTTCACTACCGAAGCGCAACACGAGAGTGCTATGCGAATCAAGGTAGCCTACGAAAGTGAATTAAAATCTCGAGGGTTCGGAGAGATCACCACTGAAATTGCTCCCGCTCCGAAGTACTACTTTGCTGAGGAGTACCACCAGCAATACCTGCACAAGGTACCCAACGGTTATTGCGGTATTGGTGGTACTGGAGTGAGTTGTCCGCTACCGGCGTAGAATCGAAAGCAAACGCAGAATCTCCAAGTAGATCCAGACCAACGTAACGATCAATCCAAAGCCAGAGCGCCAAGCTTCTATTGCTGGTGCACCTTGCGCGATACTTTTTTCGATTTGATCAAAATCCAGTACCAAGAAGAGGGATGCGAGCGCCACGCCCGCCACGCTCATTAATAAACCTATCCCCGTGACACCGTAGAAACCCATGCCATTTCCTACGTTAAAGAAGCTAGCGACCAAAGAAATAAGGGCAAGCACGAAGTAACCAGCCACCGCTCCGAGCAAGATGCGGGTGAACTTAGGAGTAGCACGTAATTTTCCGCTTCTATAGAGGAAGAGAATTCCAACGAAGGCGGCGATTGTTCCAATAATGGCTTGGGTCACAATTCCTGAGTAGTAATCGTTGTAAACACGACTAATGGTGCCAACTACTAAGCCTTGGCAAATCGAATAAAGAACCATGAGTGGAGGCCGCACGGTTTTACTTACTGAATTCACGATGGAGAGCACAAATCCCACGATGAGTGCGCCAAAGAAGAGCACACCTGTAAGTGGCACCGCATATGAAGCGACAGCAGCGACCAGCAGGACGCCGAGCAAAATTCCGGTGCGAGTGACCACCTCATCAATACTCATACGCGACCCACTTGCGCCTTGGGCCGAACTATCGAATGTGGCGTACCGGCTTTGCTTCAGTACCGGGTTGCTACTCTGCATGATTGCTCCTCTAGCCTTTCGGATCTCCCTGACAAATCTTTGAAACTCTCTGACACCTCTTTGAAACAGAGTACCCCCGGTGGGATTCGAACCCACTCTGTAACGATTTTAAGTCGTTTGCCTCTGCCGGTTGGGCTACGGGGGCGCACTGCCTTGAACTGCCTTGCACTGCCTTGAACTGCTTTGCACCGCTAACCTACCTTGAAGGGAGGTCCTTCTCCGATTTGGCGAGCGTGCGTGCCAGCCTTAGAACCTCATCAAGCATCCCCTCAGTGAGGGTCCCCGTGAAGGTGTTCTGTTGGCTGGGGTGATAGCTGGCGAGCAGGGTGCCCTGGGGGTGATCAAAGCGACCACCATGGCGAAATTGGGGCCGTCGCTCCAGGCCCCAGGGCTCAGCAAGGATTGACCAAAGCGCGCTCCACGCAAAGGCGCCGAAGGCCACGTATACCCGCGCGCTATCGGCCACCAAGGCGAGTTCACGGGCCGCCCACGGTTCACAACTCTGTTGCTCTACTGGGGTCGGCTTATTTCCCGGAGGTGCACAGCGCACCGCGGTGAGGATTCGAGTCTCCATCAATTCGAGCCCATCTCCTTGACGTGCACTTGTCGGCTGATTTGCCAAGCCCACTCGATGCATTGATGCAAAGAGAAAATCTCCCGACCTATCCCCAGTAAATACTCTTCCGGTGCGATTCGCACCATGTGCTCCTGGCGCTAAACCTAGCAAGACGATGCGCGGCGAAGTAGCCCCAAAACCGGGCACTGGTTTTCCCCAATACTCCTCTTCGATGTAGGCACGCTTTTTCTCGACTGCCACTTGGGCACACCATTTTGTTAGCCGTGCGCATGCCTGGCAATTGGCGATTTCAATATCTAGTGCTTCAAGAGAGTGCGTCGCACTAGAAATTTTCTTCACTTGCGCAGCAGTGCGAGCACTCATGATTCACTCATCACTTGGAAACTTGCGACCAGGCGATGCCATCGAGAATATCGTGCTCGCTTGCTACGAACTCCTTGGCTCCAGTTGCCAACATCACTCGATTAAGTACTAATGCGCCACTCGAAATTACGTCAACGCGCCCCTCATGCATATATGGCAGCCCCGCTCGCTCGACCTTAGACATTTGTAGGAACATTTGAGAGATACGAGCGACTGACTCTGCCGACACTCGCGAGAGATGAATGGCGTCTCGGTCATACATAGTCAGGCCTAATGCAGCCGCAGCCACGGTGGTTGCCGTTCCGGCGACTGCGATGAGTGTTGCCTCCCTAGTAAGCGGAACTTCCGCAGCCGCTTCGGCGATTGCTGTATCTATATCTGCGATTGCGAAAGCGATTGACTCGGGACTTGGGTATTCAGAAAGCTGATGACGCTCAGCCATACGCACACATCCAATATTTACACTCCTGGCGAATTCAACCTCGTCGTTTCCATAAACAAATTCTGTTGAACCACCACCTATATCCACTACTAGAAAAGGACCTGAGGAGAACTCTCGAGTGGCTCCCGCGAATGAGAGCGCCGCTTCTTCTGTGCCTGGGATAATTTCGGGCTCAATCCCTAACCGCTCCCGCACTCCATCAATAAATAGTGCGCGGTTCTGCGCATCCCGGGAGGCGCTGGTAGCGCAGAACCTTAAACTTTCTACACCCTTGCGTCGCAGAATAGTGACGTATTCATCGATCCCGGAAAAAGTGCGCTGGAGCGCAGCCTCCGAAAAATTCTTGGTCCGATCTATTCCTTCACCGAGACGGACCACACGCATTTCCCGTTGAACTTCCCGAAAAGAGTTGCCATCGATATCGGCAACGAGCAACCGGAGGGAGTTAGTTCCGCAATCGATGGCTCCTACTCGCATCTTCCCGCCATCCACCATTGGCCAATAGCTTCAACTGCTTCGTCGCCAAGTGGGTTAACGCCAGGTCCGGCCGCCAACGAGTGCGCAGCAAGAGAGTGTAAGCATTTCACTCGATCTGGCATTCCGCCGGCCGTGATGCCTTCGACTTCGGGTACATCGATACCAAGGGCAGCACGCGCTGCCAAATAATCGTCATGTGCTGCTGCGTAACTTCCCGCCAAATCTGCATCCACTTGTAAGCGCGCGTTCATTTCATCCATCACGCCCTCAGATTCAAGAGTTGAAATCGCCGCAGTGAGCCGTGGACAAGTTGCATAGAAGAACGTGGGAAATGGAGTGCCATCAGAGAGTCGAGGTGGTGTTTCTACTACGGCCGGAGAACCACAAGGACATCGAAAAGCTACCCGGTGCACATCTCTAGGTGTTCGATCTAATTGTCGCCCAACAATTTCTAGATCGCTCTCATCAAAATTCGTCAACGCCAAGCCGCTAACTGAATAGTTGATATCACACGCTGATACCAAGCAACATCGAGGGGGACATCACCTGAGTATTTGATATCAATCTGACTCTTATCCGAAGGGTCGATAACGATATATTGAGTTTCACCGGGCATCACGAAGTGCAATCGAGCTCTGGCTTGCGCCTTTACGTACGCAGCATCATTCCAACGTGCTAATTCAGCCTTGGCTTTGGTCACTCGCTCCTCGCTGGCACTCACTTGCTGGCGCAGTGCATTTATTTGTGCACGTTGCGCAAAATACCGCTGAGTGGGCTGGGCCAAAAAGAGCACAAGAATGAGGGCAATAAGTGCCAGTCCTACCGCTCGTGTGTTTATTCGACCGCGCGCCATTGAATCAGGATATCTCGGAAGTCGATACGTTGTTAGGAAAGAAAGCGCGGGAAGGCTTGGCGCCCTGCAAATCTTGCAGCATCATCTAGCTGTTCCTCAATTCGAAGCAATTGGTTGTATTTGGCGACACGTTCAGACCTGGCTGGCGCACCCGTTTTGATCTGCCCACAGTTAGTTGCCACCGCAAGGTCGGCGATAGTTACATCCTCAGTTTCGCCGGAGCGATGGCTCATCATGCAGCGATAACCAGCCCGATGAGCCATCGCCACGGCGTCCAATGTTTCAGTAAGCGTGCCGATTTGGTTCACCTTGACTAAAAGCGCATTAGCAGTTCCACTACTGATTCCGCGTTCAAGGCGAATTGGATTTGTTACGAAGAGATCATCTCCAACCAACTGAACTTTGCTTCCTAAATCGTCGGTAATAGCTTTCCAACCATCCCAATCATCTTCAGAGAGTGGATCTTCGATAGAAACCAGTGGGTAGTGTGCCACGAGTGAGGCGTAATACTCAATCATCTCTGCCGCACTCATTTTTTTTCCTTCAAATGAATAGAGGCCATCCTTGTAGAACTCAGTTGCTGCTACATCGAGTGCGAGTGCCACATCTTGACCGGCTTTCAAACTAGTAAGCGCTATGGCTTCGAGAATTAAATCAAGAGCGGCACGATTGCTTTCGAGGTTTGGTGCAAAACCGCCTTCGTCACCCACGCTAGTGGCAAGGCCACGCTTCTTAAGAACAGTTTTTAATGCGTGGTAAATCTCGGCGCCCCATCGAAGTGATTCCTTAAAAGTGGGTGCGCCAATTGGAGCAACCATGAATTCCTGTACGTCGACATTCGTATCTGCATGGGCACCACCATTGAGAATATTCAGCATGGGCACTGGCAAAACATGAGCATTGGGGCCACCCAAATATCGATAGAGCGGCAAACCGCTGCTATCAGCCGCTGCGCGCGCGACCGCAAGTGAAACTCCGAGGATCGAGTTCGCACCCAGACGGGCCTTATTCTGAGTGCCATCTAGATCAATCATGGTCTGATCAATCAGGCGCTGATCATCAGCCTCAAAACCAATAAGTTCCGGAGCCAACACATCTTCGATAGCGCGCACTGCGCGTTCCACACCTTTGCCTGAGTACCGCTTCTCGCCATCGCGTAATTCCATCGCTTCAAATGCTCCAGTGGAGGCACCACTGGGGACTGCCGCCCGACTCATCGTGCCATCATCAAGTGCCAACTCAACTTCAACCGTGGGGTTTCCCCGCGAATCCAATATTTCTCTCGCGCCGATTGCTGCAATGGTTGCCACGATTACATCCCTTCGTTAGAGGTGATTACTGGATTATTCTACTTCACGTGAATCTAATTCACGCGCGTACTCTCGTGCGCGCTTGCGAAGCGCGGCTTCAGGATCAATTCCAAGTTGAGCAGCACTCTTAGCCAATTCAAAGAGGGCCACACCAAACTCCGATTCGCTCATGGGCGCAGGTGTATCGTCACCCTCCATCCCAAATCTAGTAGCTCTATGAACTAACTTCGCTGCAAGAGAGAGCGCTGGTTGTGCAAAAGGAACCCCTTCTGTCGGTGATGTTCGACCCTTCTCTGTAGCTTTGATTTGCTCCCAATTTTTGGCAACATCTGATGCCTTTTCAGCAATGACGTCACCAAAGACGTGTGGGTGGCGACTCTCTAATTTTTCACGTAGCCGTTTTGCAACATCTTGGATATCGAATCCGCTCTTCGATTCACTTGCAATTTGGGAATGAAATAGAACTTGCAAAAGTACGTCACCGAGTTCTTCTTCCACGGAATCAAAATCGGACGTTTCGATTGCCTCTAATAACTCATAAGTTTCTTCGATGAGATAAGTGACGAGTGAGCTATGCGTCTGCTCTGCATCCCAAGGTATCGAGTTGCACGACATCAACCTTGTCAGGATCCCATGTTCCATAACGTGGGTTCACCTTCACCGTAAGACTTTTTGCTACCGCTCGGATGGCGCCCTGAATTGCGGCACCGCGGGCAGCATCACCTTCCGCACCAGCTGGTGCATCTGGAACTAACAGCGCTCCCACCTTGTCTTCAATGATGACATCGATGAGATAACGCGAAAAATCCTCAGGTGCGATGCCGGCATCAGATATCGCCTTGTCTACGGCTTCTTGTCCACCGAGTTGATCACGAATCGCTTTCTTACGCGCATCAACTTCGGCAGGAGTCGCCACAACCCTAAGTTGAGCTGCGACTTCGTCAATTAATGCCGAGAGCATGTGAAAGCGAAGCTGTCCCCTGTTCAAATCCGAGATCTTGGGATCAGCAGTTGACTTCAATTCGTTACGCAGCGCGATGACGCTATTCACGCTTGATTGAACTTGTGAGATCTTGATCGTCGTCTCACCCACCTGAGCGGCCACACCGACATCAGAAGCGCAGCCAGCAACTCCAACAAGTAAAACGAGGGCGAATGCTAGGCGGCGCATGAAAAACCTCTCTCAGGAGATTGCTGGTATGGCTGTGATGGGCAGAACTTTGGCAGGGAGCGCATCGAGCAGGCGGTGGGCCCACTCCAAGATTTCCTCGTCACGGAGATTATTACCTAGTCCAGGGGTGCCGGTCGAAATCGGCACGATAAGGGTTTGGGTGGTCACTCGGTATGTAGCCCCCTGAAAGAGCCTGGCCACGCGTAATTGGGCCGAATCGGGAAGCTCCAAAGTGGCCAATCGCACGCTCTTGCCGGCCAGTGCAATCTCACGCAGGCCATACCCCTTGGCCCGATGACGCAAGGCAGCAACAGCAAAGAGGCGCTCCACCATTTCTGGAATCTCTCCGTACCGATCACGCAATTCACTTCTGAGTTCCTGCGCACTTGACTCGCTAGCATCTGCCAGCCGACGATAGATATCAAGGCGCAACTTTTGACTATCGATATAGCCATGTGGGATGTGCGCATTCACCGGCAAATCAATCTTGCAATCTTGTAGGTCCACTGTCGTACCTCTGTACTCAGAAACAGCTTCCCCGACCATGCGCATATAGAGATCAAAGCCGACATCAGCAATATGGCCGGATTGCTCCCCTCCCAGAAGATTCCCGGCACCGCGAATTTCTAAATCCTTCATCGCCACATACATACCGGATCCCAAATCCGTATGAGCAGCGATAGTTCGCAAGCGGTCGTGTGCGTTTTCTGAGAGTGGCTTATCGGCCGGATAAAGGAAGTACGCATAGGCACGTTCGCGGGCTCGACCCACACGCCCGCGAAGTTGATGGAGTTGCGAAAGTCCCATGAGGTCAGCGCGCTCCACGATCAATGTATTGGCGTTTGCGATATCTATACCGCTCTCGATGATGGAGGTCGAAACCAGTACATCGAAATCTCGTTCCCAGAAGCCAACAATCACATCTTCGAGTAGGTCCTCGTTCATCTGACCGTGAGCGACTCGGATACGTGCTTCCGGAATCAGTTCTTGGAGATACTGTGCAACACGATCGATTGATTCGACCCTATTGTGCACATAAAAGACTTGGCCATCTCTCAACAGTTCGCGCCGAATTGCCGCAGTAAGTTGTTTGGGATCGTAAGGTCCAACAAAAGTAAGAATGGGAAGTCGCTCTTCAGGTGGCGTCGTAATCGTCGACATCTCACGAATTCCGGCAATCGACATTTCAAGAGTTCTAGGAATTGGAGTAGCTGACATCGTGAGTACGTCTACATAAACCCGTAATTTTTTGAGCGACTCCTTGTGTTCGACACCAAAGCGCTGCTCCTCATCAACAATAACGAGACCCAAGTCCTTAAATTGCACATCCGAAGAGAGCAACCGATGGGTGCCGATGACGATATCCACGCTGCCGACCGCCAATCCAGCAATCGTGGCTTTTACTTCACTCGGAGTTTCAAATCGGGAGAGTCCGGCAAGGTTGACTGGAAAACCGGAGTATCTCTCACGGAAAGTATTCACATGTTGAGCAACCAAGAGAGTGGTGGGAACCAAGATGGCTACTTGTTTCCCATCTTGGACTGCCTTAAAAGCCGCACGCACCGCGATCTCAGTCTTTCCGTACCCCACATCGCCACAGACCACTCGGTCCATAGGGATAGGGCGCTCCATGTCGGCTTTCACATCATTGATTGTTGCCAACTGATCCGGCGTCTCTTGATATGGAAAAGCATCCTCTAACTCTCGTTGCCAGGGAGTATCGGGGGAGAATGCAAACCCAGGAGCGCTGGTGCGTGCTGCGTAAAGTCTGATGAGTTCTCCGGCGATTTCTTTCACTGCTTTTCGAGCGCGGCCCTTAGCTTTCTGCCAATCCGAACCGCCTAAGCGATGAACTGAAGGGGCCTCTCCGCCTACATAACGACTGATCTGATCAAGTGACTCAGTAGGGACGAAGAGTCGATCCCCTGGCTGCCCTCGTTTACTTGCGGCGTATTCAACAACTAGGTACTCGCGCGTACCTCCCGCAACTGGTCGTTGCACCATCTCTACAAATTGCCCCACTCCATGCTGTTCATGAACTACATAATCACCGGGCGTTAAGTCAAGCGGATCGATGACATCTCGCCGCTTAGAGGGGAGCTTGCGCATATCACGCGTACTGCTCTTCTGCGAGGAAATCTCAGCCTCGGTCAAGAAGAGCAGATCTCCCATGGAGAAACCGTGATTGATGGGTGAATGAATGAGTTGAACAACATTGGCATCAACTGAAAGTTCGTCACCAACGACTCGACTCGGAAGGTCATGTTCTCTGAGCAACTCCTCGAAACGATGTACTGTGCCGAAGCCTGCGCTTGAAATAATTACTGACTTCTTCGCGGCGAGGGCCTCTCTCACTCGGAGAATCAACGCGTTTGTGTCTCCCCTAAAAAAAGGTATCTCTTCACTTGGGATAGCGAGCCCTGCAAATTCACTTGCAAAGGAAGAGAGCTCCCACCATTTAAGCCCTAGAACTCCAGCATGGGCGCTGACCATTTCTAGTTCGCGATATGCGCTAGCGCCGAAATCAATGGGGCGAATATTCCCTGCGGCTGCATTGAGCCAAGCTGCCTCTAGGAATTCCTTGCTGGTGGCAAAGAGATCAGCTGCGCGCGTGCGAATTCGCTCGGGTTCGACGAGTAAGACGGTCGCGTCGGGTGGAATGAGATCAAGGAGAAGCACAAAGTTATCAACTAAGGCAGGTGCGAAAGCTTCCATTCCTTCTATAGCAATTCCCAGACTCAACTTCTCTAATATTTCAGAGAACTCGGGGTGGTCTTGAAGCAAATCTAACGCACGCTTTCGCACACTCTCGGTGAGGGCTAATTCGCGACACGGTGGGGCAACGTGTACCTCTCGAGTGGAATCGATTGAACGCTGGTCGGCGACGCTGAAGTATCGGACTTCTTCAATGTTGTCGCCCCAGAATTCAATACGCATGGGGTGTTCATAGAGCGGGGAAAAGAGATCAACGATTCCACCACGGACCGCAAATTCTCCTCGTTTTTCAACGAGATCTACCCGTGAATACCCGCCGTCGATGAGTCGTTCCACCATTGCCGACATATCCATGGCGCTACCTACCGTGAACTCGATAGGTGCCACTTCTCCCAACCCCGCCACGATCGGTGCCAAGAGAGCCCGAATTGTGGTGACGACGATGCGCGCTTCAGGATCTCCCTGCTTGAGCGCACGCAAAGTAGTGAGACGCCGGCCAACGGTATCTGCCCGTGGAGAGAGTCGTTCGTGCGGCAATGTTTCCCAGGCAGGAAAGACCGATACTTCCCCTGGTCTCAAAAAATTCAGTGAGCTAAAAGTTTCATCAGCCTCACGTCCCGTGGCACACACAATTAGCACGCTCTCAGTGCGCGCGGCAGCAATAAATGGAGCCAGCGCGGGATCCACTGAAATGGTTGCCTGACGAGTCTCTGGAAGTTCACCTAGCCGAGGGGCTACCAATTCACAGAGCTGCACGTTGACCTCCTCTCATCAATCGTTAAAACGTTGCTGCGTCTCTTCGAGGCCCCGTGTGAGCAAGCTTTCAACAGCATCGCTTCCGCGATCAACGAAGAGTGGAAGCACTTTTCGCTCCTCTGTATTGAATGGCTTTAAGACAAAATCTGCTGGGTCTTGCCGCCCTTGCGGTCTGCCAATTCCCATCCGAATCCGCAAATAACCGGGCCCACCGAGTGACTTCGAGAGGCTCTTTAACCCGTTGTGGCCGTTGTCCCCTCCACCTAGTTTGCTGCGAATAGCCTCGAATGGTAAATCCAACTCATCATGAATCACGATGATGTGATCAAGTGGGGTCTTGTAGAAATCTGCGAGCGCCTTGCCTGGTCCACCAGACTCATTCATATAACTCTTAGCTTTCGCGAGAATCAATGAAGGTGCATCGATTCCAACACCCAGACGACCTTCGAGGACATCTGCGCGAGCTTTGTGCGAAACAAAAGAACCTGAAATACGTTTCGCGATTTCTTCAACGACGAAGTAGCCGATGTTATGTCGCGTGTTGGCGTACTCCGGACCGGGATTACCCAATCCAAGAATCAGCCAGCGTTCGGTCATTCAGCCGCAGGAGCCGCGGGTGCCACGTCAGTTGGAGCTGGGGCAGTTGGCTCTTCATGGGTTGGCTTATCTGCCAAGTGCACGATGATCGTGTCAGGTGCCGAAACGAGTTCCACACCGGCAGGAAGAACGACGTCGGAGGCGTACTTCGAGTGACCGATCTGTAAACCTTCAATATCGAGGATGAGTTCGCTAGGAATTGCAGTCGCTTCGGCACGCACTGAGATGGTGTTGTTGACGTGTTCCAAAATGCCATCGCGATCTGCATCGCCCGCAGTGTGAACCGCAATGTCGATGACGACCTTTTCGCCGCGGCGTACTTCGATGAAGTCCACGTGCTCAATGGAGTTTTTGATGGCGTGACGTACTACCGACTTAGGAAGTACTAGTTGCGCGCCACCTTCAAGTTGAAGATCGAGCAAGACGTTATGAGCCTTAAGCGCCAACATGAGTTGGTGTGCTGGGAGAGTGACGTGGCGTGGGGTGCTGCCGTGGCCGTAGATCACCGCGGGCACGAGACCATCGCGGCGGGCACGGCGTGCGGCGCCCTTGCCAAATTCATTACGGACGGTGGCGGCGATGCTGACTTCAGCCATCTGATCTCTCCTTCAATTCGGTGACAATAAGCGCACCAGGAGGGATCTCGTCGATTACGGGGTAAACCCCCTCGCCGGAGCGTTGCAAAACTTACCCCAGGCGGGGGCATGAGAGAAATCTGGGTGTTTCGCCAGGCTTCAGGAGATCAATCGGAGTGGTGAGAAGTGGCTAGAAGTAGCTCGTAGTGGCTAGGAGTGGCCATCGAAGAGTGACGTGACCGAGCCATCCTCGAAGACCTCTTTGATCGCCCGAGCTAAAAGCGGGGCGATTGAGAGAATAGTGAGCTTGTCGAACTTATTGGCATCTGAAGTGGGCAATGTATTGGTGATTACCACTTCTGCCACCTTTGAACTCTTGAGGCGCTCAACGGCTGGACCGGAGAGCACCGCGTGCGTCGCAGCCACTAAGACTTCTGTCGCACCAGCGTCGATGAGTGCATCTACAGCTTTAGTGATGGTGCCTGCGGTATCAATCATGTCGTCGATAACTACGCATGTTCGACCAGCCACATCACCGACGACTCGACCTACCACTGCTTCATTAGGAATGAGTGGATCGCGTGTCTTGTCACCGACGACTCGACCTACCACTGCTTCATTAGGAATGAGTGGATCGCGTGTCTTGTGAATGAAGGCGATAGGGCAACCGCCGAGTAGATCACTCCATCGTTCGGCAACGCGTACTCGACCCGAGTCGGGCGAGACAATTGTGAGGCGTGAACGATCTACCTTGCTTCCCACGTAATTAGTGAGCAACGGGAGCGCGAAAAGGTGATCTACCGGACCATCGAAGAAACCTTGAATTTGAGCGGTATGAAGATCAACTGTCATCAAGCGATCAGCACCAGCAGTCTTAAAAAGATCAGCAATCAGGCGAGCTGAGATTGGTTCACGCCCGCGATGCTTTTTATCTTGGCGCGCATATCCATAGAACGGAACTACTACAGTGATGCGCTTTGCAGACGCACGTTTGAGAGCATCGACCATGATGAGCTGTTCCATGATCTGCTTATTTAACGGCTCAGTGTGGCTCTGAATGACGAAGGCATCGCAACCGCGAACACTCTCTTCGAATCGAACGAAAATCTCTCCATTTGCAAAGTCGTATGCAGAGGTGGGGGTGAGTGGGATTCCCAATTGATCAGCGACTTCTTGAGCTAGTTCCGGATAACCTCGACCAGTGAAGAGTCGGAGACGCTTTTCGGAAGATAACCTGATTTCGCCCATCAATCTCCCTCCACCGGTTTCATCATTCGGATAGTCAGACCGTACCCTTTCTTATGTCCTATTCGCGAGCACGCGACGCGGCGTCCGCGCTCTTACTTCCTGGGCGCTTACGAAGGACCCAATCCAAGACATTTCGCTGCTTTGCCCGACCCACGCCCATAGCTCCAGCGGGCACATCCTCGGTGATGACGGAGCCAGCTGCGGTGTAGGCGCCGTCCCCAATCGTAACGGGGGCCACCAGCATGGTGTCACTTCCGATTCGCACGTAATCGCCGATCTCAGTCCGGTGTTTGGCCACTCCGTCGTAATTGACGAAGACGGTGGCTGCGCCGATATTTGAACCTTCGCCAATTTGGGCATCCCCCACATAAGAGAGGTGCGGCACCTTCGAGTCCGGGCCAACGGTGGAGTTCTTGATCTCGACAAAGGCCCCCGCCTTTGATCGCGGTCCAAGGACCGTACCTGGCCGTAAATATGTGTAGGGACCCACTGTGGCGCCCTCGCCGATATAGGCCTGATCGCAGGTGGATTCACTCACCTGGGCGCCGGCTTCGACCGTGCAGGAGTGCAAAGTGGCCCGCGGTCCCACCACAGCGCCACTTGAAATCTTGGTCGAGCCAGTGAGCCACGTTCCCGGCAAGAGGGTCACGTCGGCTGCGATCTCCACACCCTCTTCCACCCAGGTGCTAGCCGGATCAACGATGGTGACCCCAGCCTTCATCAATTCGTCATTAATGCGATTACGCAAGATAGCCCCACATTCGCTTAATTGACCCCGGTCATTGACCCCAAGGATTTCACGGAAATCGTTAATTGAGAAGGCGGCTACTGCCTTGCCTTCACCCTTGAGGATAGAAATAACATCCGTGAGGTACTCCTCCCCCTGTGCGTTATCGCGTGAGAGTTGTGCCAGCGCAGAAATGAGTGCACCTTTTTGAAAAAGATAGATACCAGAATTAATCTCTGAAATCTTTCGCTCTGCTTCGTTTGCATCTTTCTCTTCCACGATCGAAGTAAATTCCTGAGCGCTATCTCGAATAATTCTTCCGTAGCCAAATGGTTCTGGAACATGAGCAGTCATCACCGCTGCAGCCGCCCCCAGTGATTGTGCGATGAAATCGGTAAGGCTTTCACGACGTAACAGTGGCGTATCAGAACCAAGAACGAGAATGACATCATCATCAGCAAGTCCTGCAAATGCTGGCATTGCAAGACGGGTCGCATGCCCAGTCCCACCCCGCTCTGCTTGAAAGACAGTGGAAACATTCGGCGCAATGCGCGCTAGCTCTTTTTCAACGGCTTCGCGGCCCGAGCCGACCACAACCACGGTGGCTTTGGTTGGCGGCAAGGCATCGAGGACGCGTTCCACCATCGATTTCCCAAGGACGCCATGGAGCACTTTGGGAGTGGCAGAGTTCATCCGGGT
>JAPLBA010000045.1 GCA_026393015.1 Actinomycetota bacterium
CCACCCATGACTGCGCAAAGAGTATTTGTGCACACGCCCACGTGGTAATCCCCCACTGGGCGACGCTTGTATTGCGAGTAGAAAGTGGCAACTGCAGCAACTTCAGCCGTAGCCAGATCTAATTTCTGAGCGACTAGCTCCACGCCTTCGGGAGTGACGTAACCTTCACTCGCTTGTACGAGGTGCAGAAGCGGCATGATGGCCGAGCGACTCTTGGGATACCGAGCGATAATTGAATCCATATGCGCAAGCAGTGCTTCGTCTCTCATTACCTATCCACCCCACCCATCACTGGATCAATTGATGCAACAGCAGCGATGACGTCGGCAATCTGACTGCCTTCACACATTGCTGCAGTGGCTTGAAGATTATTAAAAGACGGATCACGGAAGTGCACGCGATACGGTTTCGTGCCTCCATCAGAAATGAGTTGGGCGCCGAGCTCTCCACGTGGGCTCTCCACCGCGGCATAAGCCTGGCCAGCAGGGACCCTGAAGCCCTCCGTTACCAACTTGAAGTGATGAATCAACGACTCCATCGAAGTCCCCATAATTTCGCGGATGTGATCGAGTGAATTGCCCAATCCGTCTGAGCCAAGACTTAATTGGGCAGGCCAGCCAATCTTCTTATCTTCGACCATGACTGGACCCTGAAACTCAGGTGAGTCAAGGCGTTCGACACATTGCTCGACGATGCGCAACGACTGGCCCATTTCGTAAATACGAATGAGGAATCGTCCATAAACATCACACGATTGCGCGGTAACAACATCAAAATCGTACGTTTCATAGCCGCAATATGGCTGGGTTTTGCGAAGATCCCAAGGCAACCCCGTCGATCGCAAAATCGGACCAGTGATTCCAAGCGCGGTACAACCTGCAAGGTCCAAGTAGCCCACGCCGTCAGTACGCGCAAGCCAAATAGAGTTTCCAACGAGCAGTTTCTCAGTGTCTTTGAGGTTCTTGCGCAATTGCAAAACCGTTTCGCGAATCTTGTCAGTGGCGCCTTCTGGAATATCTTGAGCAACTCCACCTGGACGGACATACGCACTGTTCATCCGCAGCCCAGTCACTAATTCAAAGATATCGAGGACAAGTTCACGCTCGCGGAATCCGAAAATCATCGCCGAAAGAGCTCCGAGTTCCATACCACCGGTTGCAAGAGCAACAAGGTGAGATGAGATTCGGTTGAGCTCCATCATCATTACGCGGATTACACTCGCGCGTGCTGGAACTTGATCCGTGATTCCAAGAAGTTTTTCCACTGCCAGGCAGTAAGCAGTTTCGTTGAAGAATGGTGAGAGGTAATCCATGCGCGTGACGAAAGTGACGCCTTGAGTCCAGTTACGGTATTCCGCATTCTTTTCGATCCCGGTGTGGAGATACCCGATACCGCAACGAGCTTCGTTAACAGTTTCTCCTTCAAGCTCCAAAATTAAACGAAGTACGCCATGGGTTGAAGGATGCTGTGGTCCCATATTGACCACAACATGTTCTTCTTTGGTGGAACCAATTTCAGTGACTACATCATCCCAATCACCACCTGTGACAGAGTAAATGGTGCCTTCAGTGGTCTCGCGAGACGATGCATATGGATCGAAAGTCATCGGTATGCCCGCCTTTCGCTCGGCGGTGGCACAGTTGCACCCTTGTACTCCACAGGAATACCGCCAAGTGCATAATCCTTGCGTTGTGTGTGACCGGCCCAATCATCTGGCATCAAGATACGGGTAAGCCCAGGATGGCCATCGAAAATAATGCCAAACATGTCGAAGGTTTCGCGCTCATGCCAATTATTCCCTGCCCAAATTGAAACCACCGAAGGCAGATGTGGGTTGGCATCTGGGATTGAAACCTCAAGGCGGATACGGCGGTTATGCGTCAGCGAAAGCAACGGGAAAATCGCATGCAACTCACGACCTGTTTCTGCTGGGTAGTGCGCACCGGATACACCAAGGCACATCTCAAATCGAAGTGACGCTTCATCACGCAGAATCTTGGCAACTTCTTGCAAGCGGCTAGCGCGAATATGCATGGTGAGTTCACCGCGATCAATCACGATTTTTTCGATTGCATCAGAAAATGCGGGATAAGCGCGCTCCAGGGAATCGACTACGTCGTCAAAGTAAGAACCAAACGGACGGCTGGAAGATCCGGGAGTTACGTTGGAATGAACCAAACCACCATAGCCAGAAGTGTCTCCACTGCCGGGGGCGCCGAACATCCCTTGTTGCGTCACGCGAGCAGCCCCTTCATGGAGATGGTGGGTACAGCTGCGAGCGCCGCGGCTTCTACTTCGCGAATCACATTTGCGCGGTGAGGACCGAGTTTCTCGTTTCCGATTTGCTCGTGAAGTTTAAGGATTGCATCCATCAACATTTCTGGACGTGGTGGGCAACCTGGGAGGTA
>JAPLBA010000023.1 GCA_026393015.1 Actinomycetota bacterium
CCAGATGGATTCATCGGTCGCAAATGCCGGTGGAAAACCGAGTGCGATGTTCTCTCTAAATGTTCCACTCGCGATTGCGACATCTTGTGGCACATATGCAACTGCTCCCGGCCACGTAGTAATTGCTTCCATGGGAGGTAGACCAGAAATTGTGACACTGCCTTGTGCGGGCGGCAAAATTCCAAGCAAGATATCAACGATGGTTGTTTTACCGGCACCCGAAGGTCCCACAAATGCCACAAACGCACCGTTAGTAATTTCAAGCGACACATCACGCACTGCTGGCTCTGCTTTACCCGGATAAGTGAAAGTAGCATCTATCAACGTGATGGTGGCATTGAATCCACGATGCTCGGTCTCTAATGAATCTTCTTTCGCCAACTTCGGCACTGCAATATGTTGCAAACTCTCTGCAAGATCGAGAGTGACCTTAGAAGCCCCTGCGCTGGAACGAATGGCTAGCATGCCTTGTTGGACGCGCAAGATCGCTGGCGCAATGCGAGTACCCGCCGCTAAGAAGATCGCCAACGTGCCCACCGCGTGACCGGCATCCTGCAAAAGGAACTGGGCCGCTGAAAGCAAGAGTGCGCCAAGAACTACTGAAGTTTCTAAAACATATTTAGAGACGTTTGGCATGAAGGCAATTTCAGCTTGGGCATGGGCCAATTTGTAGCGCAGTTCACCAATCTCTTTCGCGTAGTAAGCGCGGCGATTGCGCACCAAAGATTCGCGATAAGAACTCAACACTTCAACGATCTTTTCGTTGCTGGTAATGCTGAGCTCAGATTGTTCCATACCAAGGCGCTGAGCTTTTCCACTCAGTAAACGCTGAAGAAGAAATCCAATAAGGGCAAAGAAGATGAAACTCGAAAGAGCAACAGTGGGGTCGACCACCACGAGGCCAATGGCCATGACCACAAGAAGTGAGGCGTCCGATGCCATTGTTACAACTGTGCCGAGCAAACCTAACGTGATACTTCCTACGCCGGAAGTGAGAGCGTAGAGAGTCTCTTGAGAGGTGCGTGCTTGTACTGCAAGGAGGGATTGTGAGAGCACGCGCGAAGTGAGATCGGCTGAGATCGCCGCACCGCGACGACCTAAGAAGAAGAGCGCCTTGCGTGTGAAGAAGACCGATAGCACTGTCCTACCCACCAGAATAACGCCAGCAGCTAATCCGAGAAGGGCGGTTTGAGTTTGAAAATCAAAACTTGAAAGTCCCACGAAATTCAATACCGAACTCACCCGATCGCCAGGGACGCGTGATTGAACACCGGAAACCGCGAGCGCACCGACGATACCTATGAGCGCTACTCCAAGAAGATCGAGAGCACCCAAGAAAATCTGAATCAGAATAACAATGAAGACTTTGCGTCGATCGCTCTTAGAGAGAAGACGAGCAGCACGTCCGATAATGGTGTTTCGATACTTTGCGTTAAACGCCCGCTTCACCATATTCACCTGCTCAGCCTAAGACCTTCCAGCTCAAGACCACTATTGAGTGACGGTAATCGTGAAGACGATTTTCTGCGTCCCATCAGAAGCCGTAACTTTTGCAACGCCTGGCTTAAGCGGCCTAGCCGACGGATTACTGGTGTACGTCCCTTGGTCCCCACCGGGGGTGAATTCCAAGAGATCCCCGGGCTCTGCAGCGAAGGTCCAGGCTCCTGGATTCGTGAGGTTAAAGACCAGCGTGTTCGTCATCGGCAACGAGGCCGCCGTGCTGACCTCATCGACCATGATCGGCGGCAGCACTTGAGTTCCACCGGCCTGATCAGCCTTAGGAGTGTTGGGCGTCAGCGGTGCGCTGGGTACCCCATCATCATTGCCACCGCCGCTCTCCTCGCCGCCTTCTAATCCCTCACCGCATGCGGCCAGGGTCAATGAGGTCAAAAGCGCGGCTAGAACAAGAATGGACTTTCGCGATCGACTCATTGCTCTCCTTCAACTTGATGGAACCTGACTTCTTGCTAGGGTCGCCATATGGCTGAATACCAAATTACCCGATGGCGCGAGATCCCATCGATGGTTGTCGCCCGCAGCGGCGAAGAAGTTTCCAAGATTTCACTACCTAGTAGATTTCAAGAGGCGATCGATGAGGCTGCCATGCGCCTTGGAGAGATCGATGCAGATGCTTATATGAATGGGTGGAACCGCGATCCATGGGTGGAGCGAAGTGGCGCGCCAGCAGAAGTAGCTGAGGCAATTGCTGCAGAATTAGAAAGTGAATTTAGCGAAGAAAATATCAATCAGATTCTCAATCAAATAGGAGAAAAGTAATGTCCGCGATATATGAAGCCCTCGCACAAGGAACCCTCGTTTCAGATGGTGCGATGGGAACCATGCTCCAAGAGAGCGGACTCGACGATGGCGGTGCGCCAGAACTGTGGAATGTAGAACACCCTGATCGCATTGAAGCGGTACTCGAGGCATACGCCGCTGCGGGGGCAAACCTCATCACTACCAATACTTTTGGTGGCACCGCTGGCCGGTTAGCGATGCACGGTCTCGAAGATCGACTTTATGAATTGAATAAAGCAGGTGCCGAGGTGGCTCGCAAGGTGGCCGATCGCCACCCAAATTGTTTCGTGATGGGAGATGTTGGCCCTTCAGGAGAGCTCATGGACCCAATGGGCACCCTCACCCTGGAAAGCGCTAAAGAAATTTTCTCCGCACAGATCAAGGCGCTTGCTGATGGTGGAGTAGATGCCATTCTCATCGAAACTATGAGTGACTTGGCAGAGGTGGAAGCAGCAGTAAACGCTGCGAAGGAAGTGGCTCCCCATCTACCCATCATCGCTACCATGAGTTTTGATACGAACTTACGAACCATGATGGGTGTGAAACCAACACTTGCGGTGACTTACCTTGCCTCTCTCGGCGTACGAATTATTGGTGCAAATTGTGGTCGCGGCATTGATGAAATGCGCGTCATCGCCAAAGAATTGGTAGATGCACGACCTGATGGAGTTTTCATTATTACCCAATCAAACTCCGGGCTACCGAAGTTGGTCGGTGACACCTTCATTTATGAAGGCACTCCCGATGAGATGGGCAAGTACGCCACAGAAATGAAGGACCTTGGCGTGAACGTTGTGGGTTCCTGCTGCGGATCTACTCCGGCACACACGGCTTCCATCTCTGCTGCTGTTCAATAAATATGGATGCTCGCAATAACGACGCAATAGGTCCGGGTGAGTTCTTTCCGGTAGTCGGAGTAGGACCGCATCCTGAGCCGTGGCCCAAGGGTGAGCAATACGATCCAGAATTGCTGGCTCACGGTGATCGGCGAAATGTCCTCGATAAATACAGGTATTGGACAGTTCCCGCCATTGTCGCTGAATTAGATGAGCGCCGACACGATTTGCATATCGCTATCGAGAATTGGCAGCACGATCTAAATATCGGTTCGATTGTGCGGACAGCCAACGCATTTAACGTTGCTGGGATTCACATTGTGGGTAAGCGCGATTGGAATCGACGCGGGGCAATGGTGACCGATAAATATCTCACTGTTCATCACCATCCAACAGTGGCTGATTTCAAAATTTGGTGTGATGAACATGGGATCCCAATTATTGGAATCGATAATGTTCCTGGTTCCACTTCACTGGAGAAAGCCACGATTCCAAAGTCGTGTGTGATGTTCTTCGGTCAAGAAGGAAGCGGAATGTCAGATGAGGGAATTTCCGCCTGTGAAAAAATCTATGAGATCTCACAATTTGGTTCTACTAGATCAATGAATGCATCAGCTGCCGGTGCAATTGCGATGTACGCGTGGGGAATGCAACACATTCCACACAATTCATAACGTTTACTCTTCTTCTAATTCTTCTAATTCATCAAAGTTGGTCGGATGCGTTAATTTCCAATACATATAGCCAATGAAGATGGCGAAGAATGGCCACTCAAACACATAAACCCAGCTCCGTCGATTCCCTGAAAAGGCGCGCCCTAATTCGACGATGGCAAGAACGACGCACAAAGGAATGCCAAGCAAGAGCCACTTACGCTTGGGATCGTTTGCCAGACTCTTGTGAGGAGTGCGCTCGGGTTCGTCTGAAATCCATAACTCGTCAGCCATTACTCCTCCTCTTCAGAATCACGTTCGTGTACAAACCAATCTCGAGCAGTAAGCGCAAGCCAGCCCGCATCGATCAGCATTCCCATGCTCCACATTAACGACCCGCCGATGCGTTGATCGTTAAGCGCACTCGCGCTTTGCGCCATGTTCATGCCCGCCATCGCAGGCACATCGTGTAAAAGACGGCTGCTGGAATATAAGAAGAAGCCAGTCATGGTCTCAGGCACCATCATTGCGAAGAGCGATGCAAGTCGGATTGGATGTGCAACGTAGAACGGCATCGGGTTACCGCTCATGAGTGGGTAGTAGTAGATCAAGCCGGCGACAAGAAAGATGACGAGTTCGAGAGAGTGCACATTTCCGTTCTTCATACCTGCGTTGGCAAGAGGGGAGAAATGCGTAGCAAAAAGCGCGACTAAAAAGATTCCAAAACCGATTTGTGGTTTAACGACGGTGCGCACAATCCAGGAGCGATAACCCGCCCTTAAGAAAGTGCGAAAGCCAGAAGGACGCGTGGCGGCCGCTACTGCCATCGGCGCACCCAAGATGATCATTGGAGAGATGAGCATCATGAGGGAGATGTGCTGAACCATGTGGACCCAGAAGATGTGCACGGCATAGTGCGCCACCGGACCAACCAACACGATGAAGGCTAATGAAAGCCCGGAGTAGAAGAGCGCCCGCCGCCAGCGCGGGATTTCGGCGGTGACTGTGCGCCAATACCAAAAGCCAGTGGCCAGAATGGGGAGCCCGAAGAGGAAGTCCCACCCGATATTTAACGACATATCAGACATATCACGCCTTCTGTAACTTAATTATTTAAATCGTCTTAGAAACACATTTCGCGAAGTACTCAAAGTGAGTTCACCGCTTTACTCTAGTGACACACGTCTCAAGAATTGAACTCGAAATGATCGGGAAGGTGGAACGGTGACCACAGCGACCTCAGGTACCAAGAAGTTGTTAGGAGGTGTTCTCTTCGTTCTCGTCAGCGTCGCTGTTGTTGCAGGTGTCGGCCTCGTGCTCCATAGCGCCAGCGCAGATCCGCAACCTCTTTTGGTGGCGACCCCTCTTGGAAACGTTGACTCTCCCCAAGGAAAGATGAACGGTGCCTCCATCGAACTCTCGGTCTTTGCAGATAGCGAGAGTTCAAACAATATTCAAAATAAAGAGGGCAGCCGCCCGGGTTACGTCACTTATGGTCCCTCTACCCACCTTCAGCTTCCAGCTAATTCACTCATCACCATGACGATCAAGGGTTACGACGGCGGTGAGAAGTTGAATAACACCTTCTTCAGTCGAGTTGTCGGCACCATCGATGGAACGATGACAGTTGATGGAAAGCAAGTGAAGTCGCTGGGAGAGGATCAAGTCCAGCACACCTTTACCATTCATAGCCTGCCAACAAGCACTCAGTCCAATCTCTTCGTCAATATTCCAGTTCACATTCAATCCGAAGAGACGATGGGCAAATTTGATGAGGACGGCGTTCTTCCTGCGCCAATCATCACTACTTTCAAGTTCTACACGCAGGGTCCAGGCGAGTATGTCTGGAATTGTGAGTACCCCTGCGGTGACGGCACCTATGCCAAGTTCGGTGCAGCGATGAGCCGCTACGGATTTATGTCCGGAAAGGTGACAGTCAAATGAGCGATCAACATGAAGTAGTCGATCTTCCCCCCACTCCGGGTGAGCGATTGAGAAACGCAATGAAGGCGCGTGACGTAAGAATCACCATGATCTTTGGCGTCGTCATCACCGCCTTCTTCGTCTTCATCGGGCTTTGGTTCTACCCGAAGTTCATGCCAGAAATCATGAGCGAGAGCATGAAGCGTGGAAAAGACGTCATTGTGTACTTCACGGTTATCTCTGCACCGATCGCAGGTCTCGTGATAGCAATTGCGCTTTATACCCTCTTCGATCGCCATCATGGCGACACTCCTCCTGAGGAAGCGGCTTCATTTCGAACGCATACTCCAATTGTCTTTGTGTGGACCCTGGTTTCGGCCATCTTCTGCATTGTGGCAATCGTCTGGGGCCTTACTGAAATGAACGTCAACAGCGAGGATGCCACTGCGAACGCTAAGACAGCACTTGTTGTAGAAGTCACTGGCTCACAATGGGTCTGGACCTTCAACTACCCAGAACTCGGCGTGCAGTCAGAACAACTCAATCTTCCAGTCGATCGACCAGTTGAGTTCCGAGTGCACTCAGTAGACGTCAACCACTCTTTCTGGCCCGTGCAATTGGGCGTAAAGGTTGATGCCAACGATCGTGTCACCACGTTGGCACACACTACGCCGAACGTTTTGGGAACTATCGACATCAAATGCGCTGAACTCTGCGGGCTCTACCACGCCTATATGGAGACTCAGGGCAAAGTCATGAAAGAGGCCGACTTCAACAGTTGGGTCACGGCACAAGGAGGACACGTCGCATGACAACTCTCGATCACGCAAAAGTTTCTGAGTCGCGTCCAAACCCACCAAAGAGCCTCATCACAAAGCTGAACATGGGTACCGGCATGATTGTCGGCATCGTCTTTGCAGAAGTGATGTACTTCTGGGGCAAGAGCATGTGGGATCGCCAAGAAGCCGTCATGGAGAATCGAATTCTGACTCTTTCCATGTTCGCTTGGTGCATCGGCTTCCTCATTGGAATTGGCGCCTTTATCGGACCATTCCGCTGGCTTATTGGCAAAGACCTCACGGATGAAGAACAACTTTTTCTCGCTGGCAAAGGTCAAGGAGTTTCTCGTTACTTCCGCTACTGCACAGATCACAAGGTCGTAGGTATCCAATACCTCGTCGGCGTTATGGTCATGCTCGGTGCTGGTGGAACTATGGCAATGATGATTCGCACTAACCTCATCACCCCAGGTTCCAAGTGGGTCAACGCCGAGATTTACAACTCTCTGGTTGGCCTCCATGGCATCACGATGATCGTCGCATTGATCATCGTCTCCACGGGACCATTCGGTAACTTCATTCTTCCGATCATGATCGGCGCTCGCGACATGGCATTCCCACGTCTTAATGCGCTCAGCTGGTGGCTGCTCTTTACTGCAATCCCAGTGCTCTGCTCGGCTTGGTTTTTTGGAGGCATCCCTACAGGTTGGACTGCTTATGCTCCCTTAAGCGTGCAAGCCGGCGGCGGCATGAATGCCTTTATCGTCACCATCATCATCTTTGCAATCTCATCTGCCATCGCTGGAGCAAACATCACCACGACGGTAGTGACGATGCGCGCAAAGGGCATGAAGTGGAATCGAGTTCCGATCTTCGTCATCGGTGCAACCATAAGCGTGGCGATGGCAATCCCAGCTTTCCCTTCATTTATGGCATCACAAATGATGGCGGCCTTCGATCGTACGATCGGAACGCACTTCTACGATGCGGAATTCGGTGGAAGTGGTTGGCTTTACGCCCACCTCTTCTGGATCATGGGTCACCCAGAGGTGTATGTCATCTTGATTCCGGGCGTGGCCATTCTTATGGAAATTGCACCAGTCTTTGCACGTTCACCGCTCTTCTCGTACACCACAGCAGTGGTGGGCTTGGCGGGAATCGTCGGTCTCAGCTTTCTCGTCTGGGCCCACCATATGTACATCTCGGGGTGGCTGCCTAGCTTGAACGGTCCGTTCATGGTGACTACCGAAATGATTTCGATACCCACTGGTCTGCTTTTCTTGGTCTTGCTAGGAACGATCTGGCGAGGTCGACCGTGGATGAAACTTCCGATGCTCGGCGTCTATGCACTCCTCTGGAACTTCCTCATCGGCGGCATCACCGGAATCTATCTCTCTGATGTGCCAGCAGATGATTACTTGCACGGCTCCATGTTCGTGACCGCACACTTCCACTACACGTTGATGGGTGCTGCACTAACTGGTGCAATCGCTGGTCTTGCGTACTGGTTCCCGAAGATGACAGGTCGCATGCTCGATGAGCGCTCTGGTTACATCTCCTTCTGGCTGGTTCAGATTGGTTTCCAAGTACTCTTCCTGGGAATGTTCGCCGCTGGTTCACAAGGGCAACCTCGTCGCGTAGCTGATTACGAGCAAGCCTTTGCTACCTCGGATCTCATTAGCACCATCGGTGCCTATTTAGTGGGTATTGGAATGATCGTGCTCCTTTACTCCGTGGTTCACTCATGGCGTAAGGGCAAGATCGCACCGATGAATCCTTGGGGTGCAAAGACACTCGAATGGACTGTTCCCTATCCGATTTACCTAGAGAACTTCCACGAGGCACCAGTCGTCACAAGCGATCCATACGGCTACGGAAGGAGTGAGAAATGAGCACATCAACCGAACACGTCATGCATCACGATGCACCTGAAGTTGTAGGTCGCCGCGAGCGTCTAGGAGTTCGTCTCATTATCGTCGCAGACGGTGCATTCATCTTTGCGATGATCTTCTCCTACTTTTACCTTCGTAATCTGAACGTCAATAATGGATGGTTACCAGCAGACGGCCATACGTTCACAGTTTCGTCGGGTTGGTTACTAGCGCTGCCATTCATCATCGCAGCTATCTCACATAACTTTGGGCAAAAGCGACGTGAGAGCATGGGAGTTCTCTCCATCGTCACTTTCGTCGTACTTGCTATTGGTCTTGTGATGCAATGGAGTCAACTTTCCAATATGCCATTTATGCTCGCTGAGGAAGGTGGCTTTGAAGGTGCATATGCTTCGATGGCCTTCTTCCTAGGTGGTGCCAACCTGCTTCACTATGTGCTCGGTACTTTCGTAGCGCTCGGTATCGCCATCCGCACAAAGCGCGGATCCTCTACTGGTACTCACGAAACGTGGCGTTTAAGGACCGCGGGTTCATGGTTTACCTGGCTTGCAATTTCGGCAGTTGCGTGTGCAATCACCACTTCGTTCGCCGCTGTATAAATTCAAACAACAAAAGAGAGGGCGCCCCTGAAGCGCTCTCTCTTTTTTTGTTCCGGAAAGAATGTATTAAGCCGCTAGCTCGTAAGAATCTGGGCGCTTAGCCAGCCATGGTGAGTTGGGTAATGGCGGCGAGTACCGCTCCTACACTCCAGGTAGGCTCTTCCGGAGCCGCCAGGTTCTTCTGTCCATCATCAGTTAAATACGCTTTGAGCGCCGCTGGGATATCACCCTGGGACGTCTTTGGAGATCCAAGATCGAGCCAACGCCACGTGGAATCTGGACCGAGAATGATGACCAGATCTGAGTGCATCATGTCGTAGGTATCACTCTTGCCGGTCTGCCAATCCTTCGGAAGCGTTGCCATGTCAGCTGCGCTAAATACTTCTTTCTTGGCTGGTGCACCAAAGTACTTCCACAGCGCAGCTAACGATTGGGTGCTCCCGCCGGCCATAATCCAACTCTTCTCATTGAAGAGCGCTTGGTATGCCGCAAGACGGGGCGCGGTATCGCGCTCGCCATCTACGGATACTTCCATCACCGCAACTTTGCTGGCGAGACCAACGGCAGATAGGGCGCGGGCAATGTCGCGCATATTAACCGTAGTCATAGGACAAATCTCGTGGCACGAGGTGAGGAAATTTGTGATCACTACGTACTTCCCAGCGAAGTCAGCCAACGTGAACGCTTCACCAGTGGAATCAAAGAGCGGGAGGGCGAGTACATCAGCCGGCAACTTCTCATTGAGGAAAGAACCGCCACCCGGGGCCGCCGTTGCCATACCTGGAGCCAGAGATGGAACTGGCATGGCGCTCTGGTCCATATTCATGTCGGCGGCGCTGTCGGCACTAGATGAAGTGGACGACGCGCAACCAGCGAGCAGGGCCAGGGAGGTGATTACGGCGGCTATG
Source organism: Actinomycetota bacterium (assembly GCA_026393015.1). Lineage (GTDB taxonomy): Bacteria > Actinomycetota > Actinomycetes > Nanopelagicales > Nanopelagicaceae. The sequence continues at coordinate 9,889 of JAPLBA010000023.1, forward strand.
AGCGCTGTTCTTTTCATACTGGAATTTTAGTTCCGGAAGGCCAGAATCCCTAGGCAATCACAACGTAATTCCGACATGATGGCCAGATGAACAATTCATCGATTCCAGGCTCTTGGAACTCCCCGCTTTCTGCCGCCATGCTCGCTGGCGCTGCCACCAGTATCGGATACACCCAAGTGGCCGACGGGGAGCTCTATTGGGACGAGATCAGGCCACATGAGGGTGGACGGCGCGTTGTGGTCAGTCGCCAGGGTGATTTCTTGCCGGCACCATGGGATGCCAAAAGTTCCATCTTGGAATACGGCGGCTTGAGTTGGCTCGTGATCGAGCGGGGTGGCTCTCCTGCGTTGGTCTTCTGTAATAAGAGCGATCAACGACTCTATCTACTTGAAGCAAATAGTGAGCCCATCGCTCTTACGCCAGAGCCGAAAGAGGCTCGTTCGCATCGTTACGCCGGCATGCTCCAAGTGGGAAATGAAATTTGGTGCATTCGCGAAATTGTTGAGGGACATGATTGCCAGCGCGATTTAGTTGCCATTAATTTCTACGGAAGACTTCGTGTACTTGAATCGTCATCACATTTTTACATGCATCCACGACTCTCACCTGACGGTAAGCACCTCACGTGGATGGCGTGGGAGCACCCACAAATGCCTTGGGACGGAACCGAACTTCGCATAGCCGATATTTCTAAGGGTGAATTAACGAATATTCGCACGCTCGCCGGATCCACCGAGGAATCGATTCTGACCCCCGAGTGGGCAAACAACAGCGAGCTCTACTACATCTCGGATTCTTCGGGATGGTGGAATATTTGGAAGCTCTCACTTGATGGAGCCAAGGAGCACATCGTTGAAGAGAGTGCCGAGTGGGGTATGCCGATGTGGCAAATAGGCCAACGGTTTATTTCGGTATTAAATGATGGGCGATTACTCTCCATCCACGGAACTCCGGATAATCAGCGAGTCGTCATTGTGGATCCGAAGAGCAAGTCATGCACTGATGTAGCTTCGCCGTTTACTGCCTTCAATGCGACGCAATCAATCGATGGCGATAAGGCGTACATCATCGCCGGCGGCGCCAAGTCGCCCACAGCATTGGTCGAAATCGATCTTGCAACTGCAAAGGTGGTCAACACCATTTGGGAGACCACACTCCCGGTTTCTGCCGAATACCTCACCACGCCGCGAGCAATAACCGTGCCAGGGAAGAACGGGCGTTCGGTACATGCGATCTTGCATCCGCCACAGAATCCGGAGTACTCCGCAAGCGGAGCAGTGCCCTTGCTCGTCACTGCGCATGGCGGACCAACTTCACAAGTGTCTGCCACCGCCAAATTGAGTTTTGCTTATTACACCTCGCGCGGAATTGCTGTGGTCGACGTCAATTACGGCGGCTCCACTGGTTATGGCCGTGAATATCGCAACGCTCTTCGCGGCCAGTGGGGCATCATGGATTACGAAGATGTTCTTTCAGTCGTCGATGCGCTCGTAGCCGATGGCACCGCAGATGAACCAAAAGTAGTGATCAAGGGTGGTAGCGCCGGCGGCTTTACTGTGCTGAACGCACTCGTGATGGGTGATGTCTTCGCGGCGGGAGCCTCGTATTACGGTGTCGCGGATTGCGAAACGCTCGCTACCGATACCCACGACTTTGAGTCGCGTTACCTCGATTCGATGATCGGGCCATATCCCGAGCGAAAAGATCTCTACGTAGAACGCTCACCTATCACTCATGCAGAGAACCTCTCTGCGCCACTGATCATCTTCCAAGGACTCGATGACAAAGTAGTACCGCCGGCGCAATCAGAAGCTTTCCGCGATGTCTGCGTCCGAAAAGGAATCAAGCATCGCTATATCGCTTACGAGGGTGAAGGCCACGGATTCCTCAAGGCCACTTCGATGATCGATAGCCTGGAGAGCGAACTCACCTTCTTTGGCGAAGTACTCGGTTTTACGCCAGCTCTTTAATCTGGTCGCTCCCAGTGGTACTCGCGCTCCACGCGGGCAATACGAACGCGGTACTCGCCGTAGAACTTTTCGCGACCTAGTTGCTGGGCTTCTTGATGCTCACTCACTTCGCGCCATGTCTTTACTGCTTCTTCATTTTCGAAATAAGCGATCGTGACGCCTTCCCGAGTCTCCGGGTCGCGGAAAGAGTCAGAGTCGAGAAAACCTGGAATCTCTCTCACCATTTCTGACATGAGATGACTCCATGTCGCATACTCCTCGTGATCGCTATCGCGACGAGTAGAAGTAAATATCACTGCTATGTAGCTCATAGATAGATCTCACTCATCTGCGAGAAAGCAATTCTCACTCCGTTGGGATCACGACCGAGCAATTCGTACACCACATTTCGCCCGCTGACGCCAAGGCGAATAGGGGGTCCTTCAAGGTGGAAACCGGCAGATGTGATGCGTGATTCGATTTCGAGCATATGTTGAGTACCAAACATGAGGACTATCTCTCCGGATACCGGGCGTCGGGCGGCCGGAGAAGGGTCAGGAGCGGAAAGGCCAACGAATTCCATCAACCCCACCATGCCGCTCACCACCGGGCCACGCGTTGATTCTGCACTTTCGATTTCACCACGAAGAATCACCACACGTACTGGGGTGCCAGCAGGTAAGTCGTACACCTCACATACGACTTCATCGACAAGCGTGGTGTCGAACCAGACATCCATGCCTAACGTATCGACGTAATAGCGCAGGCTTTCAGCAATGTTGTACGTAGTGATCGTGGTGCGCCGAACCGTATCGATCAACATAAGCGCCCCTATTGCAGAAGGAGAGTGTCTAATCCGCGGATAAGACCTTTTTGTTTAACGACTGCGCGCGCCGCAAGGAGCGTGCCATCTACATAGGGTGCTGGAGAACTCCCGGCATCAAAGCGAATAGAAAGACGTTGCTCCGGGAGTCCGAAAATTACTTCAGTGGAAACAACAAAACTTGGTTGGCGAATCGAGTGCACTCGAGTGCCATCGATATCTGCGCCACGGGCTTCCTTTGGGCCAGCGATATCAGCAACTTCGACGCCGATCGCTGGGCGATGTACTGCGCTAAGTTTTTCAGCTAGTTCGCGTGCAGTACCACTCGGCACATCGGGCTTCGTGAAACTTGCGTAGTCGATGACTTCCCATTGCGGAAGGTGCTTTGCAACCATCACGGCTGCTGCTTGTGCCAAAGCTGCCGTGATTGCAAAGTTTCCGGAACCCACAACTCCAACTCCGGCTTTCTTCGCCGCTTCATCGACTTCGTCGTAATCAGCGCCGGTAAGTCCTGAAGAACCCACAATCACATGGACGCCACGAGCGATGGCTGCCAACGTATTTTCCTTAACGTTCGCATGGCTGGTGTATTCGATCATTACATCGACGCCATCTAGCGCATCGTTGATAACGGCGAACACCGGAACGCCCCAATTTCCCACACCGAGTGCTTCACCAAGATCCCCACCTGCGCTTTTACGTGCAACTGCAGAAATTAATTTGAGATCTAAACTGTCATGAATGGCGTGCGCCAGGGCTACTCCAGTCCAACCAGTAGCTCCTGCGAGGCAAATGTTGATCATTTGGGCAGTCTGCCATGAGCACAAATCCAGCATCGGGAACACGCTGGTAAAGAGCAGCGCAAAGCCACGGTAGACTTGGGTCAGTTGGAGCATCCGCTTCAAAAGAACTTCCCTGAACGCTTCGTGCGTTTACTTGCGAGTCTTGGCAACATCTTGGTCGAAGTTGGGCCATTTCGGGACGCGCTTGTCGTCCCGTTAGGTGTACTTGTCCATGTCATTCTTCAAACTCGGTGTTAATCCTGCGCTCGTAAAGGTCCTCAAGGCCGGCGGGATCCTCGAACCATTCCCCATCCAGACTGCCACCCTGCCCGATGCCATCGCTGGCCGGGACGTACTCGGTCGCGGTCAGACCGGCTCCGGTAAGACCCTTGCCTTCGGCCTCGCGATGCTCACCCGCCTCGCTGGACGCCAAGCCAAGGCTCATCAACCCCTCGCGCTCATTCTGGCTCCTACTCGCGAACTCGCGATGCAGATCAACGACACCTTGCGCCCACTCAACCAATCACTTGGTCTTGATTCACGCCTCATTGCTGGCGGTATGCCGTACGGACAACAAATCCAGGCGCTTCGCAAAGCGGTCCCAATTCTTGTTGCCACCCCTGGTCGTCTCATGGACTTGATCAAGCAACGCGAAGTACGTCTTTCAGATGTTGAAATCGTCATCCTTGATGAAGCCGATCAGATGGTCGACATGGGCTTCCTTCCAGTTGTGAAGGAAATCCTCGATCAAACAAAGCCAAATGGCCAACGCCTGCTTTTCAGCGCAACTCTTGATGGTCCAGTTGAGCAACTTGTTCGCAAGTACCTCCGTAACCCAGTGGTGCACTCAGTAAATTCCGATAAGGCATCTGTTGACACCATGGATCACCATGTTCTTGTTATCGATCCGCTCGATAAAGACAAGATCACTACGCAGCTTGCTGCTCGCGATGGCCGCACTATTCTCTTCGTGCGCACGCAACATGGCGCGGACAAACTTGCTAAGAAGCTTGCAGACCGCGGTGTGCCCGTCGGTTCACTTCACGGTGGAAAGTCACAAGCTGTACGCACGCGTACTCTTGCGGCCTTCAAGTCCGGTGAGACCAACGCACTTGTAGCAACGGATGTGGCCGCTCGCGGTATTCACGTTGATGGTATTTCACTCGTAGTGCACGTAGATGCACCAACTGATCCCAAGGATTACTTGCACCGTGCCGGTCGTACCGCACGTGCTGGTGAGTCAGGAACAGTTGTCACACTCACTACTTCTAATCAACAGAAGACGATTCGCGGGCTCACTACTCGTGCGGGCGTAAACGCTGCATTTGTTCGCGTCAAGCCACATGCACCTGAACTCAACTCCCTCTTCGGCGCACAAGAGCCAAGTGGCACCCCATGGGTTGCTCCGGTCTTTGCAGATAAGAGCGAAGGTCGTCGTTCAGGTGGTGGTCGCCCCGCTGGTCGTTCCAATTCAAGTGGTCGCCCCAGCGCTTCAGGTGGTCGTCCCGGCGGACGCCCAGGCCAATCCAGTGGAAAGTCACGTCCTCGTCCCGAGAGCCGTCGCCAACGCCCTCGCTAGAGCTGGGCTTCTTTGGCAAGCGTAGTTTCTGAGGAATCTACAAACATTTTGGCTGCACGCAGAAGCGTCATCTCGTCGAAGTGTTTGGCTGTCAACATAGCTCCTACTGGTAACTCATCTACCATTCCGGCAGGGACAGAGATTGACGGATGACCGGTGAGATCGGTAACGCAACAATTTTGATAGAACGAGAAAGTTTCGCGACCAATATTTTTTGGATCTCCAGACATCTCCACTGCAATCCCGGCAGGAGCAGTGGTCGGACAGAGTAAAACATCGTATTCGTCTAAAATTTTGTCATAGGCATCAGATATTTTCTTTCGCAAGATATTGGCCAAGCGGTAGAAATCTCCTCCAGTCTCTTCGAAGAAGATATTTCCCACAATTGCGATTAATTTTGTAAGGGGGGATGCTGAACTTCCATTACTTGAAAGACCGTGCACGATCTCGCGCTCTACATTCCCTGTTGAACTGTAGCCCTGTCCGAAGATCGTCGATTTCAATGCAGTAAGCGAGAGCGCTCCGCCTTCCAGCAGGATAGGAAGATAGACATGTTGCGCGAATCGATGCTCGGGAATCGAAATGAGATCTACCGTTGCACCTAAAGCGATCAATTCTTGTGCCTGCATCATTACGAGTTCGGCAGATGCAGCTGATCTGGGAAATTCTGCCTCGCCTTCGCGTGTGAGGTCAAAACCTTCAGTAATTAATGCAACTCTTAAATTTGAAAAAGGTAACAGTTGAGTTTCGTTGAGTGCGCTCTGAAGTCCCTGGATCTCGTTCACGAATGGACGCTGTCGGGGATCGCTCTCGTCGAACGTAACCATCGCTTTCAGAGCGTTGTGAATGGTCTCAATATCCCGAGCGATTGGACCTACGTGGTCAATCGAAGGTTCAAGTCCGAGTACTCCCGAGTACGGAATCGCACCAAAAGTAGCCTTCAATCCGATGACTCCGCAGAGCGCTGCGGGGATTCGAATAGAGCCGCCTTGATCGGCGCCTAGAGCCAGATCCACTTCTCCAGTAGCTACCAGAACAGCACTCCCCGAAGAAGATCCACCCGCCGAATAATTCATTCTCACTGGGTTATGCACTGGTAATGGCTTTGATGTGATTGAACCCCCACTGATGCAGAGATCTTCACATTGGGATTTACCAACGATCTCAGCACCATTTTCCAGAAGCGAGGTAACAACGGTTGCGTCCGATTCCGGGATCCAGCCGTCGGTGACATTAGATCCTGCTCGCATGGGGAGGCCCGCTACTGCAATGTTGTCTTTGATAACTACCTTGACCCCGTCGAGAACGCCTTTTGAAGTGGGAAGAATCGCGCATTTCCACGTCCAGGCGTTGTGCGGATTCTCGTTTGGCGGACTCCCCGCTTTGCTCCTCGTTGTTTTCGAAGAAATCAGCGCATGGTCTTGTGCGAGGTGAAGATATGAATCAAGCAAACCTGGTACCAAATCAAGAACTATCTCTAATTCTTCTTCCGAAAGTGGTACGCCTAGTTCAATACCCGCCTGAAGTATCTCTTCCCGAGGAGGTATCCCTGGAGGCTTCATCAGCACAGCCTACAGTTCTGTTCCTCGCTGCCTCGCGCCGATAGGCTTGAGGTAATTAGTGGATTCATAAATGAAGGAGCTAGTAGTGCTTGAGGCAGGTGAGTACCTCTACTTCGCTGACCGCGCCTTCGATGGAATGGCTGCGATCGTTGAGAGCCTCGGGGATGACCTCGCCAACAGGGTTCCCTCCCTCCCAGGCGCCAACTCCCCCTATGCCCTACTTACACACTCCATCGGAGTAAGTGATTTCTGGGGTGGGTATCTCGTCAATGGGCTGGTGATCGAGCGAGATCGAGCGGCAGAGTTCAAGGCATCTGGCCCAGTAGCCCCACTCCTCCAAAGGACCTTGGAAGCAAAGGCTCGGTTGGCTGAATATGTAGCCAGTGCCGACATGCGCGCTCCGCTTCGCGACAAGCCACCTGCGGCTTTCCAAGGCCCAGAAGAAGAGTTAACGCAAGCGGGTGCGCTACAACATATATACGAGGAAATCACTCAACACCATGGGCAGATGGAAATTTTGCGAGACGTCATTCTCGCCGAAGCAGACGGATCACTGGAGGCGAAAAGATAATGGGAAAGTTCGCTGCGCAATTCAAATCGATCAATCTCGGTTCACTTCGCAAACCTCGTCGTACCAAGTGGGGAAATAACGATAACGAGACTCTCTGCTCATGGGTCGCGGATATGGACTTCGGTATTGCTCCGGCTATAAAGAGCGCCATGGAAGAAATGATCCGCGATGAAGAGTTTGGCTATCCCTTCTGGGATCTTGATCCAGTAATTGTGGCTTTCGAGAGTCGCATGAAGGGCCTATACAACTGGGCACCAATTCCTGAGCGGACAAAAGTTTTGAGCGATCTGATTCAAGTATTGCAAATTGTGTTACATCACTCCACGAAGCCAGGGGACGGAATTGCCATTCACGTTCCGGCATACAACAACTTCCTAGTAAATATAGAGGAAATGAATCGACGCATTGTTCCTCTCCAGATGGAATTTACTGAAGAGGGCTGGAAGTGCGATAACACTAATCTTGCGGCTCGCCTTAAGGCAGAGGGCGTAACAATGATCATTGTTATCAATCCGCAGAATCCCACAGGTCGAGTATTTACGCATGTTGAATTGACAGAACTTGCTGACGCAGCAAAAGAACTTGGTATTCCAGTGCTCTCCGATGAGATTCACTCTGACTTACTCTTCGATCAACACGTACACATTCCATTTGCCTCATTAAGCACTGACGCGGCTGCTCGAACGATCACTACGACTTCGGCAACCAAAGGTTTTAATATTGCAGGTACTCGCACAGCAATCATGCACGTCGGTCCCGATGCGCTCTGGAATGAGATCTCGTCTCTTCCCATCGATTACTTCGGCGCTCCAAACACAATTGGTAAAGTCGCCACTGCTGTCGCTTGGAATGATTGCGACGATTGGCTTGATGATCTCAACGAACAACTTGCTACGAACCGGGCAATTATCAACGAGTGGGTGGACACTTTCGAGGGCAAGGTGAAGTACCACGCACCTGAGGCCACCTACTTAGCGTGGCTCGATCTTTCTCTGACCAAAGCGGGAGCTGCGCCAGAGGCAACGGAGTACATCTTGGAGCACGCCAAGGTCCGGCTAGCCACCGGCTCGGACTACTCCCAACACACAGTTATCGATACTCATTCGTGGGTGCGTTTGAACTTTGCTACTAACGAAGAGACCTTGCGAGAAATATTGAAGCGCGTGGGCTCCGTTCTTTAAAATTGGATCTAATTTTGGAATCGCGAGAATAAGTTGCTTCGACTACAGGGGAACTTTGTAAAGTCTTCAAATAAGAGTTTTAAAGACTTGAAATGAAGTCTTTACTCGAAAGTATCGTTGAGTTTGGAGCAAAGATCCTTTTCATCAAGAAGTTGGTGATCTCAGCATCAGCATCCAAGCAACAATCTTCAATAACGGAGATTTTAAAATCTCGATCTGAACCATCAACAAAAGTGGAAAGTACACAACCACTAGTGGCTACGCCAGCGAGAACTAAGTGCTTAATCTCTCTTACATTTAAGAGTTGTTCCAGTGACGTTGAGTGGAAGGCACTCACCCGATTCTTCGTGACGACTAACTGACCAGAATTTGCCGTCAATGCCTCGTGGAAATTACTTTCGGGGTCATCCTCAGTTAGTAAACCACGAGTCTTTACACCGCTAAAACGGACATTATTATCCGAGATCTCGGGATAGCCTGATCGAAAAGCGACTCGCACGAGAATAACAAGCATCCCTGCATCCTCTGCCGCCTTCTTTACTGCGGCTACCTTCGGCATGAGTTCCGTACCTGCTTCACCGAATCGATTGATGATTGATTTTTGAAAATCCATCAGGAGTAGTGCAGTCGATAGGACGTTGAAATCAGCCATGATCAACAAACCTTTCAATTTTTTCAATAGATCCGGTATAAAAACTCTTTTTAGTTTAGTCAAACTATCATCTATCTCCTATGAATTTGATCAATTTTCTCGATTCATTCCTCGATTCAGTATGGGTCAACTAGCTATAAAACACTGATGCAGTCGCAGTGTGGCGTCGCATAGGCGTGAATGAATATAGGCACTCACGAAGCCTTCTTTCTTCGGATACCTTCGCAGTAAGATAGCGAGGTGAAAAGAAGCTTTCCCACCATCAACCATTGTGGTGACATCAAGGATGTATCAAGACAGTGCGATAAACATCGAGTGGATTGCGGTTAGTCTCGATGATCACTTCTTCCAGGTCTGCAATGGGGCGGCGATGGGAGACCAACTCCCCCACCGGAATAACACCGGAAGAAACCAATTCGACTGCCTCTACGTAACGACCGCCACCACCATGAATCCCAATGAGAGATTGGTCTTTAAGTAGCAGATCTGCAATGCGAAGTGAATGCGATGAAGCGCCAATTGAAGCAAATACCCCTCCGAATCCCATCCAGTCGATAGCTAGTTGTGCTCCGGGAATCGAGGAAGAAGTTTCAACAGCAACTGCTCGCGCTCCAGTCGGTGAATGTGCGGGAGTTATCTCCGCTGGCGATATGCAGGTGATCCCCCAAGAGCGAACTTTTTCCCGTCGCGATGCCACCGTCTCCACCACAGTTACTCGGTACCCAGCTACGGAAAGGACGCGGGCCGCCACGATTCCGATAGGACCTCCACCCACCACCAGCACGGGAGAATCACTCTTCACAACTGTTTTGAGCCTTTCGCGCAAATGTAGTGCGACACATACTGGTTCGAGAACAGTTCCTGCTTCATCGCTGAGTTCATCCGGAATCGGGATGGCATTTTCTTTTGGGACCGTGAGGAATGCTGCAAAAGTTCCCGGAGCAGTCATTCCAAGAAATCTATATTCTGGACAAGCGTTTCTTCTCCCAGATGAGCAGTACGCACACGTGCGACAACTGATTGCTGGATCTAGCACCACACGTTGACCAGTGCCGACCACTTCCCCGACTGCGTCATGGCCAAGGACTACGGGCATGAAGCCCCAGTCAGATTCGTAAAGATGAAGATCGGTGCCACAGACACCCGTGGCTCGTATCTTGACGAGTAACTCGCCATCCTGCGGAGTGGGGATATCCAGGTCACTGATTTCAATAGTACGAAGCTCAGTTAAGGTCGGGGTTCTTCCACCAGCCACGCTTGCCATAGGGAGAGTCTAGGGCTTAGTAAACGGGCCTCAATTGCCCCACCATGGGGCAGACAAATGGGTCAGAATTCTTGCTCAGCCCAACCTCATTGAGATGGCGCATTACGACCATGTAGCTAGAGATGAGATTCATTTCGACTAGAGGAACGCCGCGCTCTGAACAGAACTCCACCACGATCTTATGAGCTTTCGCCAAGTGTGGACGCGCCATGGAGGGGAAGAGGTGGTGTTCTACCTGACGGTTAAGCCCGCCCATGAGATTGTCCGTCAGCCAACTGCCACGGATATTGCGGCTAGTGAGTACCTGACGTTGGAAGAAATCAATCTTGGAATCTCGCTCGATAAGAGGCATCCCTTTGTGATTAGGTGCAAAGGCAGCGCCCATAAAGAACCCAAACATCATCATCATGAAGACCCATAACGCCATTGCCCAGAGCCAACCAAACATCAGTGCCATCGCAATATACGGAGCTGTCTGGCGTACAAGCATGAGACCAAATTCAAGGAATCGGATTCCTAACTTGCGATCCTTGCGACCTAGGCCGATAAAACTATCTGCTAGGAGATCAAAACCAGTGAAGAGCAGGAGCAAAGGAAAGAGATAACCCTGACGATCGCTCAGCCAGCGCTCCAGACCCTTTTTCTCATTGCGAGACTCCACAGTAAAACTGAGGACACGAATATTGATGTCCGGATCCTCGCCGATGAAGTTAGGTTTCTGATGATGCTTATTGTGCTTGCGTAACCAAAACCCATAACTGAGCCCAGCAAAGAGATTAGCCAAGATGAGGCCAACCCAGTCATTAGCTTTATTATTTCGAAAGATCTGACGGTGCGCGGCCTCGTGTGCGATGAACCCATACTGCGCGCTCAGCACGCCAAGCAGTCCGGCCATCAAAAAACCTAAAAGGATCCAAGCACTATTACTATTGGTGAAGAAACTGAGGAAACCTCCTCCCACCCAGAGCCCAGACGCAATAACAGAGAAAATGATGAGTCGAATGACGTAAAAGGAGGGCTTCTTCTTCAGGAGCCCAGCATCCATTACACGCGCCAAGATTTCACTGAAGGCCGTGGGCACTGTGCGATGGGCGAGAATTGTCATGCGCTCAGTCTAGTCGGGATCACCCCTGCCCACCTGGCGAGACGCAGACACCTTTCCCGGTCTTCTAAAGTGCCCACAGAAAGCTCCGTGACCCCATTATTTGAGTCTGAAGGGGGAAAGAGCCGTAGAATCAACTCATTGTTTAACGACTGGTCGAGGGAGTTTTTACATTGGCATCTAATCCAAATAAGCCGAATGCGATTCGAGAAGGCTTAGACAGAATTATCGCAAAAGGAAGCCTCTCGTTTGTCTTCCTCATTTTTCTTGTTGGGTTAGTGGTCAACTTCGTCGTCGCCGCCATCACCGCACTGGTGGAATTGGAACCTAAAGAGAACTATTTAAGCAAGCTCGCGAACGAAATGTGGATAAATGTAAATTTCACTTTCCTCGGGGGCAGTGGACCGGACCATTTCTGGGCTCGAGTATTTATTCCTATAACTGCCGTGCTTGCTATCGGCGTTACCGCAATCATCTTTGCTTATACGACAAATAAGCTCTCCGATTACTTAACAGAGCTACGTAAAGGTAAGTCACCCATCACTTTCACCGGCCACACATTAATTCTCGGATGGTCAAATCGCATCTACTCAGTCATCAGAGAATTAGATATCGCCAATCAGAACCAAAAGAATCCCGTAATTGTGGTCTTTAGCAATATGGATAGAGGTGAGATGGAAACTTTGCTTAAGGCAAATCTCGGTGATGTAAAGCATACAAAAATTATCACGCGTGAGGGTGATCCCACTAATATTAATGAGCTCACACGAGCGAATGCGCCTGGCTCTAAATCCATCATCATTCTCGACGCCTCAAGCGATAGCGATGCCACTGTTATTTCTACGATTCTGGCAATTCAAGCGATAGATAAATCATCGCTAGTGCCGATAGTCGCCGAAATGGATAGCGATCTCTATTCGGAGGCACTAGAAGAGAGCCTCGAAAGAAGTATCTCGATCGTAAGATCGAATCAACTCATCACTCGAATCACGGCGCAGAGTACAAGAGCCGCTGGCCTCACCCCCGTTTTGCTCGATCTCTTGGACTTCGATGGCGATGAGATCTATTTTGGATTGGCTACCGAGTTGATTGGTCATACCTACGGAGATTCCCTTACAGCTTTTGAAGAGGCGGCCATTATCGGGCTGCGAAATAGCGAGGGTATAATTTTTGTAAATCCTCCAGGAGACACAGTAATTGGCGAGGGTGATCACGTAATTGCAATCGCAAAAGATGATGATCGCATCATCTTTGCCGGACTTGCACCAGAGTTAGACTCAATCAAAAATCAAGCGCGCGAATTAGCCGCACATACATATCGTGAGCCGGAACGAATTTTGGTCCTTGGCTGGTCACAGATGGGTCACAACGTGATTAGTGAAATGTTGCCATTCCTTCCCCCCAATTCTACGTTGCAAGTAATTGCGGACTCAAGAATTGCAGACATCTCTGGACTCACTGGTGACCCTTTCCCTGGGCTAGCAATCACGTATACCGAAGCACCTACAACTGTTGGGCAGCTTGCCGATTCAGTGAGTGGGACAAGGTACGACGAAGTGATGATTTTGGCTTACCGAGAGGGAGTTTCAGCCCACGATGCAGACTCACGGACGCTTGCCACCATCCTCGTCATGAATCGCCTATTTTCTGTAGAAAATAACGGAGTAGAGCCAACACGATTGATCGCCGAATTACTGGACTCCAAGAATCTTCCGCTCGCAAAAGTGGCTTCAGCTGATGACCTTGTAATGAGCGACAATTTAGCAGCGCTCCTCATCGCCCAGCTATCAGAGAATGCCGATCTCAAACCGATATTTGATGATCTCTTTGATATCCAAGGTGCAACGATAAACATTTATCCGATAGAGCGGTATGTCCCTCTGGGCCAGGACATTTCCTTCCAGGAATTAGTCGCACACGCATACTCCTTTGGAGAATCCGCGATTGGCTATCGAATAGATCTAGACCATCGGGAAGACGCCCAAGCGGGCGTTCGCCTTAATCCCTCTAAATCCATTCGATTTACGCCAGCGGCTGGTGACGGACTCATTGTTGTCGGTCCCGCAACCGTGTAACTGTCACTACTAGTTTTCTACATCTTAAAACGTGTTTTATCGCTCACGATGTTAGGATTCTGATGTGACTTTACCTCGAAAAATTGGTGCCTGGTATTGGTTCGCCTCATCCGTAGCACGTCCAGTCGCCTTTCTAATTTGCAAGCGTGAGTGGCGTGGTCGCTTGAATATTCCTACTACTGGCTCAGCGATGATTATCGCAAATCATATTTCGATGGTTGATCCTCTGCTGTTTGCACATTTCGTTTTTATGAGTGGGCGCGCGCCAAAGGTCTTCATTAAAGCTTCGCTTTTCAAGATTCCCTTTCTTGGCAAAATCTTCGTAAAGACAGGGCAATTGCGAGTACCTCGGGACTCTCAAGTGATATCCAATGTCATGGATGAAGCTAAGTCGGCCCTTTCTCGCGGGGATCTTGTGAGTATCTACCCCGAAGGAACCATTACCCGAGAGCCCAATCTTTGGCCCATGAAGGGCAAGCAAGGCGCCGCAAGATTAGCCCTGGAAACAAACGTTCCAGTGATCCCATGCGCCCAATGGGGCGCCCAGCAGCTTCTCCCGCCCTATGGCAAGAGATTTAGCTTCTTCCCAAGGCCCACGAGCATCGTTCACGCCGGTCCCCCTGCAGACCTCTCCAGATGGCAGGGCAAAGAGGTGACCAAGGAAGTTCTTGATGAAGTTACCGAGTATTTCATGGGTCTTATCACGGCGCTATTGGAGAAAATTCGCCAAGAAGAGGCTCCAAAAATTCGCTTTGTCTACGAAAAGTAAATAAAGACCGGTTATGAAATACGATTACATAGTTGATCTATAACCGCCGAATTTTCCTCAATCATTTTGAGGCCAATTTCACGAACCGCTGCCATATTTTCTGGCCGAGCATCATCAATAGCGCTTCGACCATCCTTGAAGACCGGCGTAATACGGAAATAGTGGGCTTTTCTTAAGATGTGAGACAACTGCCAGTCGATGCTTAAATTGCTCGCCTGAGAAGTGATGTCAAATAGTGGACGTGCCCATTTAACAAGGCCCCAATCTTTGGTGTCGTCATAGGTCAAGTCTTTAGAAATCGATCCAGTGCCTAAGGAAACTACCGTCATATCATCTTCATCGAATCCCAACGACTGCGCATGAGCAAACGCACACATTGCGGGATTATTGGCAAAGACAGCGCCGTCAATATATGCCCTCTCACCAGCATGATGTTGGTTCGGCTCAAAAAAAGTCGGAGCCGAGCTGGTAGAACGCGCGACGAAACGCATGCTGTGATTTTCATTGGGGTCTTCTAGGGCTGCTGAACGAGTAAAGAAATGTGGCACTCCCTTCTCCACTTCGTAAGCAGGAATGAGCACCTCAACTCGAGATTCGCTCATGAGCGAATCCCCAAAAAGTTCCTCAAGAACGCTCTCAAAGCCATCAGCGTTGTATTTCTCGTGCGTTACTCCACGCAATAAATCTAATTTCCCAGTCTTCTTAAAGGGAAAAATAGTGCTGAAAGAACGCGAATAAAGCTCATCGATTCCATCAGCGCTCCAGAATGCAGATCCGTCTTTCGCCGCACGCGTCATCGCTAGGGCAATTTGCCCTCCGGCCGAGGTGCCAGCAATCAGATCGAAGCAATCAGAGAGCGGCTTTCCCATCCGCCTCTCTATTTCACAGAGCACAACCCCTGGGATGAGACCCCGGACGCCACCACCATCAATCGAGAGAATTCGATAACTCATAAACTTCCCCTTCGCATGAGAATTTAATTTTTCGACAGGACACACATTAACTCGTGGGTTCCACCCTAGAAACAATCTCAAAGTTGCTATGTAGTTTTTTTGTACCCCACTGGACATTTCGGGTTGATAGCGGTGACCTTCTTGGTCGATTTGCCCTTTACACACGTAATTGTTGATGAAGTGGCCTTCCCTGGCGCCACTTTGACGGCAGTGGGAGTAGCAGCAGCGGGCGTAAGCGCCGCTGGAGTGGGAGCACTAGGTGCCGATGAGGGGGCTGCTACTGGAATAGGGGCACTCTGGCTCAACTTGATTCTGATTGTGGGGGACGAGAAAGTGAAATTGGCAGCGCTTAATCGCATCCACCCGTCACGTTCACTGACCGTTTCGGTGGCAACTTCCGAGGTTGAACCATCAGTGGACGTGACACTGATGGTCGCTTGAATCGGCGCGGTCGAGAATCCATAAATGCAACGCGCAACTTCCGAGCGAATAGCAAGATCGTACGTCCCTTTAAAGAGTGTGCCATCTGCTTTAAGGTGAGCGCCCGCGACTTTATAAGTCAAAGAACCATCCGTGATTTTCGGTGGTCCTGAATCATAGACGGGCGCATTTGTGGTTACGAGACCCAAAAGTTTAGTTTTGTCCGCGAAACAACTTCCGCTACCGCTTGTTATACCGTTGTAATTTGTAGAGCCAAAACTCCAATTAGTGTCTTGCCTGAAATCTGGGTCGTTGCCACTATAGGCCTGTATCTGAGACTCGAAGAGTTTGAAATCCTCAAACCTGTCTCGGCCGCTACCCAGTGATCCATCGAAAAAATTACTTTCAAGCATCTTTGCGCACGTTGTGTAGAAACCAGGCATCGTGCAAGCTGCCTGGAATTTGGCCTTAATATCAGGATATTTATCAAGCTCGTTCTTCTTAACGTACCCAACTAAAGCAGGGATCGATTGCGCAGTACCCGCAACTGTAAGCAAATTGTTCTGGGCATCAATTGGAGCAACTGAAACCTGTGTCTCTGACATTCTTCCAAATAACCATCCAGTCAATTGATTATCTACGCGAAGAGTGAGAGACACTTTCGTCCCGGTTAAGAAGTCTTGCTGCATAAAGCAAAGTCCATCCAACATTTGTGTGCACTTTGCATAAGTCACTGAGTTTGGTTGATTATCGGCACAAGCCCATCCAAAGGAAACATTTGTGTTCCCGCCAAGACTTGGTTCTGCCTTCTCACAAGGTCTAGCTTGGCGCGCACCAGCGTCTTGGCTCATGTCCATAGGAGATACCACAACGTTGAAAGAATTCCTGGAAAAAAATGAGGTAGCTTTATTGAGACTATAAGCAACTACTGCAGTCACTATATAAGTTCCATTACCACCAGTGTGTGGAGATTTTGGAGCGTTCCAGACGCTCACACCGCCACCAGCACCCGTCTTCAAAGATGGGTTCGCTGGTATTTGCTGTGTGGTCGCTTCCATCACCAGTGAGGCAGTTTCCTTCGTTCCATCATTCTTAAGGAAATCTAAGCTCTGAATGCAGAAAGTATCCGTAGCGGTTCGACATACCGGGATTACAAGATTAGCAATGAGCGTATCTGCGTCCAAGCAATGCGCATCAGTTGCGCTAAATGTAGTACAAGACCGTTGTGAAAATTGCCCACCATTTTTCGCGTTATACATCGCAGAGACAAACGAAATTGTTTGAAAGGCTTGGCTCTCCTGAATAATCGCTCCGTAAATTTGCTGATTGATTAAATCCTTAGGCGTAACCACATTGGAAGAAGCCACCGAAGGTAAGAGAAAAACCATTAACAGGGCTATGAGAGCGGAGAGGGCGCCTCGCGACCGTTGTTTAGTCATTTCTGAAGCATAGCCAACAGGGGGAACCTAGTCATGGGGCCGCCTCGGGGATTTGAACCCCGGACCTACGCATTACGAGTGCGTTGCTCTACCCCTGAGCTAAGGCGGCATGGAGAGGCTTGCCTCTCCGGGTCAAAGTTTACTTGAGATTAATCGAGACGAATAGTGCCGCGTTCGGTGCGCAGATGTACTGCAACCAAACCTGATTCACCATCGTTATCTGCGGGATCAATCCAAATTACTTCAATGTCATCGAGTGGGTGATCATCTGGTTCACCGAGCCATGCAGAGATAACCGCAGGATCGCCAGCGATTTCTAACTTCTCAATAATTGGGTGGCCATTGGCACCATTTGAAGGATGGTGCGCGGCATCGGTAATCCATTGAACGAAGAAAGGAAGTTGTGGATCTTCCATCGTGGACTTCACACCGAGTTGCTTCCACTCCAAATCAAAACCATCGGGACGACGACGGTGACCAGTTACTGGTTCGCGACCAACACGTTCCTGCACTGTAGAAATATCATCAACAGCAACAACCCATGTAAGCCATCCACCACCTTCGCGAGCGCGCTGCGAAACTGCTTGGCCAAATGCCGCACTATCTGCAGCAGGGTGATCGAGTGGGCAGACCACTTCGAGATAAGTACCGCCGTGAAGCGGAAGGATGAAGTTGCGCGTTCCGAAACGAGGATGAATTCCTCCGTCTTGGAAAGCTGCACCGAGGCTGGAACCGATTCGCTGAACGACATCGACGAGTTGGTCGTGATCAGCTACATATGAGACATGGTCTAAACGCACACCCAAATCCTGCCCTATCGGAGGGGGTGCTAATTACCACATGCCCCCTAGGAGCAGATGAGGCCAGCCTTGGGGAGGGTTCCGGAGAGGAAATAGGCGTCGACAGCGGCATCTATACAGGTACTGCCCCGGGTGTAAGCGGTGTGGCCGTCCCCGTTGAAGACGAGCAGGTGGCCGGTTTTGAGCTGGCTGGCCAGCCCCCTGGACCACTGGATCGGGGTGGCCGGGTCCCGGGTGGTCCCGACGACCAGGATCGGGCTAGAGCCCACCGCGGTGAGCGGGGTGGGGATGGGCTTGGAAGGAACCGGCCAGTAATTGCAAGGGAAGGAACTCCAAGCCAGGTATCCGCCAAAAGTCGGTGATGCCTTCGCAAGGGTGACCGCTTCTGCGCGCACGGATTCAATCGTGACGCGTTGATTCTTATCCATGCAATTGACTGCGTAACCAATCTCGTTGGAGTTGATGAGGTACTTACCGTCTGGTCCACGATCGACGTAGTAATCAGCAAGATCAAGTAGATCTGTTCCGTCACCTTGTACGGCAGTGGTAAGTGCGTAGGTGAGTGAAGTCCACCCGCCATCGCTGTCGTAGAGCGAACTAAGAATTCCAAGAATGACTTCTGATTGTGTCACTGGGCGCTTTGATTTACTAGGAAGCGGCGTGGCATCTGAGTTGGCAATCAATTCATCGATTGTGGAGTGTGCCTCTTCGCGAGTAACTCCAAAAGGGCACTCACCAGTTGATGCGCAATCTGCGGCGTACTTGTCGAGGTATGTATTAAGTGCGGCTTCGAATGCTTTCGCTTGTTGTACATTCATCTCTTGTAGCGAGACAGTGGGATCAACCGCACCGTCAAGAACTAATCGACCCACATTCTGCGGAAAGAGGTGCGCGTAACTTGCGCCCAGCAGCGTCCCGTATGACTTCCCTAGCATGTTGAGTTTCTTATCCCCCAAAACTGCACGCAGCACATCAAGATCTCTAGCCGCGTCAGTGGTCCCAATAAACGGAAGCAAGGTGCCAGAGCGCTCTAAGCATCGACGTGCGAGCAATTTTGCTTGATCAATGAATTCCCGTTCCTGCGCAGCGGTAGAGGGGGACCCATCGACTGAAACTAATTTGTCCGTCTCTGGTCCGGTGAGACACCAGAGCGGAGTTGATGCTCCCACGCCTCGAGGATCAAAACCAACAATGTCGTAGCGCTTCAAGACTTCTGAAGTCACGATGTATGCCGCGCTCCTGGCATATTCCACACCGGAGCCGCCCGGCCCTCCAGGATTTACCAAGAGTGATCCCAGTCGGTTTGCCTTATCTTTTGCAAGATGGCGCACCACTGAGAGCGTGATCGCCTTTGCGCCAGGATTGGCATAATCAAGCGGAACTCTCACGGTGGTGCACTCAAATCCGGTTTCACACTTCTTCCAGGAGAGAGTTTGGGTCATGTACCCCTGAAGATTGAGAAACGGCTTCGCTTCTCCGGTGGGCGACTTTGCTGGATTGGTCGTGGCCCGCGTCAAGAAGTAGGCGGAGAAAAGCGCCACCAGAATCATAAAGAAGGCGATAGGAAGAATGCGTTGTGGTTTCACTCACCACCCCTAGCGGGTAGCCGCAGCGCCAACATCATCGACTCAAGTGCGAGTAGCGGGGCCACGTTAAAGGCAAGGGCCTTGCGCGCACCCATAATTGCCTCCACTCGGTGCAACGCACCCTCGCCGGGAATTTGCGAAGCCACATCGGTGACGGTCGCGCGTAAATCCTCGTTGATCAATGGTGCCTCAGCACCTGCTTGTACAAGAAGCACATCTCTATAGAAAGTGGCTAAATCTAGAAGGGCTATGTCTAGGAAGGCGCGGTTACGAGCAGTGGTTCGCGACTTCTGCGTCTTCTCTAATTCTTTAATTGCCTTGGCAGCCCCGGATGGCATTCCTTTGCCGGTAGCGCCATGGCCCCAAGCAGTTGAAAGCTCAGACATCTCACGCTCATCGCGATCGGCGTTCTCGCGCACCGACTCTTCAGTAGCTGCGCGATGTAATTCAGCCGCGGTGGAGAGCGCCTCCCCTACAGTGCGAATGCGCGCCGGAATTGCAAGTAAATCGTGGCGAAACTTACGAGCATCTTCATCGAAAGCCAACCATTTCGCGCGACCTACATGCCCCTGACTGGCGCGAGCAACGTGCGCGGCCATCGTGGGATCTACGCCATCGCGCTCAATCAGCACTGTTGCTACATCTTGATGTGAAGGAGTGCGCAAAAGAATAGAACGGCAGCGCGAACGGATCGTGGGCAACACATCTGATGGGCTCGGCGCGCAGAGGAACCACGTCGTAAAGCTGCCAGGCTCTTCAATAGCTTTCAAGAGCGCGTTTGCGGCTGTCTCAGTGAGTTTGTCCGCATCTTCAATGATGACAACGCGAAAACTTCCGGTAGCTGGTGCCCATGCTGCGCGCACAATCAATTCACGAATTTGATCAGCTTTGATTGAGAGGCCTTCACTCTCCATGAGCTCGACATCTGCATGTGTGCCGGCGTAGACCTCGCGGCAGGTGGCGCACTCGCCGCAACCGCGTTCTGAACAGAGCAGCGCGGCCGCAAATGCGCGTGCTGCGTTCGAGCGACCAGAACCTGGCGGACCCGTGAAGAGCCAGGCATGTGTCATGGCGCCAGATTCGCGCGCCTCTTCGTCTATCCCCCGAGCCCCACGGACTGCGCGTTCGATGATAGCGATCGCTTCTTGTTGACCTACGAGATCAGCAAAAACAGGTGCTGCCATTATTTCGCGACCCGATTCTCAGGTGCTGCCAGCAGCGCCGCGAATCGATCGCGGATAATGCGCTTCACTTCGGTATGCGATTGGTTTGCTTCTATTACCAAGTATCGCTCTGGCTCCACACGAGCCAATTCTAAGAAGGTGCGCCGCACGCGTTCATGAAATTCCATAGGTTCGCTCTCGAGGCGGTCTTTATCCATACAACGCGATAGTCCGATGCGAGGATCGATGTCGAGCACGACAGTGATATCGGGAACTAATCCACTTGTCGCCCAACGCGAAAGGCGAAGTACATCTTCACTGGGAAGAATGCGCCCACCGCCTTGATAAGCAATAGATGAATCGATGTAACGATCCGAGATGACCACTTCATTGCGATCGAGTGCTGGCCGAATCACGCTCTCCACGTGCTCGGCACGATCTGCCGCGTAGAGCAGCGCTTCCGCCCGCGGGGCGACCTCACCGGTGGCCGGATCAAGTAACACCTGACGAATTTTCTTACCTACTTCGGTACCACCTGGTTCGCGGCTCAGAGTTACCACGCGTCCTTGGCTTTCTAGCCAGGTTTTTAATTCTTTTGCTTGAGTGGATTTTCCAGAACCTTCGCCACCTTCAAAGGCAATAAATATGCCCTTCTTGGCGTGCAGATTGACTACACCAATATCTCCGCGCAAAGCTTCCATGATATCGCCCCAAAGCGGGACACCTTTTCGGTCATCCATTTGCTTGTAAGAAATGATTCCCACGATCGCTGCCAAAATTCCACCCAATAAGAGTGTGATTTCAGCACCGTTATAAATCAATTGAGTGTTGTTAAATTTGAGAGTGTGCTTACCAATCGTAGCTGCAATTACTGGAGCAACGGCAAGAACCAAAACCAATGTGATCCGAATGAGAGTCTGCACAAAAGCGAATGTTCGCCCGCGAACTTCATCACGAACTTCCAGGCCGAGCATAGTAAAGCCACTGACCCATGAAGTGCCGGCGCAGAAACCCAAAAAGATTGTCGTGATAAAGGCAATCACGATATTAGGAATGGCGGCGAGGAAAACTAGTCCCACACCTGAAAGCGTGAGCGCCACACCAAAGAGGCGGCGGCGCGAGAATCCGGAGAGTAAACGCGGTCCCCAACCCATTCCGGCAGCTAGACCTAAGAAGACGCCGGCAAAGAGCATTCCGTACGCCGCATCTCCGCCGCCAAGATCTCCTACGAAGGTCCGTGCTAGTCCAACGACTGCACCACCAGCAGCAAAAGCGCCGAGCATGCCCACAATAAGAGCGCGGATGAGCGGCGTTGATCCCACAAACTTCCAACCCTCGATCAGCGATCGCATCATGTTGGTTTTGTCGCCTTCAGGACCACCCTTGCTCTTGGGAATCTCCTTAAGTCGATAGATCGTGTAAGCACAGAAGGCAAAACTCAAACCATCTAGATAGAGCGCAAGATCCACCGGGTTTGTGGAGAAGGACCCCACCTGAATAGAGAGTGCGGAGTGGAGGAGCGCCAGCAAGGAGAAGATTGCGGCAGCGATCGGTGCGGTTCCATATGCAGCCAACATACTTACTTGATTTGCCGCTTCTAGTCGATCACGTGGCACGATGTTAGGAACGGTGGCCTCTTTAGCGGGACTCCAAAAAAGTGTGATGGCTTCGATGAGCACGGTTGCTGTGTACAGCCACCAAAATTCCCTAATTAAAGGAATCGATATGAATAAGCCGGCGCGCAAAATGTCGCAGGTGTACATGAGTCGACGACGATCAAAGCGATCAACAATCACACCGGCAAATGGGCCAATGACTACCGCAGGTAAGAGGCGCACGATAAAAACTCCAGCAATGGCCACGTTTGCTTTTGCATAATCATCACCGGCAAGTTGCTTAGCAAGGGCAGTACACGCGAGCAATCCGAGCCAGTCACCAAGGCTCCCAAAAGCCATCGCACGCCAGAGCCGAGCAAAGGCGGGGATCGCCAGCACACCTCGAAGATCGCCTTGGGCAGGCGGGCTGGGATTAGGCAGGACCTCGGACACGTCGAAAGCCTAGCCCGACCCGGTACGCCTAGCCGAGGCTAGACGGCTACCGGCTTCTTGGCTGGGGCCTTCTTAGCGGCTGCCTTCTTAGCGCCTGCCTTCTGAGGGGCCTTCTTGGCGGCTGCCTTCTTGGCTACAGCCTTCTTCGGGGCCTTGCTGGCGCCACGCTGAGGAGAGCGCTTCTTCACGCGTGGGCCCTCCTCCAACTCCTTGGCCCGCTTCTCCGCCAGTAGTTCCAGGGCGCGATCGAGGGTAAGGGTTTCGATGGGGTCGTTACGACGAAGAGTGGCATTTGTCTCGCCGTCGGTGACATAGGCACCGAAACGTCCATCCTTGACCACGACTGCGCGAGTCGAGGCAGGGTCTTGGCCGAGCTCCTTGAGAGGTGGCTTGGCAACGCCTCGTCCACGGAACTTGGGCAGCGCATAAATTGCCACCGCCTCATCAAGTGTCAGCGTGAAGAGCAGTGCCTCTGAATCTATGGTGCGCGAATCGGTGCCGCGACGAAGGTAAGGACCGAAGGGACCGTTTTGCGCGGTGATCTCTACTTGAGTTGTTGGATCGATACCCACTACGCGCGGAAGTGTGAAGAGCTTGAGTGCATCATCGATGCTGATGGTGTCGAGGCTCATATCTTTAAATAGTGAAGCAGTTTTTGCCTTCACTGCCTTAGCACCTTTAGTAGGCACATCATCAGGAAGAATTTCGGTGACGTATGGACCATAGCGACCATCCTTAGCAAGAATCACGCGACCGGTGGTGGGATCGTTGCCAAGAATACGCTCGCCACTTGGGCGATTGAAAAGTTCTTGCGCCATCGCGAGTGTTAATTCATCAGGTGCCATATCGAGCGGAATATTTGTGGTGCGGCGGGTCTCTCCTTCACCGATTTCTAAGTAATTTCCAAAACGACCTACTCGAAGCGAGATACCTTCACCTACTTCGAAAGTATTTACCTCACGAGCATCGATCGCACCAAGATCTGCAGTCAGTGCATCAAGGCCGGGGACGCCATCGTGACCAAAGTAGAACCCGGTAAGCCAACGAACGCGATCTTCGGTTCCTTCGGCAATACGGTCGAGATCTTCTTCCATCGATGCGGTGAAATCGTAATCCACCAACTTAGCGAAGTGTTGTTCGAGCAATCCCACCACTGCAAAGGCGAGAAAGGTGGGGACCAGAGAACGCCCGCGCTTTGATACATATCCGCGGTCTTGAATGGTTTGCAAAATCGTGGCAAAGGTTGATGGCCGGCCAATGCCAAGCTCTTCCATCCGGGCAACCAAAGTCGGTTCGGTGTAACGCGATGGCGGCTGTGTGGTGTGGCCCTCGGCGCCAAATTTTTCCACCGCAACAGTGTCGCCTTGAGCGAGCGGCGGCAAGCGACGCGCATCGTCATCATCACTGTCGTCTTTCGTCTCTTCGTAAGCGGCGAGGAAGCCAGGAAAAGTAACGACGGTGCCAGTGGCCCGGAAATCAACTTTACGACCATCGGATGCGTCAGCGTCCATGTCTACGCGCACTTGGAGCTTGCGAGCATCAGCCATCTGTGAGGCGACAGTGCGCTTCCAGATCAAGTCATAAAGCGAGAGCTCGTCACGTGAGAGTTCGTTAGCCACCTCACCTGGGGTTCGGAAAGCGTCTCCCGCTGGGCGAACTGCTTCGTGAGCTTCTTGTGCGTTCTTAGCTTTGCCGGTGTATTGGCGTGGACCTTCCGCTACATGGTCAGCGCCGTAGAGCGCAGCAGCTGATGCACGTGCGGCATTGATCGCTGTGGTGGAAAGTGTGGGTGAATCGGTACGCATGTAAGTGATGTAACCGTTTTCATAAAGTCGTTGAGCAACGCGCATCGTGATCTGAGCGCCCCAACCAAGTCGACGTCCGGCATCTTGTTGCAAAGTAGAAGTGGTAAATGGTGCCTTGGGACGTTCAACACGCGCAGATTCTTCAACGCTACGTACTTTAAGGGAACTTCCTTCGAGAACTTGCACGAGCGTAGCCGCACTCTGCTCATCAAGAAGAAGTGTCTCACTCGCTGCTTTGGCAGAGAGCTTGCCGTCATCACCAAAATCTTTTCCACCAGTGAGTCGCTTGCCATCTACTGAAAGCATGCGCGCCGTGAAACCACCAGCGCATTGAGCATTGATATCCCACCAACCAGATGCGACGAATTTAATGCGTTCGCGTTCGCGCTCCACTACCAGGCGGGTGGCCACGGATTGCACGCGTCCTGCGGAGAGACGCGGCATAACTTTCTTCCAGAGCACAGGCGAAAGGCGAAATCCATAGAGACGGTCAAGGATGCGACGAGTTTCTTGTGCATCAACGAGTCGTTGATCTAGTTCACGAGTATTGGCAGCTGCCTCTTGAATTGCTTCCTTGGTAATTTCGTGGAAGACCATTCGGCGTACTGGAACTTTTGGTTGCAATACTTCAAGTAAGTGCCACGCAATGGCTTCGCCTTCGCGGTCCTCATCTGTTGCCAGCAGAAGTTCGGTGGCATCTTTAAGGAGCGCCTTGAGCTCGCTGACTTTCTTTTTCTTATCTCCATAAACAACATAGAGAGGTTCGAAACCGTTATCTACGTTGACGCCTTCTTTGGCCCACGCGATGCCTTTGTATGAGGCTGGAATATCAGCAGCGCGTTGCGGGAGATCGCGAATGTGACCCACGCTGGCTTCCACCACATATCCATCGCCCAGGAATTGACCAATCTTCTTGGCTTTCGCAGGTGATTCAACGATGACCAGGCGGGTCATTTAGGACTCCTTAAGGAAGGGGCGGAACATAGCGAAGAGCTCCTCAACGCAGGCCTTACGACCCCCGCTTCTGGACGCTCCTATATAGAGAGTGTGGCGGTAGGGGGCGGGTCCCTGTCAAACTGAAGTCCTATAAGTCCAGGTCAACGTAGTTTTCTAGGCTGGGAGCAAGAGTCCAAAACCAATGAGCTCGCGAATGAGGTCGATCCCGCCGTCGTATCCCGTACTTACCGCCTTCACAAAGTCACTCTCCGGGTAGATCAAGACCACCTCTGGATCAAGGGCTACTGCCCGGCGCAAGCCACTCGTTTGCACCAGAGTGTGCCCTGATACGATGACATCGGGATGGGCCACCCAGGTACGCTCAAGGATCTCGTCGTCTTCCAGATCATGAGCCAGATTTGCACCAGCGAAGTACTCAAGGAGCGCGGGGGCAAGTGGATTTTCCAGCAGATCAAGTTGCTGCGGGATCTCTTCGAGGTAGCGATGCGGGAAGAATGAGTCACGTTTGTGTAGCGCGATCCACCCAAAGCCCACGCCGTCGTAGGGCACCAAGTATTCCAACCAACGTTTCTTGATTTCTGCGCGATCAGTCACACCACCATCGTCGAGCCACAGTTCTACATACTCTTCGGCGGAGAGACGTTCGCGTTGTACTACCCACGCATCACACCCCGTAGGAGCTATCCAATCGATGAGTCGATCGCGCCAATCATCTTTGATTAACCAATTAGCGAGACAGATAAACCAACCATCGTCATTCATGAAATCCGCGGCGTTACTCACGATTTCTCGACTTACTGAATCACCCTCCATCCCCGCATCGCGATATTCAAAAAGCGCAGAAGGGGCAATCACAAATGGCGGATTGCATACAATGAGATCGAATGTTTCGCCGATAACGGGCCCGTAGAGCGAGCCCTGACGTAAATCGATGCAAATTCCGGAAATTTGTGCACTTCTGTGCGCCAATTCTAAGGCGCGGGAGTTTGTGTCTGTGCCAACAATTTCGTCTACATGCTCAGAGAGAAAGAGTGACTGAATTCCAGAGCCGGTGCCTAGATCCAATGCGCGTTTGAAGTGCGTTCGCGGTGTGAGAGAGGCGAGCGTCAACGAAGCGTTGCTCATGCCAAGTACATAATCATTCCCACGCTCTTGAGGCGTTCCTTCATCTGAGAGGAGAAACTTTCCAGGGAGGGGCTCTTCGACTTTGAGTCCATCCATCGCGTAGCGCGAGGTAAATCCAGGTAGAAAAAGAGAGAGCGGGGAGTCGTTAACCGACTCTCCGCTCTCCATATACGTTCTTGAACTAGCCGATCTGCGTGGATTTGCGCTTGGTGTTGACCAGCGCGGCCACGATGACTGCAAGTGCAACGAGTGCAATAGTGATACGAAGACCACTATTTGCACTATCACCGATGCTGAAGGAGACGATTGCTGGCGTCACTAGGAGTGCCACCAAGTTCATCACCTTGATCAACGGGTTGATGGCAGGACCAGCGGTGTCCTTGAAAGGATCGCCGACCGTGTCACCAATGATCGTTGCAGCATGTGCATCAGAACCCTTACCACCATGGTGACCGTCTTCCACCATCTTCTTAGCGTTGTCCCACGCGCCACCGGAATTAGCGAGGAAGACTGCCATCAAAGTACCGGTGCCAATGGCACCAGCAAGGTATGCACCGAGGGCGCCTACGCCGAGGCCGAAGCCAACTGCGATGGGAGCCAAAACGGCGAGGAGACCTGGCGTTGCGAGCTCACGAAGTGAATCCTTCGTGCAGATATCGACAACGCGGCCGTACTCTGGAAGCTCGGTACCCAACATGATGCCTGGGTGTTCTTTGAACTGATTGCGTACCTCTCGCACGACCGCACCGGCAGCGCGGGAGACCGCGTTGACAGCAAGACCGGAGAAGAGGAATACCACTGCGGCGCCGATGATGAGACCCACAAGGTTTCGTGGATCTGCAACGTCGAGGACGCCGCTGAATTGCAATTGATCTGCAATCGACTTGATGTCGATTCCGGAGTCAATAACAGCGTTCTTGATTGCAGCGGTGAAGGATCCGAAGAGCGCGGTGGCTGCAAGTACTGCAGTTGCAATCGCGATGCCCTTGGTGATTGCCTTCGTAGTGTTACCGACTGCATCGAGTGAAGTAAGAACCTTGGCGCCTTCTCCATGAACGTCGCCAGACATTTCTGCAATGCCTTGTGCGTTATCGGAGATTGGACCGAAGGTATCCATGGCGACGATGACGCCGACCGTGGTGAGCAAACCGCAACCTGCGAGCGCAACTGCAAAGAGCGAAACGATGATACTTCCGCTACCTAGCAAGAATGCGCCGAAGACGGCGGATGCGATGAGAAGTGCTGAGTAAACAGCAGACTCGAAACCGACTGAGATACCAGCGAGAATTACGGTGGCGGCACCAGTCTGTGATGAAGCAGCTACATCGTTAACTGGACGGCGCCCAGTTTCGGTGAAGTAACCCGTGAGTACTTGGATTGCAGCAGCAAGTGCGATACCAATGAGCACCGCGATGATGGCAACCATCCGAGGATTAGTCGCTGATTCAACGTGTGCACTTGGTGCAAAGCCTGCGAAGCTATCTGGCAAGTAAGCAATGGTGGCAACGGCAACGAGTACCGCGCTGATGATTGCTGAGATAAAGAATGAGCGGTTGATTGCTTGCATTCCACTCTTGTCAGTTGAGCGGAGGCGCGTGATGAAGATACCGATAACTGCAGTAACAACACCGATTGCTGGAACGATGAGTGGGAATACCAAGCCCATCGTGCCAAACGCGGCCTTACCAAGGATGACGGCAGCAACAAGAGTGACTGCGTATGACTCGAAGAGATCTGCAGCCATACCGGCACAGTCACCGACGTTGTCACCGACGTTGTCGGCAATCGTTGCGGCGTTACGAGGATCGTCTTCTGGAATTCCTTGTTCTACTTTACCGACGAGGTCAGCACCGACGTCAGCAGCCTTGGTGAAGATACCGCCACCCACGCGCATGAACATCGCGAGCATCGCAGCGCCGAAACCAAAACCTTCGAGAACGGCTGGAGCATCGCCCTTGTAAATGAGCACGATCGTTGATGCGCCAAGAAGTCCGAGGCCGACAGTGAGCATGCCCACCACGCCACCGGTACGGAAAGCGATCTTCATGGCTGGTTGTGCACCGTGATCCTTAGCAGCGGCAGCTACACGTACGTTTGCACGTACTGCAAGCCACATGCCTTGGTAACCCACGAATGCGGAGAAGAGCGCTCCCAAAATAAAGAAGACGGAGCGGCCAATGCGGATATCCGCATGTCCTGGAAGTGCGAAGAGGAGGAAGAAGACAAGGACAACGAAGACTGAGAGCGTCTTGAATTGTCGGGTGAGGTAAGCAGCTGCGCCTTCTTGAATTGCAAGGGCGATCTTCTTCATGCTTTCGGTGCCTTCATCTGCAGCGAGCACCTGTAAGCGCAAGCCGTAGGCAACAACAAGGGCTGCGAGCGAAACCGCCATAACGATTACGACGAAGACCAGGTTCATGCCCGTGAGTTGAATAGCGGCCCCCTCGGCAATGAGGTGGGTCTTGGACATACGTCCTCCATAGGGTCGGGATAGGCGCGGTCAGTGACCAGCGCGGGAACTCCCGAATTCTACGGGTCTGGAGACCCTGCGCCGAACAGCGCAGAGCCCCCAGCCAGATCGCTTTCACCACATTAGCGGTGGGAATCTCTGGATTCTGTCCAATTTGTCCTGATAGCCACAGCTTTGAGTCTGAAATTGGCGCCGGTGAGATGCGGCCAAGGAGTGGGAGCGATCAGATGGATCTCATCAATATTGCCGTCACCGCACCTCACTAATCGGGCCGAAGGCAAGTTGGTGCGCATATCGGCGGCCACGGTCTCGAAAGCTTGATGGTGGGTCATCGCATCGCTGGCTTCTTGCATGGCAGTACTTGCCTGCGAATAACTCACCGCCCATGAAGCTGCCACTCCCCCACCAGCCAAGAAGAGCACCGCGAGTGAAATTACGGTAGCGGTGCGCACGGCTTTCAACGAAGGATCCAGTGATAGAGCTTGGTGATGGCGAAGTCGAGATACGAGAGTGCGGTGGGGGAAGTAAAGATCTTATAAATCACGCTGCCCACCGTGCAGACGGCCGGTGAGGCTAACGCTAAGAAGCCGATGAATGGCAAGAAGCCACCCTCACCTTTCGCGCGCGCCAGCACTTGCCGTGGAATAAGAGATTTCATCTCTCCTCTTTTCTGAATTGATTGACCCCACCCGTCGTGGAGTGGAGGAGATAATCCCGTTGCAAGTGGGAAAGTGAACGGCCCGTGAAATGACTGTGGACAAGGTCGCGACACGTGTAAAAGCTTCCGTTCCGCTCAACTCACCGGCGTTCTCCGTCTACGATCACTACATGTCACCCACTGAAAGCGAAACCACTTCTCGTCAGGGCGCCTTCTTTGACCTCGATAAGACCATCATTGCAAGATCTTCAGTGCTGGCTTTTGCTACGCCTTTCGCACGTGCTGGGCTTATGTCAAAGAAAACTTTGCTGAAAAGCGTTTATTCACAATTACTCTTCTCGACATCGAGCGCCGACCACGATAAGACCGAGAAATTACGTGCACAGCTCTCAGAGATGGTGGCGGGCTGGCCGATAGACGAAGTGAAAGAGATCGTCAACGAAACACTTCATAAATTAATCGAGCCAATCATCTTTGAAGAAGCTCTCGATCTTATTGAAGATCATCAGGACGCAGGGCATGAAGTGGTTATCGTTTCTTCTTCCGGCGAAGAAGTAGTGCGACCTATCGCTGCGCTACTCGGAGTCAAGTCAGTGATCGCTACGCGTATGCATTCAGAAGATGGAAAATACACTGGCGAGATTGAATACTACGCATTCGGCCAAGCTAAGGCAGATGCCATCATACAATTTGCGTCAGAGAACAATATCGACTTAGCAAAATCATTTGCATATTCTGACTCAATGACAGACGTTCCGATGCTTTCGTGCGTTGGAAAAGCGCATGCCGTTAACCCCGATAAGGAATTACGCCGACTGGCTATCGAAAAAGGCTGGAAAGTTCTTACCTTTAAGGAACCGATCTCACTTCAAGATCGTCTCGAATCCGTGCCAAAGAAATCACTAGTTATCGCTGGGGCCGGAGTAGCAATTATGGGAATACTTGCAGTAGCACAAGGGGTGCGTAAGAAAAAGGTTCGTACCCCTACTTCGTAGTGACCTCTACTGCGTTTACTTTGTCGGGTTATCCTGAATGGCATCTGCGATTTCAAAGGCAGATTGCGCACCCACTTCGATAGCTTTCGAAATATAAGTCAGCCAACTCACCAATGCCTCTTCTGTACCTTCCTCGTAACGCTTGAGCGCTAATCGATATGAAGGACTCCCTAGCAGTGCGATACCTCGTTCCAGCGATGCGATGCCATCTGGATCTGCGCCACGTTCTATTAAAACCGCTCGGGCACCCACGAGAGCGACCTCAGTATTTCGACTAGCAAAGAGCGGCATGCTCTCCACCTCAGCGATCAAGAGTGCAGCCACCACAACACTGGACCCTTCGGCGACCAGAATTTCGTTCAATGCAATCAATCGATCTGGTGACACTTCTGGCCGCGGGGTGCCACGCTCCATGGTGGAATCTTCACTGGTCGCAATCACGTGGAGCGCAGCTAGCGCACGTTGCGGCTCTCGAGCGATTCCTACGCCGGCCGCCGCATCAATGAGCGAGAGCGCGGCAGCAGATGAGCAACCTGTGAAATCGACCAATGCTCGTGCACTTGCTGCCCAGGTCGCAGAGACAAATTCACCTTTGTGTCGACGGTGCACCCGGTGTCCGCGCACGAGATCCAATGTCGCCAGTGCCTCTTTTAACACCGGCGTGATTCCGGGAAGAGATTCGATGGCGAGAGTAATGGACACCCGGTAAGCCTAGAGCCGACTCTGGTACTCCCCTCACCTGAGCGACTAATCTGACTCCGAGCAGTACCCACTATTTGGAACCTCCCGGGAGTTAACGTGTCTGACGAACAAGCCCTCTCCAGCCTCTCTTA
The DNA here is from genome assembly GCA_026393015.1 of Actinomycetota bacterium. GTDB lineage: Bacteria > Actinomycetota > Actinomycetes > Nanopelagicales > Nanopelagicaceae. The sequence goes on from JAPLBA010000023.1 coordinate 41,450, forward strand.
CGAGTCACGCTCCTTCGCGCCACCTGCAGAGTTCGCGGCTGCGGCGAACGGAAAAGCCTCGCTCTACGACGAAGCCGAAGCGGACCGACTCGCTTTCTGGGAACGCCAAGCGCACGAACTCGAGTGGGCCAAGCCCTGGCACACCGTCCTTGAGTGGGACTTGCCCTTCGCCAAGTGGTTTATTGGCGGAGAAATAAATATCACGGTCAATTGCTTGGACCGACATGTAGACGCCGGCCGCGGTAATCGCGTGGCATTCCACTTTGAAGGTGAACCCGGTGACACTCGCACCATTACTTATGGGCAATTACTCACCGAGGTAAAACAAACAACAAATGCGCTTATCGAGCTCGGGGTAAAGAAGGGCGATCGCGTCGCCATTTACATGCCGATGATTCCAGAAGCTGCAATTGCCATGCTGGCCTGCGCCCGCCTCGGCGCACTCCACTCTGTAGTCTTTGGCGGCTTCTCGTCAGAAGCACTTCTTGCACGCATTCAAGATGCAGATGCCACTTTAGTAATCACCGCCGACGGTGGATTCCGCAAAGGCGTTGCGGCTGCGCTGAAGCCAGCTGTAGATGAAGCGCTTGAGGGTCAACACAACGTCAAGAACGTACTTGTCGTGCGCCGTACCGGCCAAGAGGTTGCCTGGGAGAGCGAACGCGATGTGTGGTGGCACGAAATAGTTTCCCGCCAAAGCACAGAGCACGTAGCAATTGCACACGACAGTGAGCATCCACTTTTCATTCTTTACACTTCCGGAACTACTGCAAAACCTAAGGGAATCCTGCACACCACTGGTGGTTACATCACGCAGGTCGCCTACACCGCGAAGATGGTCTTCGATCTCAAACCAGAGACCGATGTTTTCTGGTGTACCGCAGATGTTGGCTGGGTTACCGGACACTCATACGTGGTCTACGGACCGCTAGCTAATTGCGCCACACAGGTGATGTACGAAGGAACGCCCGATACTCCGAGCAAGCATCGCATGTGGGAGATCATCGAGAAGTACCGCGTCACCATTCTCTACACCGCGCCTACTTTGATCCGCACATGGATGAAGTGGGGTGACGATATTCCTGCATCGCATGATCTTTCTTCACTTCGCCTCCTCGGTTCCGTCGGCGAACCCATCAATCCAGAAGCATGGATGTGGTACCGCGAAGTGATCGGCAAGAACAAGTGCCCCATTATCAACACCTGGTGGCAGACAGAAACTGGCGGCATGATGATTTCTCCACTTCCTGGAATTAGCGCAAAGGTCGTTGATGACAACGCCGTACCTGTGGAACGTGGAAACGGTGGCTATCTCATTCTCGATAAGCCTTGGCCTGCGATGCTCCGCGGAATTTGGGGCGAGCCAGAGCGTTACAAGGAGACCTATTGGTCGCGTTACGAGGGTATTTACTTCGCTGGCGATGGTGCCAAACTCGATGAGGATGGCGC
>JAPLBA010000110.1 GCA_026393015.1 Actinomycetota bacterium
AATCAATCTCACGTGGTTATGCATCGATGGATTATGAATTCAAAGAATATCGTGCTGCTGATGTGGTGAAGGTGGATATGTTGATCAATGCGGAGAAAGTCGATGCGTTAGCGATCATTGTGCATCGTGCTAATTCTCAATATCGCGGTCGCGCTGTCGCTGCAAAAATGCGTGAATTAATTCCGCGCCAAATGTTTGATGTGGCGATTCAAGCTGCGATAGGTTCAAATATTATTTCACGTGAAAACGTGAAAGCCTTGCGTAAAAATGTTTTGGCTAAATGTTATGGCGGTGATATTTCGCGTAAACGTAAGCTGTTAGAAAAACAAAAAGCCGGTAAAAAACGTATGAAGCAAGTCGGTTCAGTTGAAATACCTCAGGAAGCATTCCTGGCAATCCTACAAGTCGAAGAGAAATAAATGAGTCTGCAATCAATATTAGGAAATTTTGCGTTAATCCTGTTTAGCTTAACAATAGTGACCGGCATCATCTGGTCTATTGATCGCTTTTATTTAGCACCACGTCGTCGTCAGGCGCTTGATGTAGCCTTAGCTGAATATGATGCGCGTACTGCGCGTTTATTAGAGAGTGGTGTGAAGGCCGATCCTTCCGGTCGCAAAGAGATCATAGAAAATTTTGATCGTCAGCCTGCTTGGGTAACTTATACCGGTAGCTTCTTTCCTGTGATCGCAGCGGTATTTTTATTTCGCTCATTTGGCTATGAGCCGTTCAAAATTCCTTCTAGCTCTATGGTGCCGACCTTACAGATTGGCGNNAGTAAATAAGTACATTTATGGAATAAGACTACAAATTATTAATAAAAAAATTATTGATCTTAATAATCCTAAAGCTGGCGATGTAATGGTGTTTAAATTCCCTAAAGATCCTTCTTTGGATTACATCAAGCGGGTAGTGGGTGTGGCGGGTGACAAAATTGTTTATAAAAATAAGCGTTTGACGGTGAATGGTCGAGAGCTTACTTATGAGAAATTGCCTGAATATTTAGATGAAGAGCGATTAACGTATTACAGTCATTATCGTGAGAATCTCAACAACAAAGCGCATGGCATTTTGAATGATGATCGCATACCTTCTTATGTGCCTAGTCCGGATGCCTTTCCTCAGCATGAGTTATGCACTTATAACTTAGAAGGCTTTAGCTGCACAGTACCGGAAGGACATTATTTTATGATGGGTGATAACCGTGACAATAGTTTGGATTCACGCTATTGGGGTTTTGTTCCAGATAAAAATATTGTTGGTAAAGCTTTCTTTGTTTGGATGAATTTAGGAAATTTCAAACGTATAGGTAGTTTTGATTAAACAAAATATGATGAAGCCTATGCGTAATCTTAGTCACACACCAACTCAGCGAATGAGAACGAGACCTACTGTTGAAAAACAAAAAGGGTTGTCACTCATAGGCTTGCTCTGCACTTTATTTGTTTTTGCTTCTTTTATTTGGTTAGCTATTCGTATTGTTCCTACTATGTTGGAATTTTGGACGATAGAGAAAGCCATCGCCGCAGCTAAAGTCGTCTCTAAAACACCGGCAGAATTAAGAGTCGCTTTTGACAAAATTGCTAATGCAAGTCATATCGATGCTGTCGATGCAAAATCTTTAGTGATACAAGGTTCTGGATCTGATATGAAGATTAGTTTTAGCTATCAAAAAGTTATACCTTTGGCGAACATCCCGCTTGCAGGTCCTGCTAGTCTGATGATTGATTATCGTGGATCGACTGACGCAGAAAAATCGGGTAAATCGGAGTAAGCCCCCGTGCCTCCTGGCGCGGGGGCTTTCTTCATTCCACCCCGAAAGTTCTTTCAATCTTCCTTTCCGCCTCCTCCTTCTCGCGGGTACCCTGGGCACATGCGTAAGGGTTACTTAATCGGAGCCGCTGCGGCCTTGATGGCCGCCACATTCACCAATACGCCCGCCGCTGTCGCCGAAGACTTGGTTTATTCACTTCCGATCGCACTTGCTCCATGCGGTGCTACTGGAGCATCGACGGATTGCATTGAATCCGTTGCAGTGGTGTCAGACTCCGGAACCGAGCAGAACGCGACTGCAGCCCCAACAACGCGCGGTCAAAAGAATTACGCAGTCTGGGATGGGCGCGGGACTAAGAGTGCAGAACTTCCGTTATCAAATTACGTGTGGGATCTTCCCGGAATTAATAACCCGGACAGTGGTTCCAAGACCTTTGTCGACGTGCAACTGGCGCGCGATACCTGGGGTTCCTCGACGATCAGCACGTTGGGTACAGATGAGCGCGCGATGGCACCCGTTCTACGCATCCGGCTTACTCCTGCATTTATCGATACACGTTGCGCAGTCATCAACGGGCCGGCGAGCGCCTACACGGAGGACATACTCATTCAAACCCCGGGGATCACCACACCATCCAATGTTCCGTTCCCTTGCGAAACAAATACGCAGAACAAAACTATTTCTCCGGAATTTATTGGCAAGGTAAAGGTCTCGAATTCCACCACATTCCTGCCGCGTACTCTCGATTCGAAGCTACACGTCAAAGTTACTTTTAAGGTGACGGATTTCGACGCGCTCGGTTGGATCGGCCATGCCGGGCAAGGCTCTTCTGCGTCCGTCGTCAAGAGTGGCGATGTCTCGCGCATCACCTTGGATTTGAAAGCCGTACAAGTCTCTAACGGTCCCCTTGTTTACTCGGCCACCCAAAATGCGTACGTGGATCCGGATAAGGCGCTGCAAGACTCTTGGTCAATCGACGCATTCGCGCCACTGAACACTTTGACGACATGCTTCTCGGGCAATCTCGCGATTTTTACAAACTCTCGCACTCTTGAACTCCCTGTATTCGATCCGGTGAGTCGCGAAGTTGAACTTGCAACCAGTGCCCCGCATCTCACTTCCGCAGGCGAAGTGAACACCGGTTTCTATCAAGCAAACATTGGTGATCAAGAAGCCAAGTGCTTATGGCAAGTAGATACAGCGGCAAAACTTGCTGGCCAAGCTGTTATTTCTATTACTGATGGTGATAGCAACGAAAAGCAGACCGCCACACTCTCTACTAGTTTAAAGAACAACATCCTCACAGTCTCGGGTGGTGGTTTTCACTACAGCGCACCAAAGCTGAAGTTGAAACTCAACTCCCCCGCCGCTACCGCTCCGGCTGCGAAACCACCTACATCGACCACCGCAAGTAAGCCGGTCACAAAGGCACCCGTGAAAACTCAGGCGAAACCAGTGGCCAAGGCCCCAGCAAAGAAAGTCGTCCCCACAAAGAAGGCACCCTCAAAGGCGGTGAAGAAGTGAGAACTCGTTCCTTTGTTGTCGTCTTCGCGCTTCTTGCCAGTGCTCTCGTTGGATTCAACTCCGCGCATGCTCGTACGCTCTCGCTGCCCGTCATCCTCGACATGTGTAAGACAGCTTCACAAACTAATTGCATCGATTCTGTTTATTCGGTGAACGACGCAAGTGCGGAGCAGAAAGCAACGCTCGTGAGCACTCCGACGTTGGGGTACACCATCATCGGTGATGGAAGTCGGCTTACTTCAGTACAGATTCCTTCACCTCAGCCACATCTTCGTATTCCTGGATTAGTAAATTCCGATGGCGCCGGCGTAGTGGAACTTCGTGTCTTCTTCGCCGCAGACCCATGGACTTCTTTCGGCACGGGACAACCCCTCTCGAGTAATCCCCCAAGTCTCTCCGCGGAGATTCTCCCGGTGACAGCAAAAACAGATAAAGCTATGCCAAGTTTGCAGACAACTTGTAGTGGAAGCTCAGCGGGATTCTGCGGCAGCTACCCCGCTCCTCTAGGGGACCAAGTCCGCATCAAACTCAATCTCCGTCTCTCGAAGTGGAGTGCTAAGGCATACCAAATTGCAGGAAACGATATTGACGCTACGGGAACTTCAACAAAATCCGGTGCCACTGTCTCAATCACGGCGCGGCCCGCCAAAGGTGCTTTCAGAAGCGATTTCTACGCAGGTGGTGGCCTTAATGGCGGGAGTATCGCCGCGACGGCAGTAACGACTGCATGGGGCTTCTCCGCTGAGCCCAACACCTCGCCTACTTGTCGAAGTGGATTCTATGCAATCGGTGGAAGCGAAGCGGGAAGCAAAAATGGTGGTGAATTCGCCATCAAGGGCATGCCTCGTCTTGTAGGGATGCACTTCCCCGTTATCACGGGGCTCGACGGCGCACCTATGGCCAGCACTCTTGAATTCGTCCTTCAACAGCGAGAACTTGATTGCATGTGGCCCAGCGTCTCCCGCGCAGATCTCGTGAAGAACCTAAGGCAGATGGTTTTAGCTGGTCCGAAAGCTATAGAACGGGCAGTGGTCGTCACGGACTTGGGAGACCGCATCCGCGTACAACTCGGAAGCTCGAATCTCCTGCCAGGAAAGAACGATGGTTTTGCCCTCACCCTCGCGGGAGATAACGATTTATCAAATTGGGTGCTTCCTAAATAATCGCCCCAACTTCCTGCAGCAGCATTTGGCCGGATATCGTCATTATCGCCGCCCCATTGGTTGCACCTGCGAAATCACTTACAGTAAATCGCACTCCCCCACCGGAACTACCGCCATTCAGCACTCCTTGAAATAGAAACACAACCTCACCTTGTGGTGAAACACCTGTGTGCACTGATTTTCCGTCGAACATTGCCCAGTCACTCAGCACAGTGACCGACCCAGTTCCTTGGACTGAAGCGCCAAAATACTTAGACGTTGATGTGGTCACACCGTGAAGCATTACTGAAAATTGGTAAGAGGTGTTTGCCGCAACTATGCCAAATATCCCGGAAGTCGCAGAATCAACACCGGCAGAATTCAGCGTAAATGAAGTGACCAGCACTCGAGATACCGAGGAGGGACCCGTGGGGCCCTGAGCTCCTGTTGAACCTGTGACGCCTGCGGTTCCAGTTTCACCTTTCAGACCCGTTGTCCGGTTGACCCTGCAGTTCCGGTTTCACCTTTGATGCCTTGTGCACCTGTCGCACCTGTCGCACCTGTTGGTCCTTGGGGTCCAGTACCACCTCCACCACCGCCGCTCGGCCCTTGTGGACCTGTCGCACCTATGGCACCGGAAGGTCCTTGCGCACCCGTTGATCCAGGCGAACCAGGTGTTCCCGATGGTCCTTGCGCTCCAACGGCACCAATCGGACCTTGTGAGCCGATACTTCCAGTCGCGTTCGCACCCGGGGCACCATCTTCACCTTTGCCCCCTGACTTGCCCGCTACGCCGATCGCGCCAACTGGACCGGATGGACCCACGAGTGAAACCGGCAAGGTCCATCGCCCTTTAGTTTTCGGACCGAAGAAAAGTGAGTTTCGCACATCGATGTAGAAGTCACCGTCTTTACCTAGTGAGGCAGAAGGCGTTCCGTTGCCACTTAATATTGTGTTGATGGTGGCCGGAAGGGTACGTCCCGCATTCGTCGGTTGCTTCGACTTCGTCGCTGCAGAAGCGGGAGACGCGAACTCAGAGACCAGAATCAATGAGAGTGCGAGTGCGGAGAATATTTTTATTTGCTTAGGGAAGTGATGCACTTTGGCCTCCTGAGGACCACTTGAAGGTGCTGTCAATTCAACGAAGATACAGCCCACTCTCAGTTAAGCAACTCTTGTCTAGGTGCTTATCGAGGAGTACAAGCTCGCTCATAAAAATTTTCTTCACACAGAGTTTTCACAAGAGATGGGCAGTTACTCACACGTGCCTCTCAGTAAGAACGCACCTTCACTTCAGGTGCGAGGAGTTATGTACTCAGCACCAGGGGCGAACGCACCAGGCGAGGTTCAGGGCCTCAACGAGTAAGGAGCAAGATAATGGAACGCAGGACGAAACTTAAGATTGCAGCAGCCGGAACCGGCGTTGTGTTGATCATCGGTGGTGCAGGGATCGCCTCCGCAGATCCTTCAAATGCAAAGGGATCAAACCCATTCTCACGAGCGCTCTCCTCACTCGTCGGGAAGGGAACGATCACGCAGAACCAAGCAGACGAGATCACCAAGGCAATCGATGCAGATCGCACCGCACAAGATGCTGCACGCACCGCTTCACAAACAGCTCGTGAGAATCTTGTCGCTTCGACACTCGGTATCGATACCGCAACAATCAAGAGCCGCATGGCAGCCGGCGAGACTCTGGCCACAATCGCAGGAACAAAGACGGATTCACTCATCGCAGCTCTCGTGAAGCTCGAGACAACTGAGATCGATGCTCGCGTCACTGCAGGCGTTCTTACTGCTGCACAAGCAACCACCGAGAAAGCTGCACTACAGGCTCATGTCACCGCTGAAATCAATAAAACACGTGGATTGATGGGCGGCCCAGGTAAAGGTGGACCAGGGCGTGGCGGTAAAGGTGACCACATGGGCGGTGACAATCGTGGCGGCCGTGGACATGGCGGCGGCTTCGGCGACCCAGATGGTGGAACTGGGCCAAGTGTTAACGGTGGACTTACCAATAACGCCACCACCGGCACCACTGGAGCACCTGCTTCCCTCAAGGCTTAACGAATAACTCCACTAAATCGAGTGGAGAGTAGGACGGGGCTGGAGCGTCATCGCTTCAGCCCCGTCTTCATGTGGCAAGATCTAAAATCATGCAGATACATATCGGAAGTGACCACGCCGGCTTCGAGGTAAAAGAAGCGCTTATCGCACACCTTCGCCAATCTGGTCATGAAGTCGTTGACCACGGCCCTAAGTTCTACGACGCCATCGACGATTACCCACCGTTCTGCCTGCGCGCTGCCGAAGCAACTGCCGCCAATCCCTCTTCGCTTGGAATCGTCCTTGGCGGTTCGGGAAACGGTGAGCAGATGGCTGCCAACAAAGTGCGTGGAATTCGCGCCGCGCTCGCGTGGTCTCCCAAGCTTGCAGAACTCGCTCGCGAACATAACAACGCCAACGTGGTCTCAATCGGTGCCCGCATGCACACCACCGAAGAATCATTAGCGATTATTGATGCATTTCTCGCTACCCCATACTCACACGAAGATCGTCACACGAGACGCATCGAAATGTTGAGCGCCTATGAAGTCACCCACGAGCTTCCGCCCCTCGGGCCCGGGCACAAAGGCTAAGAACTACTTCTTAATCTCGTAGTAAAGATCAGTCACCACGTGACCCTTGCGCACGCCCTGGCCTTCAAACTTAGTAAGCGGGCGCCATTCTGGTCGGTCGATCACTCCCCCAACAAACCGTGGGTCCTTTGATGCAAAACTCTGCATCCATTGCGCGTATTCGAACCAATCCGTAGCCGCATGCAGAAACCCACCAGCGCGAACTCGTGAAAATACAAGATCCAGAAACTCTTCGTTAAAAATTCGACGCTTATGATGCTTGAACTTCGGCCACGGGTCCGGGAAGTACAACCGCACGCCATCTAGTGAATCAGGCCCCAAGTGATCGCGCATCAAATCAAGTGCATCACCATCAAAGATGCGCACGTTCATTAATCCTTGAGTCGACGCGTAGGAGAGCAACGCGCCAATTCCTGGCTTATGCACTTCCGCCGCCACGATCCCAATTTCCGGCGAAGCTGCCGCCATGAGTGCGGTGGTCTCCCCCATTCCGCTTCCAACCTCTAGAACTACCTCGCGCGCTGGCGCCATCAAAGCGCGCAGATCAATTATTCCCTCAGGAGTTAATCCCCACTCATTCCAATGGAGATCGCGAGCGCTTTGCTGATTTGTTGTAACACGAGATCCACGTCGCTTGTAAGTACGTATCGAATTCTGCGTGAGATCTTCTGGCATGAATTAGTCGAACTGAGGTCCGGCAGTGCGGCTTCGCTTGATTTCATAGAACCCAGCCACGCTAGAAACCAAAAGCGCGCCGTCCCACAGATCTAAAGCGGCTTGTCCCTTGGGCGCAGGTGTAACGACGGGACCAAAAAATGCATTTCCATTGACCGCGATGACAGGTGTCCCGACATCTTCGCCGACGAGTGCAATCGCCGCATCATGTTCTTTGATAACTTCAGAATCGAGTGACGTGTCATTCATGCGATCAGAAATCGATGACGGCAACCCGACGCCCTTCACCGCATCAACCACAATGTTGTCGATGTCATCAATACTGCAACCACCTGGATGAAAGAGCATCCCCATAGCTTCATAAAGCCCGCGGAATTCCTTCTGACCATATTCCAAACGAGTGGCCGCGAGTACGCGTACAGGTTTCATTCCATGGGTAATGATTGCCGCGTACTTTGGTGGCATCTCGCGGTCACGATTGAGGTGAGCCAGACTCATCGCTCGAAAATTCAAGGTGATGGGGCGTTGCTTCTCGACCTCGACGAGCCATCGGCTAGTCATCCAGGCCCAGGGACAAATCGGATCAACCCAAAGATCTACGGAAGTGTTCATGGCGTAAGCCTGCCAGGTTCTCAGCCGGGCTCCGAATCCTGGGAAATCCAGCTATCCCGAAACGTTTAACGAGAAAGTCCTAGAAATTCTGGACGCCAGCATCTACCGTTTTCTCATGACTTTCCGCCCTCGCGCCCTCACCCTTGCCCTCGCTGCCTCCCTCCTTTTCCCCTTGGGGGCAAGTAGCGCCACCGCAGCCTCACCTAAGCCAGGCACCACATGCGCCAAGAGTGGGCAAGTGATCCGCATGAACGCGATGGTCTACACCTGCGTGAAGTCGGGCAGAAAGTTGGTGTGGTCTAAGGGCGTTCCCGAGAAGAAGACCCCACTGCCAGGTAACGGTCAACCAGGTAACGGTCAACCAGGTAACGGTCAACCAGGTAACGGTCAACCAGGTAACGGTCAACCAGGTAACGGTCAACCCGGAGGCAGTCCCACCGAACAGAAACCGTTACAGCCTGATACCTCATTCCTCTACATTCAACCCGGAGGCAGTCCCACCGAACAGAAACCGTTACTGCCTGATACCTCATTCCTCTACATGAAACGTATCGGCATGAGTTGCTCCACTAATGGTGTTTTTGGCTTCACCGGCGGCATGCTGGCAATTTGCAAGAACAACATTGTGAAATACGCACTTCCCACCGACATTCCGGCAGCACCAGTGGGTGGGTACAAAACGCGACCAAGCTGGTACCCGTCTTTGGCGCAACAACAGGGGCAGACGAGTGAACCCACCTGCGCACCTTCGAGCATCAAATTCACTAGCCCAGTTGTACCGATTGCCGAGATGGCGCCATCAATTCCTTACGGCATGATGGTCGCCGGACACGTCACCCCCATTGATCATGGATACCTCGGCATCAAAGTGCTAGGCAAAGTCCAGTCCACAAAGACTGAATCTGATTACGTTCCGGTAACCTCACCTGCAGCTGGCACCATCACAAGTATTGGAAATCTTGGCGGCCCAGCAACGATACGTGTGGTTATTGAACATGGCTGCAATGTGAGCACTGTTTATATGGTGCTCAATCGTCTCTCTGGCGTACTCGCTTCTTATGCCGAAGAGATGAAAGTAAATGGTGCCAATAAGCAGGTGAGCATTCCAGTGAAAGCAGGCGAAGAGTTCGGTCGCCAACGTGACAACATGATCGACTTCAACGTGTGGGATGGAACCCAGTGGTTGAGCGGATTTGAGAATCCATTCGCATATACGAGTGGTGAAGCATGGAAGCCATTCACTGCCGATCCGCTTCCATTCTTTACTCCAGAACTGCGCACCGCGATCGAATCATTTATGCAACGAACTACTTCTCCTCGCTTTGGAAAGATCGATTACGACGTGCCTGGTGCTGCATCGGGGAATTGGTTCCTTGATGGCACTCTGGGGTACAGCGGTCGGTTCATTAGTGAAATTGCCAACGCAACCAAAGAACTTGTCGGAGGAGCAGGAGCATCAGGTAAAACGGAATATGACTGGAGCCACCTAGCCATTGCCCCACACGAAGTGGATGGAAGCAAGTGGATCTTCTCCACCGGCTGGTGGAGTGACCCAGCAGGCGATCCACGACAAACACTTTTCAACATCGAAGGATCAAAGCCGACCCCCGACAAACTCACTGCCGCATCAGGGATGGTCGCATATCAATTGGTGCAGTTCAGCCCCATGGAACCTGCAACCGCACCTGCACGCACCCCCGGAGCGACAGCGCCTTACGCAGTGGGCTACACCTTGGGCGCTGGTATGCCTTCGGCGGTAGTGGCACTGCAGATGAATGCTGACGGCTCTCTTTCCATTGAGATCAACACCACGATGACGCAAGCGAGTCAGTTCACCGCGTTCACCAGCGCAAAGAGAACCTACCGCCGCTAAACGCGTCACCGTTCGCTCCGCACCACCAACTCTGGTTGGATATTCCCTATGCCTGGAATTAATCTCTCCCGCAGCGAAGCTGCCGAACGCGCCGCACTCCTCTCTGTTGAGTCATACGACGTTGTCCTCGATCTCACCACTTCACCTGAGACCTTCTTGGCCAAGACCACTGTGGTCTTCTCCTGCACCACACCAGGGGCCTCAACCTTTATTGACGTTGTCGCCCAAGAACTGATCAAAGCCGAACTCAACGGAGAGGCAATCGACGCAAATAAGTTCGATGGAGAGTCGCTCTTCCTCGATAACTTGGCCAGCGAAAATACTCTCATCGTCGAAGTAAATGCCCGCTACATGAACACCGGTGAGGGGCTTCACCGCTTTACCGACCCGGCAGACGATGAGGTTTACCTCTATACCCAATTCGAAACAGCAGATGCCCGGCGCATGTATGCCTGCTTCGATCAACCAGATCTAAAGGCTACTTTCACACTCGCCGCCACCGCACCTGCGCACTGGGAACTTATCTCCAACAATCCAGTCGATTCGCGCACAGATGTAGGCACTGAGAAAAACCTTTGGAGATTTACCACTACTCCGCGCGTCTCCACCTATATCACCGCACTTGTTGCCGGTCCGTACTCACACGTGCACGACAGTTATCAAGGCGCGCATGGCGAAGTTCCCCTTGGTATCTATTGCCGCAAGTCGCTCGCACCATTCCTCGACCCAGAAGAACTCTTTGACCTTACCAAGCGTGGCTTCGCCTTCTTCGAAGAAGAATTTGGTCTCGCCTATCCGTTCGCCAAGTATGACCAAATCGCAGTAGCCGAATTTAACGCGGGCGCCATGGAGAACGCTGGCTGCGTCACCTTCAACGAAGACTCTTTTGTATTCCGGAGCAAAGCCGCTGAAGAGGAGTACAACTGGCGCGCAAACACCATTCTTCACGAAATGGCGCACATGTGGTTTGGCGACCTCGTCACCATGCGCTGGTGGGATGATCTCTGGCTCAACGAGTCTTTCGCGGAGTGGGCCTCATACACCGCACTCGCCAAGGCAACTCGCTTCACTAACTCATGGGCCGCCTTCAACACCGAGCGCAAGAACTGGGCCTATCGCCAAGACCAACTCTCTTCCACACACCCAGTAGCCACCGACATGTCCGATATGGAGGCGGTGCGCGCCAACTTCGACGGCATCTCTTACGCGAAAGGTGCTTCGGTCCTTCGCCAACTTGTGGTTTACATCGGAGAAGAGAATTTCGTAGCGGCGCTCAAGGTTTACTTCGCCAAACACGCGTGGCAAAACACCACCCTCAACGATCTTCTTGTCGAACTCGAAGCCACGAGCGGACGTGCTCTCGGACCCTGGGTTGAAACATGGCTTAAAACTGCCGGCGTAAATACTTTGCGCCCCCGGGTCACTCTGGATGGAGAAAAGTACGCGCAAGTCGTCATCGAGCAGAGCGCACCAACTATGCCTGAAGGATCGACTGAAATCCGCCCTCATCGCTTAGCGGTCGGCCTCTATGACATTGAGGGAAGCACCCTTGTTCGACGTAGTAGTCACGAACTCGATGTTGTGGGAAGCGAAACGGTCGTTGTAGATCTGGCCGGCCTCCCCAAGGCCGACGTGCTGCTTATCAATGATCTCGATTACTCTTATGCCAAGATTCGCTTTGACGCAGACTCACTCAAGGCGCTCATCTCGCATATCGATCAATTTGGCGATCCACTCACACAATCCCTTGCCTGGGCTGCGGCTTGGGACATGGTTCGCGACGGTGAACTCGCAGCGACCGCCTTTCTTGCACTTGGGCTACAAGCACTTCGTGGGAATAGCTCATTAGTTCTAGTTGCCCGCACCGTCACCACTCATCTTTCCACTGCTGTGGAGCTCTACTCGGCACCTAAAAACCGTGACGCTCTCAGAATCAAGCTTTCAGATGGCTTAAATGAGCTCATGGCATCAGCACAGCCCGGAAGCGGTGAGCAACTCTCATTTGCCCGCGCCTTTGTGAATGCAGCCGCAAACTCACCATCTCCTGCACATCACACTCAACTAAAATCGATGCTTGATGGCGCAGTTGAAGGCCTGATAATCGACACCGACTTACGCTGGCTCATTGTCGGTTGCCTCGCCCAAGTGAACTTGCTCGCGGAATCTGAAATTAACGAAGAGCTTGAACGCGACAACACCGCCGACGGGCACCGCTCTGCAACTTTCGCACTCGCCGCACGCCCCGATGCCAATTCTAAGCGCGCAGTGTGGGATCGCATCATCAGCGGAACAGAGGCCAACCATACCAACGATGCTCTCATTGCTGGATTCCGTCGACCATCGCAACGTGACTTACTCTCCGTATACGTCGATGAGTACTTTGCGATCATTGAAGAGATCTGGGGACGTCTTACCTATGAAATATCTTCAACAATTGTGAATCTGGCATTCCCCATTTACGAAACAACAGCCGGCACATTAAATAAGTGCGAGAAATGGCTCTCGGATCATTCAGATGCTGCACCAGGCTTGCGCAGATATGTTGCGGAAAATCGTGACGCCCTATCGCGGGCACTTATCGCGCAGAAATGCGATGCTTCTTAGAGTTCCCAATCGGGACGCTCAAGACCAGCAACACCCCGGCCTTTCTCTCCGGTAGTTACCCACACGATCGCAGAAATGAATAGAAATACTCCGACTGCGATGCCCACTAGGAGAAGGTTAGTTTCGAGTGTGCTCATAGTTGAGAGCCTACCTCAAGCGATTGCGCTAGAAGCGCCATAGGGTTCTAGGTATTGCACCCAGGTGGGGTCTGCTCGACCCGATCCAAGAATGCGCCAAGCGGCTCCCGCTGGTTCGATCGGTTTATGGCGCATACGCCAACCTAAATCTTTGAGCATGCGGTCGGCCTTCACATGATTACAGCGGTGACACGCGGACACTACGTTTTCCCAGGCGTGGGATCCCCCACGACTACGTGGCAACACATGATCAATGCTGGTTGCTGGTGCATCGCAGTACACGCATCGCCCGCCGTCTCTTGCAAAGATGGCACGCCTAGTGAGTGGCACTGCGTGGCGATAAGGAACACGAATGTATTTAGTGAGTCGAATGACTGCAGGGAGAACTACTGCTCCGCCAGGATGTTTAAGGATGTGTGCCGACTCTTGCACCGTGATGGCCCGATTATTGAGGACCAGAATAAGCGCGCGACGATCTGAGACGACGCCGAGAGGCTCGTAAGTGGCGTTCAACACGAGTGATTGCCGCATCTGCTCTTCTCCCCCAGCGCGTGGCCCGCGCCGTCTAGGGAAATCCTGCCCCGCGCTCGGGTGTTTCTCCAGCATTGACCGGGCGAGCCTCGACTAAATATTGGGTGAACTCCACGCGTGGAAGCCACCCCCTGACCCTTCCCGGCTAACCTTGCCCTATGTCAACCGCAGCAGAAGCCCTTTCTACAAACCAGGTCTGGCTTTGGTTTAAGGATGCCCCACTGCACGTTCTCACCATCCTGGCGATCGCCATAGTCATCCTTTGGGTGGGCAGGCGAGCCATCGCGCGCATCATCTCCCGAGTCACGACTGCCCCAGAGAGCGGCTCCCAGCATCACCAGCGGCGCCGTGAGCGTGCGATGACCATGGGTAGCATTCTGCGCTCCACTATGAACGCAGCAGTCGGCGTCGTGGCACTAGTAATGATCCTTGGTGAACTCGGTCTTAACGTGGCGCCGATTATCGCAAGTGCAAGCGTGCTCGGTCTGGCCGTCAGCCTGGGCGCGCAGAACATTGTCAAGGACATGGTCTCTGGAATCTTCATGCTCTTCGAAGACCAATACGGCGTGGGAGACCACATCATCATTAATGAGTCCGAAGGCACTGTTGAATCTGTGGGTCTTCGAGTGACCACCGTGCGATCAACTGATGGAACTCTTTGGTATGTGCGTAATGGTGAAATTCTCAAGTTAGGGAATAAGTCGCAACCGTGATCTTGATATTCGATGGGGAGTGCGAGTTCTGCCGCAATTGTGTTCAATGGATTCAATCACGCGTGCAACTTCGAGCTATCCCCTACCAAGAAGCTGATCTAATTCAACACATGCTCTCCGAAGCGGAGGCAGCGAGTTCGGTACACCTGATTCTCGACAATCGCGCGCTCTCCGGCGCAGACGCGGTCGCATATTTGCTGAAACTCACACGTTGGCGACTTCTCGGTCATTTCATCTCCTGGATAGCGCCTCTAAGCCGGGTGGCATATCACTGGGTCGCAAATAACCGCAATTCAGCTGTCGTACGTTTGCTCAATGCTCTTTTGGCACGAACTAGCGGTCAGGGCTATTAACCAAGGAGAACGCCGCTGCTTCCAGATACTTGGTGAGTTCCGCATGCAAGTCTGGCTCTAGCTCGAGAGCATCAACTGCAAAAATCATATGTTTGAGCCACGCATCGCGTTCAGCACCAGTGATCTCAAAATCAGCGTGGCGCATCCGAAGCCTTGGGTGGCCACGCTGTTCCGAATAGGTTCCGGGGCCTCCCCAGTACTGCATAAGGAAAAGAGTGAGGCGCTCTTTGGCGCCGGCCAAATCCTCATCCGAATAGAGCGGGCGAAGGAGTGGATCCGTCACTACACCTTCGTAGAAGAGATCTACCAACTTTTTGAAAACTGGTGCCCCACCAACTGCCTCATAGAAGTTCGCGCTCATGATTTCAATTCTAGCGGGCGCGCCTTTGGATCAGTGAACATGACGATAATCGCAGCCGCAAAGCAGAGAGCCAACGGCGGCGGCTACCCAAGAAAGATGAACGTTCTTGAGGCGTCTGATCATTCTTGCTCTAGAAAAGGTGCGAGCGCTTCTTTCTCAGCATCATTCATCCTTCGAGGACGTTGACTCTCCAAATCAAAGGGCACCATCACGCTCTTGGCGCGCGCATAGGCACGCTCGTCATCGCGCAGTAGGTATGCGAGTTCGAATTTTGAGGCAAGTACCTTGGTCGCCCAAATTTCTATAGTGATAGGAGCTTCGCGCCACTCCATAGGCGCCAGGTAATCAATTTCATGTCTTGCCACCACAATTCCGCGAGCCAACGGCTTCAATCCTGCACGTGCTGGATGCACCCAGAACATATCAACGCGCGCCTCCTGCAAATACTCGAGATAAGCCACGTTATTAACGTGTTGGAATGCGTCAATGTCACCCCAGCGCACAGGGCATTGGTAAATGTGACGCATACGCGAAACGCTTAGCGAGTAAGCTTGCGATAAGTTGCGCGATGTGGACGAGTAGCATCTGCGCCAAGGCGTTCAATCTTGTTCTTCTCATACGATTCGAAGTTACCTTCAAACCAGAACCATTGAGAATCACCTTCATAAGCCAAAATGTGCGTCGTGACTCGGTCAAGGAACCAGCGATCGTGGGAAATCACCACAGCGCATCCAGGAAACTCAAGAAGCGCGTTTTCCAGTGAACCTAAAGTTTCCACATCAAGGTCGTTGGTGGGCTCATCGAGAAGTAATAAGTTTCCACCCATCTTCAGAGTGAGCGCCAAGTTAAGTCGGTTTCGCTCACCACCCGAGAGAATGCCTGCCGCCTTCTGTTGATCAGGGCCTTTGAAACCAAAAGCGGACACGTAGGCACGACTTGGCATTTCTACTTGGCCAACCTTTAAGAAATCTAGGCCGTCGGAAACAACTTCCCAGAGCGACTTCTTCGGATCGATACCGCTACGTGACTGATCAACATAAGAAATTTTTACAGTCTCACCAATTTTTACGGATCCTTTGTCTGGTTGCTCCATGTCTTGCAACATCTTAAAGAGCGTGGTTTTACCAGCACCGTTGGGTCCAATGACGCCTACGATGCCGTTGCGCGGCAAGGTGAACGAAAGATCATCAAAGAGCAGCCGATCGCCGAAGCCCTTTGAAAGATGGTCAACTTCCACAACTACATTGCCAAGGCGTGGCCCTGGCGGAATCTGAATTTCATCGAAGTCGAGTTTGCGCATCTTGTCTGCTTCGGCAGCCATCTCTTCATAGCGCGCAAGGCGAGCCTTCGACTTCACCTGGCGACCCTTGGCGTTTTGACGTACCCAATCGAGTTCTTCGGCAAGTCGCTTCGCGCGCTTCACATCTTTCTGACCTTCAACTTTGAGACGAGTGGCTTTGGTTTCCAAGTATGTGGAGTAGTTACCTTCGTATGGATAAGCGCGACCACGGTCAAGTTCCAAAATCCATTGCGACACGTTGTCCAGGAAGTACCGATCGTGAGTAATCGCGACCACCGCTCCTGGGTACTTTCCCAGGTGTTGCTCGAGCCATTGCACACTCTCGGCATCTAAATGGTTTGTGGGCTCATCAAGCAGAAGCAGATCCGGTGCTTGCAAGAGCAATTTGCAGAGCGCAACGCGACGTCGCTCTCCACCAGAGAGTACTTTCACATCTGCATCAGGGGGTGGGCAACGAAGTGCATCCATCGCTTGTTCTAATTGCGCGTCAAGATCCCACGCATTTCGATGATCGAGTTGCTCTTGTAAATCCCCCATCTCTGCCAAAAGTTTGTCGTAATCAGCGTCGGGATTTGAACCCATCTCTTCGCTGATGGCATTAAAGCGGTTGAGTAGACCTATGGTCTCGGCCACGCCCTCTTGTACGTTTTCAAGGACGTTCTTCTCTTCGTTGAGTGGCGGCTCTTGTAGGAGGATGCCCACCGAGTAGCCGGGGGTAAGGAATGCTTCTCCATTGGAGGGCTGTTGAATACCAGCCATGATTTGCAGAACGGTCGACTTACCTGCACCGTTGGGCCCGACCACGCCAATTTTGGCTCCGGGGTAGAACATTAAGGTGACGTCATCAAGAATGACTTTGTCGCCGTGCGCTTTGCGCGCTTTCTTCATCGTATAAATAAATTCGGCCACGTACGTCACCTTACCGGGGACGGGCGTGACCGAAGAAACTGGCGCTCGGGTTAGGCCGCGTTCTCCTCTAATAGTTCGCCATCTTGCTCTGCTTGACGAAGGAGACCTTCGGCGATGGCGGCTGCCTCATCCTCTGGCTCGATCATCACCGCTGGACGACTAAAAGTCGTGACGCCCCTCATCAGATCGTGCCCTACATGGGAAGCCTCTACCTCTAGGCTCTGACCGCTAGAGGTCGCCCCGCCATCGAGCGCCTTCTGCCAGGTCGACATGCGGAGGCGGCCGACCACCACCACTGGCTCTCCACGTTTTAGCGATGCCGCCACGTTGGCTGCCAGCTGCCCAAAGACTGAAACTGCCAAGAAGGTGGGATCGCCATCAACCCAGCCCTTGCCCTTAATCCATCGACGGTCCGGAACTGCTAATCGAAAGACCGCCACCTGACGTCCACTTGCAGTGGCAAGTGACTTCACTTCGGTTGCTACATTTCCCATGAAAGTAACTGGAATGCTCATCTCGATCTCCTTTGCTGCGCTTCCTCCCCATTTGGGAGCCTGCGTAGCCTTGAGCCGAGATATTCGTAAGCCAAGAGTGAATTCTTAGCCTGGGGATCCGCGAAGCGCCTGTGGACTGCGGTGGCATCCAAGAAGACCGGTAATCTTGCCGGCAAGTGCCCGTAGCTCAGCTGGATAGAGCACCCGCCTTCTAAGCGGACGGTCGCAGGTTCAAATCCTGCCGGGCGCGCCACTGAATTCCAGTAGATCTAAATGCGGGAATAGTGAGCCCCAGCAAAAGCGTAGGGGCCCGGAGTTGCCTCCGAGCCCCACACGCCCCTCCCCGAAAGGGACGGATTTCTAGTTAGCCAATCGCTGCAATGTTTGCCACAGCGTTGGTGGAAAGGGCTCCCGTAACTGGAATGTAGCCTTTTGCAACAGCATTCGCAGTTGCACATGTGGTGAGCACGTACGTGAAGAATTCCTTCACTGTTGCTTGCTTGGTGGCATCCTTGCCAGCGCCATAAGCGAGGCCGTAGGAGAAGGAAGAGAGCGTGTACGCACCAGAAGCCTTGCTGAGAACGTCAACGTTCACAGTGCCCTTGGCACCTGGAAGGTAGTTGTTCAAGAAGACAGCAGTAGCTTCAGGGGTTGGACCAACGTACTCGCCTGCACCGTTTTGCAACTTAGCAACGAGGAGCTTGCGCTCGGTTGCGTACGAGGTTTCTGCGTAACCAATTGAGCCATCCTTAGATGCCACACCGTTAGCCACACCGTCAGAACCGCTGCCACCTTGGAAAGTACCGGCCGGTACTGAATCTCCTGGGAATGCAGAGGTGAAGGTTTGTTGTCCAGCAGAGCCAGCCTTGGTCCACGTGGTGGGGTCAAGCTTGGTGAGCCAGTTGGTCAAGATTCCAGTGGAACCTGACTTGTCAGAACGGAACCAGACAGTGATCGAAGTTGCAGGAAGCTTCGCAGACTCCACAACATCCTTGGTGCCAGTCACAACATCCTTGGTGCCAGACTGGAATTTCTCCATTACGACCTTGCCCTTTTTATCTTTCATTGGCTTCTTGGTCTTTGGATCGATCTTGGCACGCATCGAATACACAGCTTCCTTGCCATACACAGGAGTCTGAACGGTCTTGTTGTTATCAGCGACGATCGCAGCGTCGTTCCACTTGGTGATTTTGCCCGCGTAAATTCCCGAAAGGGTCTTTGCGCTGAGGTTAAGGGTGTCGTTGTATCCATCGAGCTTCACCATGACAGCAAGAGGGAACGCAACGATTGGTGCGTAAAGAAAGTCTGATGGCTTGGCTTCGGTAGTACCGAAGGCAGCATCCGAGAAAGCGAAGTCAACAGTTCCAGCGGTAAAAGCCGAACGTCCTGCACCAGAACCACCACCTGCGTAGTTCACAGTGTTGCCAGTGGCCTTTTGGTAATCAGGGATACATACATCGAGGAGGTTCTTAACGGCCGTTGAGCCGGAACCGCTGATGGTTACTGCTGCATGGGCAGGGGCTGCCACAAGAGCAGTAACGAGAGCTGCAGAGACCAGAGCGGTAGCTCCGATGTTAAATCGACGTCCGAGACGAAGAGTCATTCGGGGGTCCTTTTCGTGTGAGTAGGTGTTTTACTGTCCAAAATTTATGTACCGAAGTGAAACGAAAGACCTCGACAAGGCAAACGCCCACCAACGCAAAAGTGAACAGTAGGTGTCTTGATCTTGAGCACGAACTAGAGCCCAGGATCAGCCGAAGCGGCCGGTGACGTAGGCCTCAGTGCGGGGATCTTTCGGACGTGAGAATATCTCGCTGGTCGGGGCGGTTTCGATCAATTGACCCGGCCCACCATCGCTCAAGAAAAAGCCTGTGTAATCAGAAACGCGTGCCGCTTGTTGCATATTGTGCGTCACAATCACGACAATGACCGATTCGATCAGTTGACGCACAGTCTCTTCAACCTTAAGGGTGGAGCCCGGATCGAGTGCCGAGCAGGGCTCATCCATCAAGAGAACTTCTGGCTTTACCGCAAGTGCCCGAGCAATGCAGAGGCGTTGCTGTTGCCCGCCGGAGAGCGAACCACCATGTGCCTTGAGGCGATCCTTGACCTCATTCCAGAGACCAGCACGATGTAGGCACTCTTCAAGTAGGTCGTCTTTATTTACCGCCTTGAGCTGAGCTAATTTGAGACCCGCAAGGACATTCTCTGCGATTGTCATGGAAGGGAAAGGGTTTGGCTTTTGAAAAACCATGCCTACCTTCAAACGAATCTTGGTGACATCTGTTCCTGGTTCATAAATATCTTTGCCATCGAGCAGAACTTCGCCAGCCATGGCAGCACCTGGAATGAATTCGTGCATCCGGTTGAGGGTTCGCAGGAATGTTGACTTACCGCAGCCTGATGGACCAATCAACGCGGTGACTGTGCCTGCAGGGAAATCGAGGTTCACATCGGCTAGAGCATGATGCTTACCGAACCATGCATGGACGCCGCGTGCCTCAAGGCCTGTCCCGAGTGGCTGAGAGCTGGGCGTCGAGTGATGGCTCACTACGGACGCAAGTGATGAGATCTCTTGTTGTGACACTGCTTCCTCCAGGTACGTCTTGGTTGAAATATTATCCTGATTACCTTCAAATTCCATCACGTCACTCATTTCTTCCTCCCTGAAGCCAAACGAGCCAACACAAAGAGGATAAGTACGAGAATCATGAGGACAAGTGCGCCAGTCCAAGCACGATCGATGGCAACATTGAGCCCAGTACGCAATAAATTGAAGGTATAAAGCGGTAGCGCCGAAGTTGGTGCGTCCATGGGATTGAGATGCGTAGCCGTGCTCCCAAGAATTGTGAGCAAAAGCGGGGCAGTTTCGCCAGCTACTCGCGCAACACCCAAAATGATCGCAGTGACGATGCCACTTCTCGCCGCAGGGACCACCACCATCACAACGGTGCGCCATTGCGTTCCACCAAGTGCCACGCCTGCTTCGCGGAGATCTCGCGGAATCAGTTTGAGGACCTCTTCTGCAGTCCTTGCCACCGTCGGCAACATAAGAATCGAGAGCGAGAGCCCACCAGCAAATCCAGAGTAGTGACCGCCTGCTCCCACAATAAGAACGGAGTAGATGAAGAGCCCGGCAACGATGGACGGCACGCCGCTCATCGCTTGTACGAGGAAGCGAATGAGGCCTTCTGCTCGGCCTTTGACTTCGGTGAGGTATAGCGCAGTGAGGATCCCAATCGGAACACTGATGAGCGATGCAATGAGGACCAACATGAGAGTTCCGAGGATCGCGTGCAAAGCGCCACCTTCGGTAAATGGCCCATCTGACTGCGCCACTGACATGTCTTGCGTAAAAGTGTTAATACGAAGTGCGTGATAACCGCGCATGATGACCGTGAAGAAAATGCTCGCCACCGGAAGCAGTACTAACCCCGCTGCTAAGAAAATGAATGTGGAGGCAATGGAGTTACCAATCGCTTGTACACCTTGCCGAAGAAACGAGAGCACAATATTTCCCACCGTGGCAACCAGAATGAAGGTGAGAACTAAACCGAGCTTTCCTTTTAACGGAGTAATTTGTACGATGATGGGCGAGAGAATCAGGGCAATAACAATTGTGGAGGCATTAACTGCGACTTCGCGAGGCGACAACTTCCAAGGTTTCTTTGGAGAAACAGCTGAAAAGTCTCGGGCTTCAAGTTGTGGGACTTGGGCACTCATTTTAGTTGCCCGTCCTAGAAGTGCGCTTGACGATCATGTTTGAGAGAAAGTTAATAATCAAAGTAACGATAAAGAGCACGAGACCAGCGGCCATCAAACCTTGAAGTTCTAGCTGCCCAGCCTCACCAAACTTCGTCACAATCATCGATGCAACTGAACCACCAGCTGAGAAGAGGACTTGGAAGTTCGGTTGGTAGTAAAGATTAAGTACGAGATATACCGCCACGGTTTCACCCATGGCTCTGCCGAGTCCCAGCATTGCCCCACCAGCGATCCCACTCGAACCAAAGGGAAGTACCACCGCTTTGATCATCGTCCACCGTGTCGCGCCCAGCGCGTAGGCGGCTTGAATTCGATCGAGTGGGACTTGGGAAAACACTTCGCGCGAAATTGAAGTGACGATCGGGATGATCATAATGCTCAGCACCAGCCCAGCGATGAATGGTGAACGCTCGAAGATTGGAGCTTGCACATCGAGAAAGGGAATCCAGCCGAAATATTTGTGAAGCAACTTCGCCCAGTACACGGCGTGTGGCATGAGTACGAAGAATCCCCAGAGCCCAAAAATAACCGATGGAATGGCCGCCATCAAATCAATCACCATGGTGAGTGATTTCTTTAGTCGGATGGGCATGTAGTACTCAAGGAAGAGTGCCATGCCAACAGAAACGGGGAGAGCGATTACAAGACCCACAACTGAAGTAACAATGGTGCCAATGAGCATGGCGCCGATTCCAAGGACCGGCGCAATACCGTTATCTGGGTCTCCCGAATCCCACTTATATTCGGTAATAAATCCAAAGCCGAAAGTCTTGAAAATATTTATGCTTCGAGAAGCTAAGAAGAGCGCAATGAGGCCGAGAACAATAAGTGAGACGAATCCACCAGTGGTGACGACCCCCCGAAAGACGCGGTCAGAGAGGCGACGCGTAAGGATGATCGCGCGCGCCGGCGGGATCTCCGACTGGGGCGGAACCGAGGTCGGGGTGCTCATGACGCTATCTTGCTACGGCTCCCTACCTGCGCCACGCCAGATAAGTGGATTCAAAGTGAACGGAGGCTGAATTAACTCAAGGGTCTTCCGCAAAGGTAGGCTCGCTGGAGTGAAGAGAGGTCGGGAGGTCGTAGCACTCATGGCGGTCGCCGCCTCCCAGCGCTCCGCCTTGACCTCAGTCCCGCCCCAAATCAACGCGATTCGCAGCGACCTCCACCTCTCGCTGAGCCAATTCGCCGCATTGACCTCGATTCCTCTTATC
This sequence comes from Actinomycetota bacterium, assembly GCA_026393015.1. Classification (GTDB taxonomy): domain Bacteria; phylum Actinomycetota; class Actinomycetes; order Nanopelagicales; family Nanopelagicaceae. Next base: position 22,621 of record JAPLBA010000110.1, read on the forward strand.
CTCTTCGGCTTGGCCGCACCCATCGGAATCTCGAAGTTTGCAAGACGCAAGCCCACGGAAAGCGCAATTCTCTTTTTCATTGGCACCCTGGTGGTCGCACTTTCATTGCGGGCTGTTTTTAACTCGACTGCACTCTTTCTTGGAACGGTGCTCGCCAGCCTCGCGATCGCCGCGCTCAACGTACTGGTACCAGTGATCATCAAACGCGACTTCGGCTCCAACCTCACAAAAATCATGCCGGTCTACACCGTGGTATTAGCCACGTTTGCAACCATGGGCGCCGCGCTCTCCGTGCCTATTTCCAATGCCACTACGCATAACTGGCGGGGCGGCATCGCTATCTGGGTGATCATTCCATTCATTGCGTTGATCTTGTGGATTCCGGTAGCCAGACATCACGCTGATGCGCACGTGGTGACCACAATTCATAAAGCACCGTGGCGCGCCATCTTTCGTGATCCGATGTCTTGGTATGTCACGCTCTATATGGGGATTCAATCAACAACTTTCTATACAACTGTCGCATGGCTCCCTAAGACTCTCATTGATTGGGGCCACTCCCCTGCTTCTGCGGGTTCCCTGCTCGCGTTAACCACGGGAATATCGATCCCTTGTTCACTACTCATTCCACTCTGGCTTGGTCGCGGTTTGGATCAACGTAAACCGATGGTGCTTGTGAGTTGCGCTTCACTTATTGGATTTATCGGTATGGCAGCAGCCCATAACACCGCGCCACTTCTTTGGATCATTCTTCTAGGAATCGGGCAATCTTCATTCCCCACCGCACTTGTCATGATCGCATTGCGATCGCGATCACTTTCCGAAGCCGGCCCCCTTTCGGCCATGGCGCAAGGTGTGGGCTACATCGTGGCCGCAATGGGGCCCATCATTGTGGGCCAGATTCATCAAGCAACAGATTCCTGGAAAGCCCCTTACTTCTTCCTCGCAGCGCTCTGCGTTCTACAATTCTTTATTGGCTGGCGCGCCGCGCAACCTCGTCCCGAAGAAGTAGCAGCAGCTAAGGATTCGCAATGAGCGATAGCAAAATAGATCCGATCATCGGCGACAAGATCAACGAGCGCATCGTCTGGATTGATTGCGAGATGACCGGCCTTGATCTTGAGAAAGATGCTCTCATTGAAATTGCAGTCATCGTCACTGATGCTGATTTGAATCCACTTGGCGAGGGTGTAGACATCATCATCAAGCCACCGACCGGCTTCACTATGAGTGAATTTGTTACCAACATGCACACCGAATCTGGTCTCATCGAAGGACTTGAAAGTGGCACGTCTCTGGAAGCGGCGCAGACCAAAGTGATGGCATACATCACCACCTGGGTTCCGGAGGCACGAAAGGCGCCGCTGGCCGGTAATTCCGTCGGGATGGACCGACTCTTTATCGCGCGCGACCTTCCGCTCCTCGATGCCCACCTCCACTACCGAATCATCGACGTCTCTTCAATCAAGGAGATCGCGCGCCGATGGTTCCCGCGCACCTACTTCGCCAGCCCGAAGAAGAGCGGTAACCATCGCGCCCTGGGCGATATCCAAGATTCCCTCAATGAGCTGCGCTACTACCGAGAGGCGATCTTTACTCCCGCCCCTGGTCTTGAGAGCGACCGAGCGAAATCCATCGCGGAGAAGTACGAAAAACCTGCTTCCTAGAACCCTCAATCTCAACTTGAGGCTCATATCCACGCCCACCTCCCCCGAAGTCACGGCGCGAACCCCTATTATGTGATCGCCCGCTGGGATTCCGGCCTTGCGGGACATGGTGGGCGTAGCTCAGCTGGTAGAGCGCCGCGTTGTGGTCGCGGATGTCGCGGGTTCGAGTCCCGTCGCTCACCCCACCTCTTATTTGAGT
>JAPLBA010000131.1 GCA_026393015.1 Actinomycetota bacterium
GGAATACGATGCACTAGCGGCCCAGGTGAATCTAGAAGATGACGCCCTGAATTATGGACCCCTCGATCAACCCAGAGAGTTGGATCCGACCGTTCCACCGAGAGCTTGTCATATTCGGCAATGCTCACTGCAAAAATCAGGAGGCGATCAGACTCAATTACAAAGTCAGGGGTAAACCGCATGGGAGAAGAATACTCGGACTAGGATCAAAGCCTTGAGCAGGAAGGCCCACCGTGACCAGCGCAAAACTCACCTCCCTCGAAAAGCGTGGACTCGGTTTCGCATTCCTTGGTGTCTTTCTTTTCTCCCTCTCACTTCCCATGACTAAATGGGCCCTTGAAAGCTTCGATCCCTACTTCACCTCCACGGGGCGCGCAGTCATCGCTGCAGCACTTGCCGCGGTGATCTTAAAAGTGCGTAAAGCGCCTCGCTTCAGACGGGAACATTTGCGCAGTTTTATCTACACCGCATTGGGCGCGGCATTTGGATGGCCCATACTTATTGCACTCGCTCTCGACCGCCCCAATAGCACTTCAGCGAAGATTGCGGTTATTGCGGCCATCATGCCCCTAGTCACTGCACTACTAGCGGTACTTCGCGCACACGAACGAGTCAGCCGCTCATTCTGGATTGCCTCGGCGGCCGGCACAGCCATCCTCGTGCTCTTCTCGTTCTCACGCACCGATGGCACTCCGCGTGACCTCGTGGCCGACGGCCTCACGGTAGTTGCCGTTATTGCTTCTTCTTGGTGCTACGTAGAAGGTGCCGGCCTCACAAAAGAGTATCCGGGGTGGCAGGTGATTTCTTGGGTGGTGATCCTGGCACTTCCCCTTAATCTGCCGCTTTCTATCTGGCTCTGGTCACGCACACATGCGCAACATGATTACACCTGGCACGGAATTGTCGGCTTGCTTGTCATCGGAATTTCCTCGATGTACTTGGGCTTCTTCGCTTGGTATAAGGGACTCAACGAGGCCGGAACTGCGCGGGGTGGTCAGGTACAACAACTTCAAGCACTGATGACCTTAGGTTGGTCTGCGCTGTTGCTCCACGAACGCGTCTCGCTGGTCACTTTGATTTCGGCGATCGGCGTCGTGCTTTGTGTGGTCTGGGCGCTCACTGCTCGTAAGCCCCTGCCGCGTAATTAGCAGACCCGCGCACGGTCCGAGAGCGGATAAAAGTGCCGTCCGTAATCCCCAACCATCGCCTGCCGCAGCAGCATCGCGGTACCTTGTTCAGGAACCATCGCTAGGAGGCGAGCCGTGAGCGCAAATGGGGCCAAGACTGCCCACATATCCGCCTCCCCTCTCGACCCTGAATTCACTCGACTCTACGACATCAAAGATGCAAAATTCATTTTGAACCTCATTGTCGATCACACCGGTGGATATGCACCATCTGGAGCATCGAAAGAGTTAACAAATCCACGAGATAGACAGCTCTTTCATCATTTGCGAGCCCAATGCGACGCCATCATTATTGGTGCCGAAACGGGGCGCACCGAACCTTATCGAAATCATACAAAGCAAATAGTGGTACTGACTCAGACCGGCATATTTCCTGATGACTTCTTCTCAGGAATACAACCGTGGGTACTCACTAATGAATCTTCACTTTTACGAGTAAC
>JAPLBA010000106.1 GCA_026393015.1 Actinomycetota bacterium
CCATAGGTGCGACAGGTCCACAAGGGCCGAGCGGCGGTGGTGGAGGTGGTACTGGACCCCAAGGACCAACAGGTGCGACAGGTGCGACAGGTGCACAAGGCATCAAAGGTGAAACCGGAACTGCAGGGTCAACCGGATCAATTGGTTCAACGGGTCCAACGGGTTCAACGGGTCCGAAAGGTGAAACAGGAACCGCGGGCGTCACAGGTTCAACAGGATCTCAGGGTGCAACGGGTGTGCAAGGTTCAGCTGGACCCTCATCCGTCTCCGTAGGCGCTCTGGGATGGGTATCGAATTTGTCCACGACGAGTAACACTTGGTTTGATTCTCAGAGTTTCGGGAGTTTAGTAGTAGGTAAAAAATATATTGTTACGGTTCAAGTCGATGGCTTGATTTCAGGGGCAAATATGCTGAGCGTGCTGGAAACAAACCTCAAAGTTTCATCTTCTCAAGGCTCCAAAAATCAGTTCCGCATGAATTTTTCCAGTCCACATGGAGCTGATACTTCTTCCGGTGCCGTCGTTTATGCAACCATTGACTTCACTGGCGCTCCTGGAAATTCAAACCTCGTTTTGGCTGTCCGTTTAGCTGAAAACACAACCGTCGTACCAATGACTTTGACAGGTTTTTTCATGCTTCAGGAAGTGGGGGCGATTATTTAGGTATGAACCAAGTGCTGGGGTTGCTATTTCCCGATAATCCAATAGCGAAGCCATCAATCCTTCCCGGAAGGAGATTTGCACTTACGAGCTTCACGCGAGTGCGATTGCAAAGGTCGGTGACAAGTACGGCGAGTTCTTTTACTTGGGGATCCCAAAGAGTGGTGTCGTGAAAAGATGGTGTGTGCGACATTGGCTGTGAATATAGAAAAGCCCCCGCGCCGATAGGCACGGGGGCTTTTCTAGAACAACGCTTTAGGCGTCGATCGTGCGCTTTGGTCCGGTGAACCACTTCTTTACTGAGAGGTGCCAACCGATCCAGAGTGCGAGCAGCGCGCCACCGGTAAGCAGTGGTGCGTAGTTGAGGAACTTCCAATCAAATGATGGATCCCATGGGGTACCCATTGGAGTGGTGGGGAGGATGAAGTAAATGCTGATAATGACGATTTCAGCAACGGCAACTGGTGCCATCCACTTCCACTTATTTCCGAGGTTCCATGAGCCTTGGACGAACTTGTCGCCCATACGCCAACGGAGCCAGATCGGAATTGCGAAGGCGAGGTAGAGACCAATCACCGCAACCGATACCACTGCGTAGAACGCGATAGGTACAAGAACGGGTGCATCGGCAGTTCCGATATTGACCTTCACGAGAGCTGGCAAAGTGATGATCATGGCGACAACGGCGGAAGCGATTACAGCGTTAGCTGGCACCTTGCCCTTGTTAAGCGTTGACCACTTCTTAGAACCAGGAACCACACCATCGCGGCTAAATGCGTAGAGCATGCGTGAGCAGCTCGTCATGCAAGCCGAGGAGCAGAAGAACTGACCGATGGCTGAGATAAGCAGCACAGTACCGGCGAGTTTCGCGCTGAGTGCTTGCGCCAAAATTACGGCAACACCGCCACCTCCAGCAGTGACCTTCTCTGGATCCTGTACTGCGTAAAGGAAGGCAAGGAGAAGAACCCAGCCACCAATTGCGGAGTAGAAGATTGACTTCCAGATTCCTTTAGCCGCACCCTGTGAAGCACCTTGAGTCTCTTCTGAAAGGTGCGCCGAAGCATCGAACCCGGTGATGGTGTACTGCGTCAGCAAGAAGCCGAGCGGGAGTACGTAGAACCAGTACCCACTACTACTGCTACTTCCACTTGCAAGGCCAGCAGAGTTATTCACTCTCATGCTGAACATGTCGCCCACGCTCATGTGATGATCGGGAACAGCTATCAAGATCACAATGATCAAGGCTGCACCAAATACGTGCCACCAGACCGAGATGTTGTTGATGACCGACATCAAGTGACCGCTACCGATGTTAAATGCAGAGACCAAGATCAAGATGACGATGAACATAACGAAGACGCGTTGCAGCGAATACCCTGCGGCCCATGACGGGCTCAGAGATGAGAACGCGAGATCAAAGAAAGTTGCACAGCCGTAACAGACAGAGGCGATAACGGCGAGCAAACCAATGAGGTTGAGCCAGCCGGTGTAGTAGCCCGCCTTGGGGCCACCGAGTTTTGCTGCCCACCAGTAGATACCACCGGAGGTGGGGTATGCCGAGACCAGCTCAGCCATAGTGAAGCCAATGATAAGAATAAATGTCGCGATGATTGGCCAGCCAATCGAGATAGCAACTGGTCCGCCGTTATTCCACGCCTGCCCGAAGGTGGTGAAACATCCGGCGAGGATTGAGATGATCGAGAACGAAATCGCGAAGTTGGAGAAAGAACTCCAGCTGCGATTCAGGTCTTGCTTGTACCCAAGTTCGGCGAGATGTTTCTCGTCGTCGTGTGTTGAGGTGCTCACTAATCCCCCTGCTAGTCGGGCCGGCATGGTGTCCCTGTGACGGGCGACACTTCCGGACGTTGGAACGATTGAACCGGAAGAGGGGGGAGGAAGGAAGCACCGACAGGTGAATTGCCTCAATTAGATAATTTTTCACCGTTCCCCACGCTTAAGGCGGGTAGCGTGGGCGCATGCCCATCTTGGCGATCGATCAAGGCACTTCCGGTACGAAAGCCCTGGTTGTCGGGGACCGCGGAGAGGTACTGAGCCGCGGGTTTGGTGAATTTGCCATCCAGCACGGCCCGAGTGGGCTGGTCGAATGCGACCCAGGTGAACTCTGGGGCTCCCTCGTTTCCGCGGTATCGAGAGCCACTTCCGATACTTCGCCGCTTGAAACGGTAGGGCTGGCTAATCAAGGTGAATCGATCCTGGCTTGGGATCCGCGCACTCTGGAGCCACTCTCCCCAGTCATAGTCTGGCAAGACTCACGAGCTGCTGCGCTCTGTGATGACCGACGAGACCACGAAGAATTTATTCGGACGCGCACCGGTCTTCAACTCGATCCCTACTTTGTGGCGCCAAAGATGAAGTGGCTTCGCGAAAACATGACACGCGAAGGTGTGGTCACCACTACTGATGCGTGGCTGCATGCAAAACTCACCGGACATTTTGTGACAGATATTGCCACTGCCTCACGAACCCTGCTTCTTGACATCCACACGGGCGCATGGAGTCATGAGCTGCTCGAGCTCTGGGGGTTAGCAAGTGAAACCCTCCCCGAAGTAGTTGCATGCGATCAAATATTTGGAGCCATCACTACGGCCGATCTGCCTTCGCTTCGAGGTGTGCAAGTGTCAGGCGCCATTGTCGATCAACCCGCCGCGCTCTTTGCGCAATCCTGTGTGATCGCTGGTAAGGCCAAGTGCACTTATGGCACGGGCGCATTCTTGCTGGCGAACATCGGAGCAACGCCAAAGATTTCACAATTCGGTCTAGCAACTTCGATTGCATGGGAATTGCGCGGAGAGCGCGCGCATTACCTTGACGGCCAAGTCTTTACAGCCGCGTCAGCTGTCGCTTGGTTAATCGAAAATGGCTTGCTCGAGAGTGCTGAAGCAATCGATTCGTTGCCGCGCGATAGTGGGGGCGTCATGGCGGTCTCTGCGCTCGCAGGCTTCGGAGCTCCTCGGTGGAAACCATCGGGGAGTGGCGCAATCGCCGGCATCTCACTTGCTTCCACGAAAGATCACATCGCTCGAGCAGTCGTCGATGGTATTGCCGCGCAAGTGACTGAATTGATTGCTGCAATGAATGCCGACGGACTTGCACTACAACGTTTGCGCGTCGACGGCGGACTCACACGATCAAAGACATTGATGCAGATGCAGGCTGATCTCGCACAAATCCCCGTCGATGTATACCCACATCCAGATGCCACCGCTCTTGGTGTCGCCGCGATCGCTCGCCTTGGGGCAGAACCCACTCTTTCAATTGACGAAGCTGTTGCCCCGTGGCGTCCAGTGGCCACCTTCGAACCCGAGTGGAGCGCAGATCAAGCGGCAGAATACATGTCGACGTGGAAAGATTTGGCAGATAACGCCCAAGAGAGGAGTGCGCATGGCTAAACGAGTCGCTCCTCACGTGCGCACATTCGACGTGGCCATCATTGGCGCTGGTGTTGTGGGGGCAGCTATCGCACGTGAACTTGCTCGCTTCGATCTTTCGATCCTGCTTATCGACGCGAAGTCAGATGTAGGTGCTGGCACATCAAAAGCAAATACCGCAATTTTGCACACAGGTTTCGACACGGTCCCAGGGTCGCTTGAATCACGCCTCGTATCTCGTGGCTATTTCTTGTTGCGTGAATATGCGCGTGAAGTGGGTATCTCTTACGAAACGTGCGGCGCGCTGCTGGTTGCCTGGAGTGCCGAAGAGTTCGCGAATCTTTCAAAGATCCAAGAAAAAGCCATTGCAAATGGTTATCTCGAGTCCTATCTCGTAGATGTTGCTGATCTCTACGAAAAAGAACCTCATCTAGGTCCTGGCGCTCTGGGCGCCCTCGCCGTACCAGGGGAGTGGATCATAGATCCGTGGTCAACGACTCTTGCTTATGCGACACAGGCGAAAGCAGCAGGTGCAATTCTTCAACTCAGCACTCGTGTCGAACGCATAGCGCAATCTTCGCATCTGCATACCTTGCACACTTCGCAGGGGGAATTCGAAGCTCGCTATCTCGTTAATGCGGCAGGCCTATATTCCGATGTGATCGATCGCGAGTTTGGCTTTGAAGACTTTGTGGTGACACCTCGACGCGGGGAACTGATGGTCTTCGACAAGTTGTCTCGCTCTCTCGTCTCTCACATTCTCCTGCCGGTACCTTCGTCGATGGGCAAAGGGGTGTTAGTTTCTCCCACAGTTTTTGGAAATGTGATGCTCGGACCCACTGCCGAGAATCTTTCGGATAAGAGTGCAACTGAGTCCTCGATCACCGGGTTGGCGTTTCTTCAGGAGAAGGGGCGAAAGATCATGCCCGCGTTGCTCGACGAGGAGATCACGGCGATATACGTAGGACTGCGTGCGGCTACGGAACATTCTGATTTTCAAATCTCTCTTCATGCACCACAACGTTATGTAACGGTTGGTGGCATTCGCTCCACCGGTCTTACGGCATCCATGGCGATTGCCGAACACGTTCGAGATCTACTCACGCAGGCGGGTCTAGATCTTGGTGTGCACGACTCACTTCCAGCAATTCACATTCCCAGACTCGGTGAAGCTACGTTGCGCCCGTACCAAAATGAACCACTGATCGCCGCGAACCCTTCATACGGGGAGATCATTTGTCATTGCGAGCGCGTCACACGTGGGGAGGTAGTCGCAACGCTCGCTTCACCGATTCCACCGCAGGATCAAGCTGGCCTCGGACGCCGCACGCGTGCCACGTTGGGCCGCTGCCAGGGTTTTTACTGCCATGCAGAAGTGCGCGCTCTCTTGGAAAGCAAAAGCGGTGTGTCATGAAAAAGAGTGAAGTTGATGTACTCATTGTTGGGGCTGGTCCTGCGGGATTAGCTGCCGCGATTGCAGCAAAGCAGAGTGGCTTCGCGCGAGTGCGCGTCCTTGACCGCGAACGCGAGGCTGGCGGAGTCCCACGCCATTCTTCACATACCGGCTATGGCTTACGTGACCTGCATCGAGTCATGAGTGGTCCTAAATACGCTGCACGTTATATATCTAAGGCCCTTGAAGCAGGAGTAGAGATATCAACATCTACCACTGCACTTGATTGGGCAGGTGATCTCGCGCTTGCCCTCACTTCGCCATTGGGCTTGGAAGAAGTGTCGGCATCTCAAATATTGTTGGCTACCGGCGCGCGCGAACGTGGGCGTAATGCACGCGCCATTGCGGGGACGCGTCCGGTTGGTATTTACACGACCGGTGCACTTCAGCAGTCGGTCTATCAACGCCATCAGGAGATTGGTAAGCGCGCAGTGATCATCGGCGCTGAGCATGTGAGTTTTTCCGCTGTGATGACTTTGGCGCACGCAGGTGTGCAGACAGTGGCGATGCTCACGCCGGAGGCTCGCCATCAAAGTTACTTCCCGCTGCATTGGGGCACAGCGCTTCGCTATCGCTACGCCTTGCGAACAAGGACGGAACTCCTTGAAATTCTTGGTCGAGATCGGGTGAGCGGAGTGCGAGTTGCTACCCCGAGAGGTGAAGAAGTTATTGAATGCGACACCGTCGTCTTTAGCGCAGATTGGATTCCTGATAACGAGTTAGCTCGGCGAGGCAGTTTGCAAATAAGCGAGAGCACCAAGAGTCCGATTGTGAATCATCTCCATGAAACTTCACGGTCCGGGGTGTTTGCGCTCGGAAATTTGCTTATGCCAATCAAGAGCGCCGATCAATGTGCGCTTGAAGGATCTTCCTTGCTTTCCAAGAATTGGTAAATTTCTGTCGTATCAACACCAGGGAAGGTTCCTGGCGGAAGTGCCGCTAGTAAGTGTGAGTGCGCTCGCGCACTCGGCCACACCATGTCGCGCCAGCGCTCTGACAGGTCAAGAGGTGCCTCGTTGCAACAACGAGGATCAGGACAGGTGGACTTGGTACGTTCTGTGGTTTCGCGCCCTCTAAACCATTTTGAATCAGCAAATCTCACTCCGACAGAGATGGAAAAGGGACCAGCCGAAGTGACTTCGGATTGTGTTGTTGACCAGAAAGTTCCGTTGGGAGTGTCCAAATATTGCCAGTAACTCATGCCGGTAGAAGTCTGCGAAAAGACTCGGCGAGCGCCAGAGTGGCGACATGCGAGCTGTCCTTCAATACTTCCCAAGGGATCAGCTGGAAATGCTAACCCATCATTTTCGTACGCCTTATAGATAGTTCCGCTCTCGTGAACTTTCACAAAGTCCACTTGAATGCCTAAATGTTCGGTAGCCAAGTTGGTAAATCGGTGAGCGGCCGTTTCGTATGAGACGGCATACGCATCACGCAAATCTTCGATAGCAATGTACTTACCCTCTTTAGCGCGCTTCAGTAATTGCACTGCAGAGGTCTCTGGAATTAAGAGAGCGGCAGCGAAGTAATTCACTTCCACGCGTTGCTTAAGAAAGTCAGAGAAGCTTGAAGGGGGGGTGTGGCCCAAGATTTGGTGCCCGATAGTTTGCAAGATGATGGTACGTGGATCGTGTCCACCCCAACCTGAATCAGGAAGGTAGATTCGCATGTTCTTTAAGTCGGTGAGTGAGCGCGTCGAATGTGGCAGATCATTCACATAGACGAGTTCATACCCAAGATGTTCGACGAGTTGATCTACTCCGCGTTCGCCAAGTGGCCCACCTCGATAATCCAACTCTCTGAGCAACTTCGCAGCTTCGTTCTCGATCTCCTTGAAGTAGTTATCTCGTTGACGCATCTTGATGCGGAGAGTGGCGTTTGCACGTCTGGCTTCTTCCGGTGTGGCCGCAGTAACTGCGGAACGTCGTTCCAATTCGCGATGCAAACCCGCCATTGATTCCATGACGTCGAGTGGGATGGTGGGGCCAAACCGCACCTTCGGAATTCCGCTCCCAATAAAAGTATGTGAGCGCTGTGCATGTTCAAGTTCAATGGTTAATTCGGTACGACGATCAACAGGTGTGGCGGTCAGCAACACCTCCATCGTCACGCCAAACTCCTTGGCAATCTTGGTAAGCAGCGCCAGTCGAGGCTCGCGTTGCCCCGTTTCGATGAGTGAGAGGTGTGAGGGCGAGGCGCTCACGGCCTTTGCGAGGGATTCCAAGGTGATGTGAGCGCTGCGACGGTGGTGTCGGATGCGGCGACCCAGCGCAATCGGATCATATGAGGAAGAAATCTCGCCACCCCTTCTCGGTTGTCAATTTTCTGATTTATTTACACTTTATTTCCGGGCGTGGCGCAACTATAGGGAAGAAAGTTACTTCTACACAACTATTTCGTCCTACGGTCACTCCATCAGATGCCGAGGGCAGAGAGCAGGAGAGTCACGATGAGCCACCTAAAGAGCGCTGCCGATCTCGAGCAAGAGTGGGCTACCCACCCTCGTTGGAAGGGGGTAGAACGTACTTACTCTGCCGCCGATGTGGTTCGTCTTCGTGGCACCGTGGTGGAAGAGGCCACGCTTGCCCGTCGGGGCGCTGAGCGTCTCTGGAAAGCTCTCCAAGAAGAGAAGTTTGTGCGTTCACTCGGAGCGCTCACCGGAAATCAGGCTGTGCAGATGGTGCGCGCGGGTCTCCAGGCGATCTACCTCTCGGGGTGGCAAGTAGCTGCCGACGCTAACCTCGCCGGCCAGACCTATCCCGATCAAAGTCTTTATCCTGCGAACTCTGTTCCTGCGGTAGTGCGTCGCATCAACAATGCTTTTACTCGCGCAGACCAAATCGCCTGCTCTAACGGCGATAACAGCATTGATTGGTTTGCACCCATCGTGGCTGATGCCGAAGCAGGTTTCGGTGGCGCCCTCAACGCCCTCGAATTGATGAAGGGCATGATCGTGGCCGGCGCCGCAGGTGTGCACTGGGAAGATCAACTTGCTTCGGAGAAGAAGTGCGGTCACCTCGGTGGCAAAGTTTTGATTCCCACCGGGCAGCATGTGCGCACTCTTAATGCTGCGCGGTTGGCTGCTGACCTACTGGATGTGCCTTCCATCATCATTGCGCGCACCGATGCGCTCGCTGCGGACCTCATCACCAGTGATGTAGATCCACGCGACGCCAAGTTTGTGACGGGGGAGCGCACCTCTGAAGGTTTCTACCGTATCCGCAACGGTGCGGAGCCCGTTATCGAACGCGGTCTCGCCTACGCACCATATTGCGATTTGATCTGGGTCGAGACTGGTACTCCAGATCTTGGCCTAGCACGCGAATTTGCCGAAGAACTGCATAAGCAATTTCCCGGAAAGATGTTGGCTTACAACTGTTCGCCATCGTTTAACTGGAAAGCAGCGCTCTCTGACAAAGAAATTGCCGGATTCCAAGACGAACTTGGGGCATTGGGATACAAGTTCCAATTCATCACTCTTGCTGGCTTCCATTCGCTCAACTACGGCATGTTTGATTTAGCACAGAGGTATTCCACCGCAGGTATGACTGCCTATGTTGAACTCCAGGAGGCAGAATTCGCAGGTGCTAAGCGCGGATACACCGCAGTGAAACACCAAGCGGAGGTAGGCACTGGTTACTTTGACTTAGTGGCTACAGCTATCAACCCGCAGAGCGGCACTTTGGCACTTTCGGGTTCTACGGAAGAAGAGCAATTCCACTAAAGAATGAGGCTCGCAAGATTGCGATCGGGAAGGGCTATGCCACGTTTCCATTGATAATGGTGTAGTTCTTTCCCGTTGAATCTGGTTTTGTGACTGCGCAGACGGCTCGGTTTTGATACTTATCGAATTCACTGCCTGGATCAGCAAAGAACCAAGAAAGATAGAACGAACTGGTATCGCCTAATTTGGTGGGTGGCAACTTTCCGTAAATCTGCTGGTAGGCGGCGTAACACACGGCACCTACGTCTTCACTCTTTGCCGTACTTCCTTTTGAAGGGGCGACGTCTCCGGTGTAGATCACTTCGAGGTGATGTGGCTGCGTGCAATCAACTTCGAAGAAACTTTTTATTTTGCTTACGTCGCTCACCGGAATGGATTGCGAAGCGGCGGCGTCGATGGAGTAGCACCCTTGTTGCACTTCGAGATAGAAAGTTCCATTTTGGTAGGTGTCAGCGGACCCTGTGGCATCAATCACTTCAAGTTTTTCGCGCATATGTCCACCCGGGAGCCAGACGAAGAGAGCGGTAGCGGCCACTCCGGCGATCGCTGCTAAGGCGGCAGCGCTGAATATATAAGTGAGTTTCTTATTCACCGGGGTACTCCTTTCACGCTGGCAGAAGCGTAAATCTATTGAGATCTGACAGATTCACCGAATTCTTGGAGCGGATGACCGGGATCGAACCGGCATGGCCAGCTTGGAAGGCTGGGGCTCTACCATTGAGCTACATCCGCATGTTGCGCCTCAAATCGTACCGGCTCGCGGGGGTGAATGAGTCCCACCAAATCTGCCCTAGACTCTGCAGGCGCCACGGGGCGTAGCGTAGTGGCTAGCGCGCCTGCTTTGGGAGCAGGAGACCGGGAGTTCGAATCTCCCCGCCCCGACCAATAGATGGAAACCCCTTCCGCGCCAGTGCGAAGGGTTTGGAAATAAGGAGTACGCAGTGAAGAGCGACGTCACGACCCTTTCCCCGACCCGTGTCCGGCTCGACATTGAAGTCCCATTCGCAGAACTCGACGGTCACATAGCCGAGGCGTACAAGGCCATCTCTAAGCAAGTCAATATTCCCGGTTTTCGTAAGGGCAAGGTTCCCAACACTTTGATTGATCAACGCTTTGGTCGCGCTTACGTGCTTGAAGAAGCGATCAACAAGTCGATCCCGGTTTTCTACGCACAAGCTGCCCGTGAAAACGAAGTGCGCGTTGTGGGTCGTCCAGAAGTTGATCTCACCGAACTCAACGAAGGAAACTTCATTAAGTTCACTGTTGAAGTTGATATTCGCCCAGAGATCGTGCTTCCAGACTTTGCAAAATTAAAAGTCACTGTTGACGACGCAATCGCCACTGACGCCGAAATTGATGAGCAAGTCGATGGCTTACGCGCACGCTTTGGAACTCTCACAGCCCTTGACCGCGCCGTACAGGATGGAGATTTCCTCTCGATTGATTTGGTCGCAAGCATCGACGGCGTTGAAGTCGAAGACGGTATCGCTCGCAATATTTCTTATGAAGCCGGCACAAACCGCATGATCGATGGCTTAGATGATGCGATTCGCGGAATGTCAGCTGGCGAAACGAAGTCTTTTGCAACCACGCTTCTTGGTGCCCACGAAGGACAGACTTCTGAAGTAGAGGTCACCGTGCATAGTGTGAAGGAACGCATCCTCCCCGAGCTCAACGACGAGTTTGCGGCGCTCGCAAGTGAGTTCGACACCCTGGTTGAACTTCGTGCAGACGTAGTCGAGCGGATGAAGCGCCTCAAGGCCATGGAACAAGGCGCCCAAGCGCGCGACCGCCTCTTAGAACAACTACTCGAGACCATGGATATTCCGCTTCCAGAAGGTTTGGTTGAAGAAGAGATCCGCGCCCATCTCGAAGGAGAAGGTCGCCTCGAGGATGCCGAGCACCGCGCCGAGGTCAACACCGAAGTGCGCCAATCACTTAAGTCCTCCTTCTTGCTCGATGCAATCGCTTCCGCCGAAAAGGTGGAAGTTACCGATGCTGAGCTCTCCGAGTACCTCATGCGCAGTGCCATGCGTTATGGCATGAGCCCAGATGAGTTCACTCAACAACTGGTGCAATCTGGCAATCTCACGGCAGTTTTTAGTGAAGTTGCTCGTGCCAAAGCAATGGCGACCATCCTGGAACGCGTAGTGGTCAAAGATGCATCCGGCAAGGTCGTAGACCTTGCGGCGCTTCGCCCCGCTCCTGCCCTCGAGGATTAATTCCGACCTCGGCGAGTAGCCTTTCCCTTGCGCCGTGAGCGAACAGAGCCCACCTGGGGAAGTAATCTTGCGCCTGCATTGTTAGGGTCAGAGTAGACGCGTGTGGCGTGGCAGAAATGTAGGAGGAGAGAGATGGCATCTCAATCAAGCATCACATCCGCAGCAGCAATGGGTGGACTCGATGACAACGTGTATGACCGTCTCTTGCGCGAACGCATTATTTTCCTGGGTGCAGTGGTCGAAGACAAAATGGCTAACGCTATTTGTGCTCAGATGCTCCTACTGGCTGCTGAAGACCCTGAGAAGGATATTTACCTTTACATCAATTCACCCGGTGGATCAGTCTCTGCTGGCATGGCCATCTACGACACTATGCAATACGTGAAGAACGATGTAGCAACTGTTGCTATGGGTCTAGCGGCTTCGATGGGTCAATTCTTGCTCTGTGCTGGTGCGCCGGGAAAGCGTTACGCCCTTCCTCATGCACGCATCATGATGCACCAACCATCCGGTGGTATCAGCGGCACCGCATCAGATATAAAGATTCAGGCAGAACAAATGATGTACACCAAGCGTAAAATGGCTGAGCTTATTGCCGAACACACTGGGCAAACCCAAGAGCAGATCGCAGAAGATTCTGATCGCGATCGTTGGTTTACCGCAGAAGAAGCTGCTGAGTACGGTTTTGTAGATAGCGTGGTGCGCAGTGCGCGCCAAGTTGAAGGAAATGGTGGAACTTCGAAATGAGTGACTTCCTAGGAATGGACCGCCAGATGAATCGGAGCAACTTGAATCAGAGCAACTCTCATGAAATAATTTCGCGCTACATACTTCCCCAAATCGAAGAGCGCACCGCATACGGTTACAAACGCCTCGATCCGTACACCAAGCTCTTCGAAGAGCGCATCATCTTCTTGGGTCAGGGAATCGATGACACCGTTGCCAACGACGTGATGGCCCAGTTGTTGACCCTTGAGTCGATGGACCCAGATCGCGACATCATGATGTACATCAATTCACCCGGCGGATCGTTTACAGCGCTCACCGCAATCTACGACACGATGCAATTTGTTCGCCCAGATATCTCTACCGTCTGCCTCGGCCAGGCCGCCTCGGCCGCTGCGATCCTGTTGGCTGGTGGGGCCAAGGGCAAGCGCTATGCATTGGCGAACTCACGCATCCTGATCCACCAACCCTCGACAGAGGGTGGCGGGCAAGGTTCAGATATTGAGATTCAGGCTCGCGAGATCGCACGTATGCGCGACCTTCTTGAAACTATGCTCGAAAAACACTCCTCACGAAGTCTTGAAGAGATCCGTCGAGATATCGAGCGCGACAAGATTCTCACCGCCGATGAGGCCGTGGAATATGGCCTCATCGATCAGGTCTTCACCTCTCGCAAGGCGAACGCCACCAAGTAAGAGGCTCTGTACTACTTCGCTCTGTAGCACTTCGCTCTCTTCTACTTCGCTCTGTACTACTTCGCTAAGGGCGAACAACTTTGAGTAGTAATTGCCCTACGTCCAAGGGCGGCTGCCCGTACTCTTAAAGCCTGCACTCTGCACCTCGCAGTAGGCACACGCTCCCCAATAGGAGCCACTTCCCGGAGGTTTCACATGACGCGCATCGGCGAAAGCGGCGATCTCCTCAAATGTAACTTCTGTGGGAAGTCTCAGAAGCAGGTCAAGAAATTGATTGCCGGCCCCGGCGTCTATATCTGCGACGAGTGCATTGATCTATGTAACGAAATCATTGAGGAAGAGATTGAGCAAAAGTCTTCGCTCGGTCTCAAGGAACTTCCTAAGCCCACTGAAATTTTTGCTTTTCTCGATGATTACGTGATTGGTCAAGAGCGTGCCAAAAAGTCACTCTCGGTCGCGGTCTATAACCATTACAAACGAGTACAAGCGGGAGAGAGCAAGATCCGCGAAGATGGCGTAGAGCTTGCCAAGAGCAACATTTTGCTCCTCGGCCCCACTGGCTGTGGTAAAACTCTGCTGGCACAAACTTTGGCGCGCATGCTCAATGTGCCTTTCGCTATTGCAGATGCCACCGCACTTACCGAGGCCGGATACGTGGGCGAAGATGTTGAAAATATCTTGCTCAAGCTGATCCAAGCTGCTGATTTTGATACCAAGAAAGCGGAAACTGGAATTATCTACATCGACGAAATCGATAAGATCGCCCGCAAGAGTGAGAACCCTTCGATTACCCGAGATGTCTCCGGCGAGGGAGTGCAACAAGCACTTCTCAAAATCCTCGAAGGTACAACCGCCTCGGTTCCGCCACAAGGTGGACGCAAGCACCCACATCAAGAGTTCCTACAGATCGACACCACCAATGTCCTCTTCATCGTCGGTGGAGCTTTTGCGGGCCTAGAAAAAATTATTGAACAACGCACAGGTACAAAGGGCGTTGGTTTCGGTGCCACGCTTGTCGGTGTTGCAGAACGCGAAGCGACCGACATCTTCTCTCAAGTGATGCCAGAAGATCTTCTTAAATTCGGCATGATCCCAGAGTTCATTGGGCGCCTCCCAGTACTTACCTCTGTGGAGAGTCTCGATCGCGAATCCTTGATGCGAATTCTCAACGAGCCGAAGAATGCATTGGTGCGCCAGTACTCTCGCTTATTCGACCTTGACAACGTCGAGCTTGAATTTAATCAAGACGCTCTCGAAGAGATCGCTGATCAAGCCATTAAGCGGGGGACGGGTGCGCGTGGACTCCGGGCCATTTTGGAAGAGATCCTGCTCTCGGTTATGTTTGAAATCCCCAGTCGTACCGACGTGGCGAAGGTGATCGTCACTCATGAGTGCGTGCGGGACCGAGTGGCCCCTCTCACGGTACTGAGGGACGGCCCCAAGCGTGATCGGCGCGAGAAGAGCGCCTAACTCTCGTTAGACTCATCGGTATGTCAGCCACCGAGCTCCCTACCCACTTTCTTCCGAGTGAGAGCGAACCTGCGCTCTACGCCAAGTGGCTAGAGAACGGCTACTTCACGGCCAACGCCTCTTCGAGCAAGCTGCCTTACACAATCGTCATCCCACCTCCGAATGTCACCGGCTCGCTACACATTGGCCATGCTCTTGATCACACGCTCCAAGACATTCTGATTCGCCGTAAGCGGATGCAAGGATTTGAGGCGCTCTGGCTTCCTGGCATGGACCATGCAGGTATTGCTACGCAGAACGTGGTCGAGAAGCAACTGGCAGCAGAGGGGCTCTCACGTCATGACCTCGGTCGTGAAGCATTTGTCGAAAAAGTATGGAAGTGGAAGGCCGAGTCTGGCGGCGCAATCCTCGGCCAGATGAAACGCCTCGGAGATAGCGTCGACTGGTCGCGCGAAGCATTCACCATGGATGCCGGACTTTCACAAGCTGTGCTCACTATCTTTAAACGTCTTTACGATGCTGATCTCATATATCGCGCCGAGCGCATCATTAATTGGTGCACTCGTTGCTTGACGGCACTGAGTGATATCGAAGTTGACCATCACGATGATGAGGGCGAGTTTGTTTCGATTCAATATGGTGAAGGCGATGCGGTTATTACGGTGGCAACTACTCGCCCAGAGACGATGCTTGGTGATGGTGCGGTTGCCGTCCACCCCGAAGATCCTCGCTATCAACACATGATCGGAACAGAGGTCCTACTTCCGTTAGTGAACCGCATGATTCCGATTATTGCTGATGAATTAGTTGGGCAAGATTTTGGAACTGGTGCCGTAAAAGTAACAGCTGCACACGATCCCAATGACTTTGAAATGGCCATTCGTCATAACATCCCATTCGTAGTCATTATGAACGAGCACGGAATCATGGACGGCACTGGTACCGAGTTCGATGGTATGGATCGCTTTGATGCTCGCATAGCGGTGGTTGCAAAACTCAAGGAAATGGGCCGCGTTGTTGCAGAGAAGCGTCCTTACATTCATGCGGTTGGTCATTGCCAACGTTGTGACACTGTTGTAGAGCCGCGTCTGTCGAAGCAATGGTTCGTCAAAGTTGCTCCACTGGCCAAAATGGCTGGCGATGCCGTCCGAACAGGACAAGTGCGTATAGAGCCGGCCGAGCTTGCGCCACGTTACTTTGAATGGGTCGACAACATGCACGACTGGTGCATCTCGCGCCAACTCTGGTGGGGCCATCGCATTCCAGTGTGGTACGGACCTGATGAAGAAGTGATCGTGCTCGGTCCAGGGGAGAGCGCTCCCGAAGGCTGGGTGCAAGACGAAGATGTACTCGATACCTGGTTCTCCAGTGCACTCTGGCCATTTTCAACTCTAGGTTGGCCTGAGAAAACTGCTGATGTTGCAAAGTTCTATCCGACCAGCGTCTTGGTCACTGGCTACGACATTCTCTTCTTCTGGGTTGCCCGCATGATGATCATGGGTCTCTTTGCAATGGATGGCTTGCAACCATTCGACGTTATTGCACTTCATGGTCTCGTGCGCGATAAGCACGGCAAGAAGATGAGTAAGAGTCGTGGCAACACCATCGATCCGATCGAATTTATGGATAAGTACGGGAGTGATGCTCTTCGATTCAGTCTTGCGCGTGGGGCGAACCCTGGCGCCGACATGGCTCTTGCCGAAGAGTGGATAGCGGGTTCTCGTAACTTCACCACCAAACTCTGGAATGCCACCCGCTTCGCCATGATGAATGGTGCCACGGTAGACGGCCCGATCTCTTCGGAGTTGCAAACACCCGAGCAGTGGATCCTTACTCGCCTCGCGGAAGTCATCGCCCAGAGCGATGTGTATCTCGAGAAGTTTGAGTTCGCTAAAGCATGTGATCTGATCTATCACTTCGCTTGGGATGACTTCTGTGACTGGTACTTGGAGATGACCAAGCACTCGTTGGCGACCGCTGCTGAGGAAGAAGCAGCCAAGGTACGTCGAGTTGTCGGACACGTCATCGATCAGTTGCTGCGCCTGCTCCACCCAGTAATTCCGTTCATTACCGAAGAACTCTGGGTGGGACTTACTGGTGGTGAGTCTCTTGTTATCGCCGAATGGCCGGTAGTGGGAACTTCGTATCCGAATTCACTTGCCCCCATCACTCACTTGCAAGAATTTGTGGGCGAGATCAGGCGCTTCCGTAGCGACCAGGGACTGCAACCTGCCCGGCGCATTCCAGCGAAGATTTCTGGTCTTGGCGAATTAACCCACCTCGAAGGAGAGATCCGTTCACTCACCCGGCTCACTCCTCCGGAGGAGGGATTTGCATCGAGTGCCGACCTCCAAGTGGGTACCACTCGAGTAGATATCGATCTTTCGGGAACTATCGACGTGGCTGCCGAGCGCACTCGTTTGGAAAAGGACTTAGTCGCTGTGGTGAAAGAGATAGAAGATTCGTCTGCTCGCTTAGGAAACGGTGATTTTGTGGGTAAAGCCCCGGCTGCAGTAGTGGAGAAGATCCAAAAACGTTTGGTTGATGCCACGGCTGATCGCGACCGTATCCAAGATCAACTCTCACGGCTTGGAAAGTAACATGACGCTCGAAAGTTTTGCCGAAGTAGAAGCGGCGCTAAACGCGCGTTGGCCGGAAAACATCATTGAACCGAGCCTTGAGCGCATCGCAGATCTTTTGGATCACTTAGGCTCTCCACAAGAGTCTTATCCCGTCATTCATCTTGCCGGCACTAATGGAAAAACTTCCACAGCACGAATGATCGATTCATTGCTGATGGCTTTTGGAATGAGAACGGGTCGGTATACAAGCCCACATCTAGAATCCATTCATGAGCGCATCACTTTCGCCGGTGAGAATATTTCTGAAGATCGTTTTGTTGATACATACAACGATTTGGTGCTCTACCTAGATCTCATTGATTCACGCCATAAAGATCCGCTTTCTTACTTCGAAGTACTTACAGCAATGGCGTACGTAGCATTTGCTGATGCACCAGTCGACGCAGCTATCGTGGAATGCGGATTAGGTGGCGAGTGGGACGCCACTAACGTGGTTAATGCGCCCGTTAGCGTCATTACGCCGATCGGAATCGACCATGTTGCCTACCTTGGTAATTCGCTCGCCGGTATTGCTGCCACCAAGGCAAAGATTATCAAGCCAGGTTCAGCGGTGGTGTTAGCAGCGCAGCCACTTGAAGTAGCGGCCGAACTCATGCGCCGAGCTGCCGAAGTCGAGGCGCTGCCGCTTCGCGCTGGGGTGGAATTTGGTCTCATGGAGCGCAATATTGCAGTGGGCGGACAATTCCTGGCCATCGAAGGTTTGGGTGGTCGCTATACAGACATCTTCCTTCCACTTCATGGCGCTCACCAGGCCGAGAATGCGGCGCTTGCCCTCGCTGCTGTCGAGGCGATGATGGGTAATGGGCGCGAGTTGCTAGATGTTGAAGCAGTACGTGACGGCTTTGCGATGGCTTCTTCTCCTGGGCGGCTAGAGATTGTGCGCCGTTCTCCTTCGGTCTTACTCGACGTTGCTCATAACCCTCATGGCGCTACTGCGCTGGCACTGGCTCTTGAATCAGCGTTCACTTTTGATCGAGTTGTCGGTGTCGTAGGAATTTTTGCCGATAAAGATGCCCGCAGCTTCCTTGAAATTCTCGAGCCTGTGCTTAACGAAATCATCGTGACTCAAAGCAACTCAGTGCGCGCACTTCCGGAAGCAGATCTCTTTGAAATTGCCGTAGATATTTTTGGAAGCGATCGAGTGCATCGCTCGGGTGGCAATCTTGCCGATGCGATCACGCACGGACTAGAACTTGCGGAGGAGCCCGGTAGCGCGCTTCTCATCACCGGATCCGTAGCTACAGTCGGACAGGCTCGCACACTTCTTGGTCGGCGCTCATGAGAGCAATGGGTTCGAGTGTCTTAATTATGGAAGCATTCGTCATCGGCTTTGCAATGCTCGTCGCGAAAGATCTCAACTCTCATGAGGGATTTCCAGCCACTGTGGTGGGAGTGATCGTCATTATCGGATTGATCTTGGCCACCGGATTGCTACGCAAGCCCGCTGGACTCGTTTTAGGGTCGGTGATGCAACTCGGAGCTATTTCACTCGGGTTTGCAGTGACCGCCATGTACTTTCTGGGCGTGCTCTTTGCCGCTCTCTGGGCCACCGCGATCTTGGTAGGTAAGCGGGTTGAGGCGCGCGAGGCCGAGCTTCGCGGGGAAAGCCTCTAGACTTTCAGCCATGAGTCAGTCAGAAACTTCCGAACGTTCCCTCGTCTTGGTGAAGCCCGATGGGGTGGCCCGTGGACTTGTGGGTGAGATCGTGGGTCGCATTGAGGCCAAGGGCTATCGGATCGCCGACCTCAAGATGATGCACGCCGATCGCGCTTTGCTGATCCGCCACTATGGGGAGCACGAAGGAAAGCCGTTCTTTGAGCCGTTGGTGGAGTTCATGTCTTCCGGCCCTCTCGTGGCGATCATCGTTGAAGGCAACCGAGTCATCGAGGGATTTCGATCCTTGGCCGGCGCAACTGACCCCACGGTGGCCGCTCCAGGCACGATCCGCGGTGATTTGGCCCGAGATCAAGGGAGAAAGGTTCAGGAGAACCTGGTTCACGGCTCGGACTCACCTGAGAGCGCCGCTCGGGAGATCGCCCTCTTCTTCGCCTGATAACCCGAGCAGAATCGCCTTTCTGGGCTGATCAGGGGATGTTCGGATAAAGCAGATACGATAGGTGCACTCCATCTAGTTTTGTGAAGAGGCTTCAGGATGTCATCTAGTTCCTTTATGGGTCGCGATATGGCCGTTGACCTCGGTACTGCAAACACGCTCGTGTATGTACGCGGTAGAGGCATCGTCTTGAACGAGCCCAGCGTGGTCGCTATTAATCAGAACACTGGCGGCATCCTTGCGGTTGGCCTCGAGGCTAAACGCATGATTGGTCGCACACCAGGAAACATTGTTGCGATCCGTCCACTCAAAGATGGTGTCATTGCAGATTTCGATACGACGGAGCGCATGCTTCGTTACTTCATTCAAAAAGTTCATAAGCGCCGCCATTTGGCAAAGCCTCGTTTGGTCGTGTGTGTTCCGTCAGGAATCACTGGCGTCGAACAACGCGCTGTGAAAGATGCCGGATACGCCGCGGGCGCTCGCAAGGTTTACATAATCGAAGAGCCGATGGCTGCTGCGATTGGTGCCGGGCTTCCCATTCACGAACCCACCGGAAACATGGTGGTAGACATTGGCGGTGGCACCACCGAAGTTGCGGTCATCTCACTCGGTGGAATTGTTACTGCACAGAGCATTCGTGTCGGTGGCGATGAGATGGATCAAGCGATCATCACTTGGGTCAAGAAGGAGTACTCGCTTCTCCTTGGCGAAAGAACTGCCGAAGAAATCAAAATGGCGATTGGTTCGGCTTTTCAAACTCCAGGTGAGCCAGATGCCGAAATTCGCGGTCGCGATTTAGTCAGTGGATTGCCTAAAACTATTGTGGTTTCGGCTGAAGAGATTCGTCGAGCGATCGATGAGCCGGTGAATGCCATCATTGACGCAGTTAAATCAACGCTCGATAAATGTCCACCAGAGCTCTCTGGCGACATTATGGATCGCGGAATTGTGCTCACAGGTGGTGGGGCCATGCTCCGCGGGCTTGATGAGCGCTTGCGCTACGAAACCGGTATGCCTATTCACATCACCGAGCACCCGCTCGATGCAGTTGTGATGGGCTCTGGAAAGTGCGTTGAAGATTTCGAGGCTCTTCAGCAGGTATTGATTTCCGAGCCGCGCCACTAGCTCGTGAATCACGATCGACGGAGGGCTCGCCTCATTCTTGGCGTGCTTATCGTCATTTCGCTTCTGGCAATCACTTTAGATCTTCGAGGTGGCAGTACTTTTTCGGGCCCTCGAAATGTGCTCTCTAGTGTTGTCTCACCTATTCAACGGGTTGCTTCAAACATTACTAGACCCATTGGGCGCTTTTTCTCCGATCTCACCAAAATTAATAGCAACCGAGAAAAGATCAATAAGTTAACGGCGGAGAATCGAAATCTTCGTGCGAAGCAATTCACAGATAAAGCCAGTGCAGGTAATGCAGAATTGCTCTCCCAAACGTTGATCCTCGCAGCCAATGGTGGATATCGGGTAGTCCCGGCACAGATCATCTCAATGAGTCAATCGGGTTTCTCAAGAACGATTGGCATTGACGTCGGCACCAATTCTGGAGTTAAACCTGACATGACGGTGATTGCAGCTGGTGGTCTCATCGGTCGAGTGGTGAGTGCAGCATCGAACTCGGCCACTGTTCTGATCATTACTGACGAAAGTTTTAAGGTCGGCGTACGTTTGGCCGGTACGCAAGCACTCGGTGTGATCTCTGGCCGAGGTAGCGACGTCCTTGACTTGGAATTGTTGGATGCTCAAACGGAAGTTCGTATAGGCGATGAACTTGTGGCCCGCGGGAGCGTAGGGGGAAAACCATTCGTTCCGGGTGTTCCGGTAGGCAAAGTTATCTCTGTAGTGCAAACTCCAGGGGCGCTGACGCGGATTGCAGTCGTGAGACCATTTGTGAATCTTGCCACCCTGGATATCGTTGCGGTCGTTGTCTTGCCACCTAAATCCGATCCACGTGACTCGCTCCTACCAAAACCTATTCCTACGCCGACAGTGACGGTGACTGTCACCGCTCAACCCACAGTCTCTCCTACGCCAAACCCCACCAAGAGCTAAGTCAATGAATAATCCGCGGTATGCAAAAGATGCTGCTTTGCTGGGCATCGCATTTGTGGTGATCGTTCTTCAATCGAGCGTGATTACTCGCATTGCTTGGCCACTACATGGCCCCAACCTCATACTCTTGCTCTTCATTCCTTGGGTGCTCAGTGAGACGCCTTTTCGCGCTGCGCTTATCGGTTTTTTGATGGGCGGATTTATTGATTTGGCGCCACCAGGAAATGGCCCTGTTGGTCAATGGGCTTTGGCGATGACGTTAATCGGATTTGGGCTGGCCACTTATGCGGAGCGATCAAGAGATCTAGTGCAATCTCCATTGGTTGAAGTTGGCATCTTTGCTCTCGGCGCACTTGCTCTGCTGCTTACGTGGGGGATTCTTGGTTTGATGGTGGGCGATGATCGCGCAAGTGCCAAGTACTTTTTTCAATTCATCCCCAGCAGCCTTCTATGGAATGTGGTACTCGCACCATTTGTATTACCGGTAGTTCGTAAGACGACTTTTGCACGGAGAGTACGTCGATGAACGACCGTTCAAGCCGTCGATTACTCGTGATGTATATTTTAATTGGGTCTCTCGTGGTCGCACTCTTCGGGCGCCTCTACTATCTACAGATCGCTGCCGGTCCCAAATATCAGCAAGCCGCACTGGATAACCAGAGTCGCGACATCGTGACACCATCAGTCCGTGGCATGATTTTGGATGACCGTGGCATTCCCTTGGCGGTGAACCGAACTGGTCTTGTGGTGACTGTTGATAATGTTGCGCTCGGAAAGCAGGCCGACGGCGGGAAGTCGGTGCTGACTCGGTTGGCGAAAATACTCAACAGCGATTACAAGACTTTGTGGACCAAGACGCAACTTTGTGGAGCCAAGGGCTCTCCAAAGATTGGATGTTGGAATGGTTCGCCTTATCAACCCATTCCCGTGACGAAAGCAGCCGCTTCTGAGGCGGCGTTGCAAATTATCGAACATGCTGAGCAATTCCCTGGGATTGCAGCTAAGCCAGAGGGTTTTCGAACCTATCCGGCAGATGGCGGTGTGAATGCCGCGCATATCATTGGCTACCTAGGGCCAGTCTCAAATGAAGATTTACAGAGCACTAGCACGCGGAGTGTCGGACTTCATCCCAATGATTTAGTTGGCAAGGCCGGTCTTGAGTATCAGTACGATCAGTATCTCCGAGGCCAAAGTGGTGTGCGTCGCGTCGTCGTTGATCGAACTGGTGCTGTTACGCGCACTTTGCAAGATACATTGCCAATTTCTGGAAATCATCTTGTCACCAGTATCGATAGCAAACTTCAGACGGTGGTAGAGGAACAGTTGGCTGCCGCAATTGCGCGTGCGCGAGCTGGTGCGCCGGGGGATAAGCGCGGGGCTCACAAGGCTGACGCCGGAGCTGCGATCGTCATGGACATTAAGAGTGGCCGCATCATGGCGATGGCTTCGTGGCCTACGTATAATCCAAACATTTGGCTTGAAGGCTTGAGTTTCAAGCAAGCCTCGGATCTCTTTAGCGAAGCCGAAGGGGTCCCTGCACTCTCGCGCGCAATCCAGGGACAGCTCGCGCCTGCCTCTACATTTAAAGTGGTCTCGTTGTCAGCAGCAGCAAAAGCCGGTTATGACTTCAACGCTAAATACAACTGCCCGGCCTCACTGAAGATCGGAAATCGGGTTTTCACGAACTTCGAAGGCGAGCAGGCCGGTCTTATCCCGATGCGCACTGCCATTGCGCTCTCGTGTGACACGGTCTGGTATCAAATTGCCTATGACCAATGGGTAAAGGACGGCGGGCTCTCGCCAAAGCGCAATTTAAATGATTTCTTCTTTAATGCTGCAAAAGGTTTTGGCTTTGGAAAGCAAACGGGGGTCGACCTCCCTTCGGAGAGTAGTGGTCGCCTGGCGAATCGTGAGTGGAAGCAATCGTGGTACGAAGCAAACAAAAACTTCTTCTGCAACTACGAGACCAAAGCGATTCCTGCGCAACGAACGCCGCTGCTCATTGCGATAGCGAAAGAGAATTGTGTTGATGGCGCCAAGATTCGTGCCGGAGACGCCGTCAACTTTGCGATCGGTCAAGGTGACACCACTGCTACGCCTATGCAAATGATTCAAATGTATGCCGCCATTGCTAACGGTGGCACCATAATGAAGCCAACTATTGGTCGCGCCATCCTCGATAACAAAGGCAAAATCATCAAAGAGATTCTCCCGCAAAGTGTAGGAAAATTACCACTGGATAAGCCTACTTTGGCGTTTATGCAGGATGCCTTGCGGGCGGTGGTCACGGAAGGAACCGCTCGTTATCCATTCACTGATTTCCCGGTGGCAGTGAGTGCCAAGACGGGCACCGGCGAAGTATTTGGAAAGAATCTTGATGGTTCGGCGAAGGACACCACAAGTTGGCTCGTTTCTTATGCTCCCAGCGAGAAACCTAAGTATGCCGTCCTCATGATGGTGAGCCAGGGTGGCACGGGTTCACTTACTAGCGGACCTAGTGTTCGCAAGATTTATGAAGCTATCTTTGGAGTTACTGGGAGCAAGGTGGATCCACTTCGCTCGCTCTTTCCAAGTGGACCACCAAGTGTTATTCCGCAACTCACAACAGACGGTCGCATCCTTCCACCAATGAAGCTCAAGTCATCTGCAAAGAACGGTGGATGATGAGTACCTATTCCACCAGCGCCCGTCTTTCTAGAGGATTCAAGAGATCCATAGATCGTGGCGGATTCGTTCGCCAACTAGATTTGGTTTTGTTGGGGGCAGTTGCTCTTCTTCTCATTATCGGATCCTTCCTCGTTTCAGCTTCAACTCGAGATTGGTATGACTCCCAGGGACTAGATCCCTATTTTTATCTCAAGCGACACCTCCTCAATATTGTGATTGGCATTTTCTTGGCTGCGATAACGGCAGCTGTCGACTATCGCTTATTGCGCGCATACACACCTGTCCTTTGGGGACTTGCGGTCATCGGCCTCATCGCCGTCCTCATTCCCGGAGTTGGCGAGACCATCAATGGCGCCCGCGCCTGGATCGCCCTTCCTGGCGGTTTCAGTGTGCAGCCTGCTGAATTCGCGAAATTAGCAATCATCGTTGGTATGGCAATGGTGTTGGCGGAGAAACGCGATGGCGAAAAAGATCCACGGAATATTGATGTGCTTCAGGCTCTCGGAGTAGCGGCGCTTCCAGTGCTTCTTATTTTTGTGCAACCTGATGTGGGAACGATTCTGATTGTGTGTTGCTCAGTCGTGGCAATCATCGCGGTCTCTGGTGCTCCTGCCCGCTGGATTGCTGGCTTGCTTTTGTTTGCGGTATTGGGTGGAGTTGCTGCAGTGCAATTCAATATCTTGCATGATTACCAACTCAAGCGCTTGCAATCGTTTATCAATCCGCAAGCAGACCCTCAGGAGAGCGGATACCAGCTTCAACAGGCGCGCATCACTATTGGGTCCGGTGGATTTCTGGGCAAAGGGCTTTACAAAGGCCCACAATCGAATGGCCGGTTCGTCCCGGAACAGCAGACAGACTTTATTTTTACGGTGGCGGGGGAGGCATTAGGTTTTGTTGGTTCGAGTGGAATCATCGCCCTCTTCGTGATCATTCTTTGGCGCGCTGGTCGACTGGCCCGGCGCACCACAGATCTCTTCGGCAGGTTGGTCGTCTCTGGTGTCATGGCATGGTTTGCCTTTCAATTCTTTGAAAACGTCGGAATGGCGCTTGGATTGATGCCAATGACCGGAGTGCCGCTCCCATTTCTCTCCTACGGTGGGACAAGCATGTTTGCCACCCTGATGGCCGTGGGGCTGCTGCAGAATGTGCACGCCAGGCGAAGTTGGAATTAGTTGTTACCCTAGGCCCATGCCATCCGTATGGAGTGACCTCGAACCCCTGCTCTTGCAAGTCTCAAAGCCGATTCAGTATGTGGGCGGTGAGCTCAATTCGACGGTGAAGGATTGGGATAGCGCTGAGGTTCGTTGGGTGCTGATGTATCCAGACGCTTACGAAGTGGGGTTGCCCAATCAAGGCGTCATGATCCTTTACGAAGTATTGAATGAGGTCGAAGGGGTTCTAGCAGAGCGCTCTTATGCGATTTGGCCGGATCTCGAGAAGTTGATGCGGGAGAACGACATTCCACAATTCACTTTAGATAGCCATCGCTCTGTACGCGATTTTGATCTCTTCGGAATCTCCTTTGCTACCGAATTGGGATACACAAACATGCTCTCCGCTCTACACCTCGGTGGAATTCCGCTCTTTGCAGCAGACCGCACATTAGACGATCCCATTGTGGTGGCCGGAGGGCACGCGGCATTTAACCCAGAACCGATCTCTGATTTTATTGACATTGCAGTACTTGGTGATGGCGAAGAAGCGGTGCTTCGCATGAGTGAGATTGTCCGCGAATGGAAGCGTGAGGGGCGCCCTGGTGGTCGCGATGAAGTGCTCCTTAGGTTGGCGCGAAGTGGTGGTTGCTATGTTCCGCGTTTTTATGACGTTGAGTACTTTGAAGATGGAAGAATCAAGCGGGTCTTTCCAAATCGATCAGATGTTCCTTATCGCGTAGCCAAGCACACCGTAATGGATCTAGATAAATGGCCATATCCTAAGCAACCTCTCGTGCCGCTGGCGGAGACTGTTCACGAGCGCATGAGTGTGGAGATTTTTCGAGGCTGCACTCGCGGTTGTCGCTTCTGCCAGGCCGGAATGATTACGCGGCCTGTCCGCGAGCGTTCGATCACCGGTATCGCGGCCATGGTAGAGCAGGGATTGAATGCCACTGGATACGAAGAAGTAGGTCTGCTCTCACTTTCAAGTGCCGATCACTCAGAGATTGGCGAGATAGCAAAAGGTCTTGCTGATCGATATGAAGGCGAGAATGTGGGTCTCTCCCTTCCTTCTACACGCGTTGATGCATTCAATGTGGATCTGGCGAATGAATTGACCAGAAATGGTCGACGCTCTGGCCTTACCTTTGCGCCTGAAGGTGGCAGCGAGCGGATACGCCAAGTGATCAACAAAATGGTGACTGAAGAAGACCTCATTCGAACTGTTACAACTGCCTATGCAAATGGGTGGCGCCAGGTAAAGCTCTACTTCATGTGCGGATTGCCCACAGAAACAGATGAAGATGTGATGCAAATTGCCACTATGACGAAACGGGCAATCGATGCTGGTCGATCAGCAACTGGTGGAAATGACGTTCGGTGCACAATCTCCATCGGCGCATTTGTTCCCAAGCCGCACACACCTTTTCAATGGGCGGCGCAAGAGTCTCCTGATGTTGTCGATCATCGTCTCAAGATGTTACGTGATGCGATCCAAGGGGACCGAAAGTATGCCAAAGCAATTGGCTACCGATATCACGATGGCAAACCAAGTGCGATTGAAGGCTTACTCTCGCGAGGTGATCGTCGTGTAGGCGCTGTTATTCTCCGAGCCTGGGAGAGTGGCCAACGTTTTGACGGATGGAGTGAGCACTTCTCTTACGATCGTTGGGTTGCTGCTGTCGTAGAAATCTTTGAAGGATCCCCACTCTCACTCGAATGGTTTACTACTCGCGAGCGCGAATTGAGCGAAGCACTTCCTTGGGATCATTTAGATTCCGGTTTAGATAAAGAGTGGCTCTGGTCCGATTGGCAGGAAGCATTAGCTGGCGGCGAAGTAGATGATTGTCGCTGGACCCCCTGCTTCGACTGTGGCGTATGTCCCACCATGGATACTGAAATTCAAGTGGGGCCCACTGGGAGAACTATTCCGCTCTTGGTGAACCGCTAGGTCATGAAGGCGCCACACGCCCAACGTCCAGTAGTGCAGCGTATTCGGGTGAAGTATGCGAAGCGCGGGCGCCTGCGGTTCACAAGTCATCGTGATTTTTCGCGTGCTCTCGAGCGGGCAGTTCGGCGATCGAGAATTCCGATTGCGTACTCATCGGGATTTACACCGCACCCGCGAATTTCTTATGCCGGTGCTTCTCCCACAGGTGTTGCAAGTGAAGCGGAGTACTTGGAGATGGCTTTGCAAGATCGTGTCGATCTCGCCGAAGTGCTCATTCAGCTGGATCAAGCTCTGCCAATTGGTCTTGACGTGATTGAGATTGTGGAAGCCACCACGAGTGAATTTGCCGCGACTCTTGAGGCCTCCGAGTGGCACTTCTCCATTTCGGCGCCAGCTGCGATAACTGACCAGATCCCCGGGGCAATCGCCACTTTTCTCGCCGCCGATGAGGTCATGGTGGAGCGGATGTCCAAGAATGGGCTCCGGCGCTTCGATGTCCGCTCAGCCGTTTTGAGCCTGGCTGACCAGGCGCCGCCTGAAGTTCCTGAAGTCCTTGAATTCCCTGAATTCCCTGAATTCCCTAAAGTCACAGACGGGAATTCGACCACGATGGGGGAGAGAGCCCTCCGATCTGCCATACTTGAAGCAGTCATACGGCATGGTTCGCCATCTGTACGACCCGATGATCTTCTCGCCGCTCTGCGGATCGAGGGTCTCGCGAGCCGGGCCATAGTGACCCGATTAGCGCAGGGACCTTTCGATGAGCGTGCTGGCGCAGTGACCGATCCCTTCGGTCCAGACCGGAAGTAATTCGCCAGTTCACGCTTAGTAGTCCTTAGTAACGAGTCGGCAAGAGCCAGATATGGCTCAGTAATGACTCGGTAATGACCCAGTAATGACTGAGCAGTACGTAGGTGCAGTACCCGAGACTTTGCTCCCCTGGAGCACGA
>JAPLBA010000028.1 GCA_026393015.1 Actinomycetota bacterium
CATCGTCAAGGTCGAGAAAGTATCTTCATAGCTATTCTTATGTAGCAGTTATACGCAAGTATCTTTATGATTAACCCATGACCTTGTTATATCTACTCGATCTACTTTCTACATTCGTGTTTGCTCTTGTAGGAGCACGTGTTGCGGCGGATAAGGGTTTGGATTATGGCGGGATCGCATTTATTGCAGCGATCGCTTCTGTCTCCGGCGGAACTTTAAGAAATATTTTTCTAGGGCTTAAACCTATTTGGGTGGTTGATCCGTGGATTTCCGTTGCTGTCATTGCGGCAGTAATCATTACGTTGGTATTTCGGCGCGTAACTCATATCGGCAGAACCCTTATCATCATGGACACTTTGGGTTTAGCAGTAGCCACCGTTTCTGGAGCGCAACTTGCTTTTGAGCAACAAGTCGGTTGGTATGCCGCGATCATTCTTGGTGTGATTACCGCTGTGACTGGTGGGCTTTTGCGCGATGTGCTTTGTCAGTTGGAGCCTGTCTTACTCCACCGCGAAACCATTGGTACTTCAGCACTTGTCGGAGCAATTGTTTTTGTAGCCCTCCATCAATTCCATGTCATCAATCCTGTAGCTGCGCTCGTTGGAGGCGCCGTTGTGATTGCCACACGGATTATTTCAATTCAGTTCAATATCAATTTACCCAAATTTAGTAAATAGTTTTCGTATTTAGTTATCTCGGTATAAAAGTGAAGAGGAACCTCAAGGAAAATACCCCAGGTTCCTCTTGACTTATTTCTTAACTTTTACGCGACATTGACTACGCCTAGGTGGCAGATTCGAAGCCTTGATGGCGGAGGCGGCGAGATTTGAACTCGCGATGGGCTTGAGGCCCAAACCGCATTAGCAGTGCGGCGCCATAGACCGGGCTAGGCGACGCCTCCACGCGGTCCGCCCCAAAACGCCAAGGCTCTAGGGAAGAACGCTCTGTGAGGGTACCGTCTGAGGTAAAAGTAGAGCAAAGCGAAAGGTGTACCCGTGTCCTTCCACCCAGACCAGATCCGCTCCCAATACCCCGCCCTTCAAGACGGCATGGCTTGGCTCGACGGCGCCGCCGGCACCCAAGTCCCGACCAGCGTGATTGAGGCTATTGCGGGCTCATACCGCCATGGAATCGGCAATACGGGAGGTGCTTTCCCGGCCTCGCGCTACAGCGAAGAGATCCAGTGGGGAGCCCGGGAAGCAGTGGCTGACCTCGTCGGCGGTGTGGCCGAGGGTGTCTTCTTTGCCCAGAGTGCGACCACTATCACTTATCACATCAGCCGGACCTTGGCGGAGAGCTGGGTGGCTGGCGATGAAGTGATCGTCTCTCGTCTTGATCACGATTCAAATGTGCGTCCTTGGGTTCAATCTGCGGAGAGTGCCGGCGCCACAGTGCGTTGGGCAGAGATTGATTTAGAAACCGGTGAACTACCCGCTGATCAATATAAAGAATTAGTGAACGGCCGCACCAAAGTTGTTGCAGTGACCGCGGCCTCGAATGTTCTGGGCACGAAGCCCGATATTTCACGCATTGCCGAGATCGCGCATTCAGCCGGCGCATTCATTTACGTTGATGGTGTGCACGCCACTCCACACTTCCCTATCGACATCAATGCAATGTCTGCAGATTTTTATATGACGAGCGCCTACAAGTGGCAAGGACCGCACATCGCTGCACTTGCCGCAGATCCAAAACTTCTACAATCACTTACGCCACGTAAACTCGCATCTTCCACACCTGACTCGCCAAACAAGTATGAGTTAGGCACGCCACCCTTTGCAGATCTCGCAGGAGTGAGCGCTGCGGTAGATCATATGGCAGGTTTAGAAGGTAGTAGCGGCACCCGACGCGAGCGCATCACTGCCTCCATGACATCCGTAGCCACATTTCAAAAGGCGTTGGCAGGTCACATGCTTGATTCGCTGCGCGCGATGCCCAAGGTGCATGTCATTGGAAAGCTCAAAGATAAAACTCCCACTGCATACTTCACCGTCGCTGGATATGAACCACTTCAAGTTGCGCAGAAACTTTCTGAGGGTGGCGTCAATGTGTGGAATGGCCACAACTACGCTTGGGAAGTTACTGCCGCGCTCGGTATTCGCGATAAGGGAAGTGCAGTCCGTGCCGGTCTGAGTCTTTATAACAATGAAGACGACGTAGAGCGACTACTAAAGATTGTTGGCTCGCTCTAACGCCACTCGTGACGGACGTGGCCGAGGTGATCGCGCATGATCTTCTCGGCAAGCAGCGCGTCCTTATTCTCGATGGCGTGCAAGAGGAGGTTGTGCTCTTCACTGCTCTGCGCAAGTTCGCCTTTCTCGGCAATCTGACGTAATCCAAAGAGCCTTGCTTGGCTGCGCAATTGCGCCACGGTCTCCACTAAACGCTTATTTCCGGTCGCTGCGATTACTGCCAGATGGAATTGTCGATCGGCTTCTAGATACTCCTCGATCTTTCCGGCTGCCGCATGTTGAGAGATGGTCGCAGCTAACTCCCGTAAGTGGGAGAGCTGGTCGGGCGTCGCCGATTTTGCCACTATGGCAACGGCTGGCGGCTCCAAGAGATCGCGCATACTGGCAATCTCGTCGAGATCTTGCACGGAAGGCTCCACCACGCGAAAACCCTTATTCTTCACCGGCTTGAGTAAGCCCTCTTTTACTAAATCGAGGAGCGCTTCTCGCACAGGGGTCACCGATACCGCGTAACGCTCTGCAAGCGCAGGGGCGGAGTGCACTTCACCAGGGGCCATGTGACCCGCGATGATCGATGCACGCACTCCTGCCGCGACCTGTTCCTTGAGCGTGGGCTCAACGATTAACTTATTCATTGAACTTCTTAGAGTCCTTGATGAGGATGCAAATGATTTTTCGGTGGAACGAAGGTCTCCTTGATGGAGCGTGCGCTCACCCAACGAAGCAAGTTCTGTGCTGAACCGGCTTTGTCATTTGTGCCGGATGCACGTGCGCCACCAAATGGCTGTTGACCCACGACGGCGCCTGTGGGCTTGTCGTTGATGTAGTAATTACCAGCAGCAAATCGCAGCGCTTCAGATGCATGATTGATCGCTTCACGATCTTGAGCAATGAATGCACCCGTGAGGGCGTACGGAGCAATCGACTCCATCTGTTCGAGAACCTTGTCGTAATCTGCATCGGGGTACACGTAGATCGCCAGGAACGGACCGAAGTACTCGTCGGTAAATACTTCATGAGCTGGATCGGTGCACGTCACCAGTGTGGGTTCAACGAAGTAGCCGATGCTGTCATCACATGTACCGCCGGCGAGCACTTCGACCTTGGGATCGCTAGCTACTCGCTCGAGCACACCCTTGAGGCGTGCAAAGGCGCGATGATCAATGACTGCGCCCATGAAGTTATCGAAATTAGCGGGATCACCCATTGAAAGATGATTGACGGCGCCTACGAGTGAATCTTTCAACTTAGGCCAGAGTGATGCGGGTACATATGCGCGTGAAGCCGCAGAACACTTCTGTCCTTGGTATTCAAAAGAGCCACGAATGAGCGCAGTACGCAGCACATCTACATCAGCACTTGGATGAGCAAAGACGAAGTCTTTTCCACCAGTCTCACCGACGAGGCGTGGATAGGTCTTGTAATTAGCGATGTTCGCACCCACGGTCTTCCATAGATGTTGGAAGACGCCCGTGGATCCGGTGAAGTGAATACCTGCAAGATCTGGATGGGCAAGTGCTGCATCGGAAATCTCACCAGCATCTCCTGGCACCAAGTTGATAACGCCCACCGGTAGACCGGCTTCGATCAAGAGCTCCATCGTGAGTGAGGCTGCGAGCATTTGCGTGTGCGCTGGCTTCCAAATAACCACGTTACCCATGAGTGCAGGTGCGGTGGGTAGGTTTCCAGCAATCGCAGTGAAGTTAAACGGCGTGATTGCGTAAACGAAACCTTCGAGTGGGCGGTAATCGCTGCGATTCCACACACCTGGGCTAGAAATCGGTTGATCGGCCAAGATCTGGCGAGCGAAGTGCACGTTGAAGCGCCAAAAATCAATGAGCTCGCATGCAGCATCAATCTCAGCTTGGAAACAGGTCTTAGATTGGCCGAGCATGGTCGCGGCCAGGATGCGATCGCGCCAAGGCCCAGCAAGAAGATCGGCTGCCTTGAGGAAGATGGCGGCGCGATCATCGAAATCTAATTCACGCCAAGCTGGGGCGGCCTTCATCGCCGCTTCGATAGCTTCCTTAGTATCGGCGCCGTTTGCACCCTTTACTTTCCCGATGAGGTGATGGCGATTTTGTGGCGAGCGCACCTCGAACTCAGCACCTTTACCTGGCCTCGCTACATTGTTAATAACAAGTGGCATGGAATGCGTCACTGCAGTCATCTCAGCGAGCGCCGTCTCTAACGACTCGCGCCACTTACTTCCTGGCTCAAAGAGGTGAATGGGTTCGTTTACCGGTACGGGGACATTACTAATTGCATCCATTAATCAATCGCCTTCGTTCCTGATCCTAGAGTGATGGTTCGAGTTACTGAGTAGAAGCGCATGGCATCTTTACCTTGTTCGCGCTGTCCATATGAAGAATCTTTAGTACCACCAAAGGGTGCATGGAAATCAACGCCCGCGGTGGGAGAGTTCACTTTCACCATTCCGGTGCGTAGTGATGTTGCCGCGCGAATGATCGCTTCAATATCGCGGCCATGGATACTTGCGGTGAGTCCGTATCGCACACCGTTTGCCATAGTGATCGCATCATCCACGCTCTGTACACGAGTGATCGATGCAAACGGTGCAAAGACTTCTTCTTGCATCAATTCATCATCTAGTTTGAGACCGGTGACAATTGCAGGCTTTGCAAACCAACCGTTATCTCCAATGTTGCCGCCACCAGTAAGAATGCGTCCACCACGTGCCGCTGCAGCAGCTGCGGCATCAGTGAATTCAGTGCGCGCCACTTCGTTGATGAGTGGTCCTACGAGTACACCTTCTTGCGCAGGGTCTGCAGGTGCCATTGCTTCGACTGCAGCGACTATGGCATCACTGACTTCGACAAAACGCTTTTCATCTCCGACCACAATGAAACGAGAAGTTGCGGTGCACTTCTGTCCGGCAAATCCCATCGACGCCTGGGAAAGATGGGTGGCGGTCAGTGCAAGATCTGCATCCGGCAAGACGATGGCGGGGTTCTGTCCGCCCATCTCAGCTTGTACGGGCTTCCCAGCGCCAGCAGCGGTGGCAACAACGCTCTGACCGACAGAGACAGAACCAGTAAAGGAGATGATATCTGCTTGGGTGATGAGCGCATTCGCAGTGCCACGGTGGCCGGGGGTAATAAGGAAGAGATCCTTGGGCAAGGTCTTCTCGAAGAGTTCAGCGACCCGGAGTGCGACACCCAATGCCTCGGTGCTTGGCTTAAGAACTACCGAGTTACCAGCGGCGAGCGCAGGAGCTGCCTTCCAGAGCGGAATAGCGATAGGGAAGTTCCATGGAGTGATGAGACCAGCGACTCCATGGGGGACTCGTTGCGTAATTAAGAAACCCGGAGTGGTTGGTGGAATTGTTTCGCCGTTGGGATCGATCGCGGCTTGCGCGTAGTAATCCAAGATGGCAATCGCGCGTCCTACTTCGCCGCGGGCTTCGACAATCGGTTTACCTACTTCGCGCACGATCAAGTCAGTTAATTCTTGCGAGTGAGCGCGCAATGCGTTGGCGCTCTCACGAAGTGCGTTTGAACGTGCCATCGCATTAGCGCCCCACTCCTTCTGGGCAGCTCGCGAGCGCGCAATAATGTTCACCATCTCTTCCGGCGTTACTTCCGGAACTGATGCAACAACATCACTGGGATTTTGTGGACTGGTACTAGTAATCACGTGCGCTCCTAAACGAGGAAACCGGCGGGGAAGGGATCTTGAGGATCAAGACGCCATTGAGCAGTACCCATCACCCATGCACGTCCGGTGAAAGTGGGAATAATTGCATCGAAGGTGCCAACTTTGGTACGGCCAGCAATACGACCTTGGAATTGTGAACCAATCCACGATTCGTTGATCAAAGTATCTGAATCTTTCATTAATCCACGTGTCACCATCTGTGCCATACGCGCACTCGTTCCGGTGCCACAAGGTGAACGATCAAACCAACCTGGATGAATAGCCATGGCATTCTTCCAATGGAGCGCGTTACTTCCTGGTGAAATGAAATCTACGTGATGACAAAGTTTGATCTCAGGATTCTCTGGATGTACCGGTGGGTTCTGTGCATTGATCGCATCAGATATTGCTAAACCGGCATCAAGAAAGCGTTGGCCATTCTCACGCTTGAATTCAATACCCACTTGATCCGCGTCAATGATGGCGTAGAAGTTTCCGCCGTAGGCCATGTCGTAAGTAACTTCGCCAAATCCAGGAACGTTTACCTTCTGATCTAGCCCTAACGTGAATGAGTCGACATTCGTAATGGTGACGTTTTCGGCTTTACCGTGTGCCACCTGTACATCGACGACCACAAGACCCGCAGGAGTATCGAGGCGCACGGTAGTTATGGGCTCAACTACCTCCACCATTCCGGTCTCTACCAGCACGGTGGCAACGCCAATAGTGCCGTGGCCACACATCGGAAGGCAGCCGCTCACCTCGATATAGAGCACGCCCCAGTCGGCGTCAGGACGCGTCGATGGCTGCAGGATCGCCCCACTCATTGCCGAATGCCCACGGGGCTCATACATCAAGAGCGTGCGGAGATCATCCATGTGTTCCAGGAAGTAGGCACGTCGTTCAAACATCGAGTTACCCGGTATGGGTGCGACGCCGCCCACTACGACGCGGGTCGGCATTCCTTCCGTATGTGATTCAACGGTGTGAATGACTCGATTGACCGGACGCATATTTACTTACGATTCTTGAAGAAGGCAGCTGCGCGCTCAATGTCTTTACGGCACTTTGCATCATCTACTGCTGGAAGTGGGAGACGTGGCAAACGCGTGGGTCCGCCATAACGACCAAGAACATCCATCGCGAGTTTGATAGCTTGAATGAATTCCTTTTTGGAATCCCAGTGGAATAAATCGTGTACTTCGGCATACATCTTGCTGGCTTCCGCAAAATTTCCATCAATGACTAATTGGTAGAGTTCGGCAGATTCGCGTGGCATCGCGTTCGGAAAACCAGCAATCCAACCCACAATGCCAGCAGTTCCCAACTCTAAGAGCACATCGTCGGCGCCGACAAGTACTTCGATGCGAGGTGCCAACGAATGTAATTGCCAGATACGACGTACATCGCCAGAGAATTCTTTAATAGCAACAACATTGGGAACTTCATCAGCAATGCGTGCGACAAGTGTGGGAGTCAGATCTACTTTGGTATCAAAAGGATTGTTGTAAGCCACGATTGGAATACCCACGCGACCAACTTCTTTGTAATGCGCGATAACTTCATCATCATTTGCTTTATACGCATTGGGTGGAAGGAGCATGACGGCATGTGCGCCGGCCTTTGCTGCTTGCTCAGCCCACTTGCGCGATTCACCGGCGCCATAAGCACCGACACCGGGCACTACAGAGAAACCGGCAGGTGCAGCAGCCACAGCTGTCGTTACCATCGCCGCGCGTTCGGTCTCGGTAAGTACTTGGTACTCACCGAGTGATCCGTTAGGGACTACGCCATGAGTGTTGTTGGCTGCGAGCCAAGCCACGTGCTCGGCGTACTTATCTAGATCTACCGAGAGATCAGCGCGGTAGGGGGTTGCGGTCGCGGTGAGGATTCCATGCCAGGGCTTCGATTGAGTCATGTCCCTAGAGTAATATATTACTAGGGGTCCCCGTCAAGGTAGGCTACTTTTATCTTTTCTCGCCATCTCCTAAGGACCGCAATGAACCAACCTCCGAAGCTCAATATCGGGTCACACGACCTGCCGGTGAGCGCGAAATTAGCCGACTTCATGATGACCGGTTGGGCAGACACTGAGCGCACCGATGTACGCCCGCTTCCTTGCGTGCCCTTCACGGCTCCAAGGCGCGAGAAGCTCTCCGCCCTCTTTGCTGGGCACCGCCTAATCATTCCTGCTGGCACTTTCAAGGTGCGCGCTAACGACACAGATTATCGCTTTCGCCCACACTCGGCTTTTGCCTGGCTCACTGGCATTCCTGGGAGCGAAGCTGTTCCCGACACTGTGCTCGTCTTTGAGCCACGTGGAAACGGTCACGATGTCTACCTCTACTTACATCCACGCAGTTCACGAGAGAGCGTGGAATTCTTCCGCGATCGTCGACATGGTGAACTTTGGGTCGGTCGTAACCCCACCGCTAAAGAAGCAG
The DNA here is from genome assembly GCA_026393015.1 of Actinomycetota bacterium. Classification (GTDB taxonomy): domain Bacteria; phylum Actinomycetota; class Actinomycetes; order Nanopelagicales; family Nanopelagicaceae. The sequence goes on from JAPLBA010000028.1 coordinate 8,294, forward strand.
AAGTAGCTTACGGAATCAAAGTGCGACACATCAACGACTTGGCTACGGACATTGCGGGTAAGAGCGACACTATTTTGGTGCGCGGAGAAGATGTAAAAGTTGATGGGCTGATCGGCGCACATGAGCGCGAAGGCGAACTTCTCCAGATGCTCGCTGAGTTACGACTTATCAAAGATGATTTCGAATTAGAAGAGATGCGCAAGGCGGTCGAAGCAACTGTTCGCGGATTTGAAGATGTAGTGCGCGCTCTTCCTGATGCCATGAAGAGTGAACGTGGTGAGCGCATCATTGAAGGCGCTTTCTACACTCGTGCACGTACAGATGGAAATGACGTTGGTTACGACACTATTGCGGCGTCCGGTGCACATGCTTGCATCTTGCACTGGATGCGCAACGATGGCGAAGTTAACGATGGAGATCTACTTCTACTCGACGCAGGTGTTGAAGTGGAGTCGCTTTACACATCAGATGTCACCCGCACACTTCCGGTAAATGGCAAGTTCACTGATGCGCAGCGCAAAATCTACCAATTGGTCTACGACGCTCAAGAAGCGGCACTTGCCACCATCAAGCCAGGTGCGAAGTTTCGCGACTTCCACCGCGCCTCACAACGAGTCATCGCCAAGGGCCTCGAAGAATGGGGAATTCTTCCGATCCCAGCTGAAGAGTCACTCGATCCTGAGGTGGGCCTCCACCGCCGCTGGACGCTCTGCTCTACAGGCCACATGCTCGGCATTGATGTGCACGACTGCGCAAAAGCGCGCGCTGATCAATATCTCGATGGCGTACTTGAGGTGGGTCATGTACTTACCGTTGAGCCTGGTCTCTACTTGCAGCCCGATGATCTCTTGCTACCTGAAGAGCTTCGCGGCATTGGTATCCGTATTGAAGACGACATCGTGGTTACTGAAGATGGTTACGAGCTACTTACGAAGGATTTACCTCGCCATCCTGACGAGATCGAAAAATGGATGGCTCGCTTACTGGAAAACCGTTGATTTAATCTCTCTGCCTTATCGCCAGATAAGTGCGATTCCCGCTGTAGCTGCGCCAGAAATTCGCTTCGTCACTCCTGTCGACACCGTACAGACCGTAGGACGATGTTGCACATGTCTCTATGGGAAAGCTTGAGCAGATCGAGATTTTTCAGCCAAATAGCGGGTTTCCCTAGTATTTACGAGATCGTTATTGGCCTTGCTCGGCGAGTGTCGCAAGTGAGATGGGGTGAGCAATGGGGCGATTGTGAATGCCACGCAACTCATCATCAGTAGCGGATCTTCCTATTTCAGCTCCCACTACATCGGCAACTATTTGGCCGCAGACTCTTCCTTGGCACATTCCCATGCCACACCGCGAGAGCAACTTAGCGGTACGCACATCACTCGCACCCAAATCGTGCACCACATTTCGTACTTGCGCGAACGTAACTTCTTCGCACCTGCAGATAATTGTTTCGGGGTGAAGCCAAGAACGCCAACCCTCACGAATCTTGTAGACGCTGAGTAACGCCTGCGCAAACTTGCGGATCCTAGAACGCTCTTGGGCTAACCCCACACTTCCACTGCAATAGCTATCCCCGCAACACGGCCCTCAATGAGTGCAAGATCAACGCCGCCCACGCCAGTGGATTCACCCGCGGCAAAAACGCCATGTTGTGATGTCTCCTGAAATGCATCAACCTGCACTACGACAGATCTATCGATTGCATCAATATCGGTGGTAACTCCAAGTGAATGCGCAAGAGTGAGATCTGGAGTGAACCCCCATCCAGTAGCGATGGCATCGCATTTATGTACTTCTACACTTCCAGGTTTCACAGCAAAGTTACGATCGACTTTTGCGATGACAACTTCTTCTACACGGCCATCTCCACGAGCTTCGATAATTGCGTAGCCGATGCGGATGGGAACTTTGGCGGCAGCGAGAATCTTGAAATAGCGCGCTGCGTCTTTCATTTTGCTGAAGTCGACCGCTCCGAGATGGTTGATCCAACCATTCACCCGGTTTGCTTCCAATACGCCGA
>JAPLBA010000070.1 GCA_026393015.1 Actinomycetota bacterium
GACCACCCGGCCGAGGCCAAAGGTGTCGTGGTTGACCCGATCGCCAGCAGCAAGATCTACCACGGTGGCTGTGCGCTTCCCCGTCGGTAACGGCGGCGGCAGATCACGTCCGGCCAACCGATTGGGCGATGAAGGCGATGAACGCGATGAACTAAATGCTGAGGCAATCTGTCGCCACTCGATGAGTTCCTCAGGAATTTCTTCAAGGAAGCGAGAAGGTGGATTGAAATTGGGTGACCCCCAAGTAGAGCGAGCCGATGCGCGCGAAAGATAGAGATGTTCGCGAGCGCGCGTAAGGCCCACATAGGCCAAACGTCGTTCCTCTTCGATTTCACCGGGCTCCATCAAAGAACGCGAGTGCGGGAAGATCCCCTCCTCCATACCCGTGAGGAATACCACCGGAAACTCCAAACCTTTAGCCGTGTGGAGTGTCATCAAAGTAATGACGCCATCTTCGTTATCTGGAATCTCATCGGCATCAGCTACGAGTGAGACTTGCTCCAAAAAGGCTAGGAGCGTCGGCCGGTCCACATCGGGATCGGCATCAGATTCAAAGTTGGCATCGAACTCGTGAGCCACGGCGACGAGCTCTTCTAAATTCTCGATACGCATCTCATCTTGCGGATCACTACTTGCCGCCAATTCTTGAATAAGGCCCGACTGCTCAAGGACTGCTTGCGCGACTACTCCTGCGGTGAGTCCACTCTCTACCAACGTGCGCAGCGCGTGAATCATTGAAGTGAAAGAGTCGATGGTGGCGACGGCGCGCGCTGGAAGACCTGGCGCGCTACTTGCTCGGCAGAGTGCTCGCCAGAAAGAAGTCTGCTCCATCTGTGCCAACGCGTCGATGGATGCTAATGCTCGATCACCCAGACCACGTTTTGGCGTATTAATAATGCGGCGCAGCGAAACTTCATCATTGGGGTTATTCACTACCCGCAGATAAGCGAGAATATCTTTTACTTCTTTGCGCTCATAAAAGCGCACTCCACCCACGACTTTGTAAGCGATTCCGCTCCGCATGAAGATTTCTTCAAAGACGCGGGATTGCGCATTAGTGCGATAAAAGAGCGCAATATCGCTTGGTTTCACAGAGCCACGACACATTTCAGAGATCTCTTTGGCCACAAACGATGCCTCATCGTGCTCGTTTTCGCCGACGAAGCCCACGATTGCTGAACCTGCGCCACTTTCTGACCACAGGTTCTTTGGTTTGCGCTCGCTGTTCTTAGAGATCACTGAGTTCGCGGCAGAGAGAATGTTCTGTGTTGATCGGTAGTTCTGTTCGAGGAGCACCGTGCGCGCCCGCGGGTAATCTTCCTCAAATTGCAAGATGTTGCGAATAGTGGCACCACGAAATGCATAGATCGATTGATCAGCATCACCCACCACACAAAGCTCAGCGGGCGCAATTGCGTCGGTATCACTTCCCACGAGTTGGCGAACTAATTCATATTGGGCGTGGTTAGTGTCTTGGTACTCGTCCACCAAAACATGCTTGAAGCGGTGGCGATAACGGTCGCGTACTAATGGATTAGTTTGTAGTAAGCGCACCGTATTTGAAATGAGATCGTCGAAATCCATAGCATTGGCGCCTTCAAGACGGGCTTGGTAGCGCTTGTACGCGTCGGCGCACATGCTCTCAATGTGATTAGTGGCTCGGCGCGCATACTCTTCCGGATCAATCAATTCGTTCTTTGCAGCGCTCACCAAATTTGAAAACTGGCGGGGCGGATAGCGCTTCGGGTCCAAGTCGAGGTCTTTGCAGACCAGCGACATCAACTTTTGGCTATCTGATTGATCGTAAATAGAAAATGAAGAGGAAAAGCCGGCGGCCGCCGCGTCTCCGCGAAGGATGCGCACACAAGCAGAGTGAAAGGTAGAAACCCAGATGGAGCGGGCATTGCGCAGGGAGTGGGTGGGCGAGAGCTCGTTTACCAGCTCCACCACGCGTTCGCGCATCTCACCCGCAGCTTTGTTGGTGAACGTGATAGCCAAAATCTCGTGCGGTTGAGCCGCGCCGGTGGCGAGTAAGTAAGAGATCCGCCTGGTCAGCACCCGAGTCTTCCCGGAACCAGCGCCGGCGACGATGAGCAGGGGCGAACCGACATGCGTCACCGCGTCACGTTGCGCCGGGTTCAAACCGACTAGTAAATCTTCCCTCACGGAGCGCGAGCCTAGTCGCTCGCCTAGGATGTGCGGGTGAGTGAAGTCAGCAATGAGGGTATCGAGCGTGTCCTGGTAGTAACCGCGCATCCAGACGATGTGGATTTTGGCGCTGGTGGCACTCTGGCGGGTTGGATCAACGCTGGCATCCACGTCTCCTACTGCATCTGCACTAACGGTGATCAGGGTGGAAATGACGACGAAGTGCCTCGCAGTGAAATCCCCATAATTCGCCAGAGAGAGCAACGCGCCGCCGGCAAAGTTCTCGGAGTCGAAGAGATTACTTTCCTCAACTACGTCGACGGCTGGCTGCAACCCACCATTGAGTTACGTAAATCGATTGTGCGCGCGATTCGCATTGCGCGCCCTGACCGCATGGTCATTCAATCTCCAGAACGCAATTGGGACCGCATCGGCGCCAGCCACCCCGACCACATGGCCGCCGGAGAAGCTGCGATCCAGGCGATATACCCGGACGCGAGAAATCCATTCGCCTTTCCAGAGTTACTCGAAGAAGAGGGCCTCCAACCCTGGACGGTCCGCGAAGCGTGGGTCATGGGCTCCCCCATCACGAATCACTTCGTAGACACCACCGAATTCTTTGAACGAAAGATCGAAGCACTCAAAGCTCATCACAGTCAAACAGCACACATGGAAGATATGCCAGGGATGGTGCGCATGTGGGGCGAAAGAATCGCAGAGGCAAACGGGCTGCCCGAAGGTAGAACGGCAGAAGCTTTCAAGATTGCAATTACTGCTTAACTTCTCGCAATTCCACTTCCATACCTGCAGGACCCTCGATCACATTCTCGGAAATCATGCGACATTCAAGTTCTACAAATTTTGCAAGCGTCTCTGCAAGATCAGCGGTGTTCATCACGATGCGTCGAATACCAATATTATCTTTTCGACCTTCTGAACGCTCCACACCTTCAAACGACATGAACTCAATGCGGGCAGGTGCCTTCTCTGGCCCTGCGAGAAATGCAATGCGTAGCGATGCCCCGCTTGGGAAACCAATCATCTCTTCGAAAACTTCACCTTGCATCACACCATCAAAGAGGAGCGTCATGCCCCCAGCATCACGGAAAAAGGCGATGGCCTGATCAACATCTTCAACCACGACGACTACGGAATGGAGTTCGCCGTGTTGACGCGCGGGATTTTCTTCTAGGGCAGGAGAGGGTTGGCGCGGCCCGTCCGCACCGACTTCTGGAAGTGTCCACCACACATGATCACTGCCGAGTGCAATAGCCTCGCGCATTTCGCCGCCACCATAAGGGTAGGAAACGAGCGGTCGAGGTGTGCCACCAGCTGACTCAATGCGCTTCAGAGTCGAAGAAAGATCGCGCGAGTACATACCAAGTAAGCGAGGGCCGAGATCCCATACATGCGGAGCGACTCCTTCGCGAGCCCGTACTTCGCGAAGCCGAATCCTTCCAGAAGGAGAATTGAGCACTCCAAGGAGGATTGAGTCGTTTTCGCCTGCGAGCATGTGTAGATCGAATGCACCGATATAGAACTTGGCCGATGCTTCGATATCGACCACGTGAATGACGACTTCGTCGATACTCAAAAAGGACATCGCTACTCCCACTCAATTGTGCCGGGTGGCTTGCTCGTGACGTCGAGCACTACTCGGTTTACATCACGCACTTCGTTGGTGATGCGCGTTGAAATCTTTTCGAGCACGTCATAGGGAAGACGGCTCCAGTCAGCAGTCATCGCATCTTCACTCGAGACTGGACGCAGCACAATCGGATGCCCGTACGTGCGCCCATCACCTTGCACGCCCACACTTCGCACATCGGCAAGGAGCACAACTGGGCATTGCCAAATCTCGTCGTCAAGACCTGCGAGGGTCAGCTCTTCGCGTGCAATGGCATCTGCGGCGCGCAATATCTCCAGGCGCGCTTCGGTGACTTCGCCGATGATGCGAATTCCTAGGCCAGGACCGGGGAATGGCTGGCGTTGCACGATTGCAGCAGGAAGTCCGAGATCGGCACCTACTCGGCGCACTTCATCCTTGAAGAGCGTGCGCAATGGTTCAATCAGGGCAAACTTAAGATCTTCGGGAAGGCCGCCCACATTGTGATGGCTCTTGATATTGGCAGTGCCTGCTCCCCCACCCGATTCCACTACGTCGGGATAGAGCGTGCCTTGCACCAGGAAATCCACCGGCTCGTCTTTGGAGATATCACGAGCTGCTTGCTCGAAGGCGCGAATAAATTCCCGACCTATGATTTTGCGCTTCGTTTCTGGATCGGTAACACCGGCAAGTTGGGCAAGGAACTTTTCACGCGCATCGACCACATGAAGATTAACTCCGGTGGCAGCTACGAAATCGCACTCCACTTGTTCGGCTTCGCCTTCACGGAGCAGGCCATGATCGACAAAGACACAGGTGAGTTGGGCACCCACAGCTTTTTGTACGAGAGCGGCAGCGACCGCGGAATCTACGCCACCTGAGAGTCCGCAGATCACCCGATTCTTGCCAACTAAGGATTGAATCTTTGCTACCTCTGTCGAGATCACGCTCTCCATGGTCCATGACGGCTTGAGTCCCACTACATCGATGAGCCAACGCTTGAGAATCTCCTGGCCAAATTCGCTATGAAGTACTTCCGGATGGAATTGCACGCCCGCCGAACGGGTTTTCAAGTTTTCAAATGCCGCAATAGGAGCACCAGCGCTCTTCGCGGTGATCACAAAACCATCGGGAGCTTTCGAAACACTATCTCCATGACTCATCCATACTTTAAAACTTTCAGGGAGCTCAGCGAGTAACTGGGATGATCCTTCGCGATGCAATTCAGTGCGACCAAATTCTGAGAGGCCCGTCTCTGTGACCGTGCCACCTAGGGCTTGCGAAAGAAGTTGGAATCCGTAACAGATACCGAAGACCGGGATCCCAGCACGGAGCACTTCCAGATCCACACTCGGGGCGCCCGCTGCGTACACGCTAGAGGGGCCGCCGGAGAGAATGATGGCGCTGGGGCGCATCGCGAGAATAGCTTCAGCCGAGAGGTGATGGCCGACGATCTCGCTATAGACCCCTGCCTCGCGCACACGGCGGGCAATCAACTGGGCATATTGGGCGCCAAAATCGACCACAAGGACCAATTCGCGCTCAGTCTCTCTGATGCTCACGCTCCCTAGACTATCGCTTGGACGCATGCCCATCAGACCCTTACGTTAACTCTGAATCGACGAGCGCAGATTTTGGGCCAAAAGGGCGTCAGCGTGTCACCAACTTTTTCCTTAGACGTTTTAAGCCTTAGAGATTTCGATGGTTTCATAATCGCCTGTGCCCACGAACTTGATGCGGACGCCCTCAATAACAAATGAGTCACCTAGGACTGCTACATATTCGGCTAAGTTCTTTTGGTCACCTACATTTACATTAAATTGATTTGATTGCACGCCTTGAACTTTCTGCCACACAGCCCAGGCCCATTCGTCATTACCAACTGAGGTTCCATCAGAATTTATTGGCGGGGCCACATTCTTATCTAAATCTACAATGTAGGCCATAACTGAGTAAAAGCCAGGTGGGAACTCTCGGTCGCCAAATTTAAAGTTACTCCACTTTCCGATTCCATGTGATTCAACAACAACTGCTTTGGTTGGTGACAGTCTTATGACTGCCATCTTTGTTTGCTGATCTTCTCGCTCTACGGGAGATAATGAAATGGTTGCCGTTTTAAGAGTTGAAATATCATCGCAATAGATCTGATCAGCTGGCAACCAATCAAACAGGAACTGCTCCCATGGATTTAGTGCCAGGCTGATTCCAGATTGGTTGGTTCCAATGCTCATCGGCCAACCATTGCCTGGAGCATGCATTGTAATTCCAAAATCATGCATAGTTTCATGAATGTAGTAAGACCATTTGAGGGTTTCCATTCCTTCTAAATTTTTCCCCCAACTAAATAAATTAAGTTGAACATCCCCCTCTTTAGTTTTAAACCATTGATTTCGGATTATGAAATCGACAAAAGTAATCTCGCCGTCTGGATAGAAGAAGTAAACTGTCGAAAATTTACGTAGCTCAATTACTTTTGTTATTTCATCGATAAAGGGTTGGGCTTGGTTCGCCATGCGACGACCATGATCTGCGGCAAAGGCATCAACAGTCTTGGCATCACTCGGGTAGGCCAAACGTTCTTTTGGCATTCGTAGCCAGCTATTTACAGTTGTAATATTGAATTTTGACTGTCCATTACTAAAGTAGTCGTACCAATCAGTCATCCATTTCTTGTCGTACTCAAGTTGAGCCAACACTTCGCTACCACCCGGAAAATCAGGGAAATCTATAGGAACAATTAAGACCTCGTTTGTCCCCTTCAAAAACATTCGATTTCTATAGGTATTTGTCAACGGAAAGCCAACCTGACCGGATGAATTTCGTCCCGTTCGATCTGCGACTGAAGCACTATTTTGCAATTTACAGACATCAATCGAGACTGGGCTTTTGGCATTTACGAAAGTAGGCTTACTGTTGTTTATCCTGATCCATTGAAGCTTTCCACCTTTTACCCAGCGACATTCAAGTATGCCTCCTGAAACATCAAAGGTGTCACCTGAATTTGCGCAGGATGCATTTTCCAAAGGAGCGGTTGTGTAGTTATTTGAGTTTGAGGATGGCACTTTAGAATTTGGGTAATATCGCCACATAACGTTCTTGAGAAAGTCATTTGTTGGTCCACCACCCCAAACGCATTTCATGAATCCGTTTTTATCGGACACCTTGGTGCCAATTTTTGAGCAGGCACTTCCCTGAACAGGAAGCTGTGTCTCAGGTGTTGGCGTAGGTGTTGGCGTAGGTGTTGGCGTAGGTGTTGGCGTAGGTGTTGGCGTAGGTGTTGGCGTAGGTGTTGGCGTAGGTGTTGGCGTAGGTGTTGGCGTAGGTGTTGGCGTAGGTGTTGGCGTAGGTGTTGGCGTAGAGACCGTCATGCCGACCGTCATGCCCTTATTCCAAACCAACTTCTTGCCTGATTTGATACAGGTGTAAGTTGTATTCTGGAATCTAACTTTTTGCTTATAGACCGTGCATTTAGATCCTGAAGTGACTCTTTGTGCAGAAATTGCAGAGACTGGAATTAGGGAAAGCGCCAAGGCAATATAAAACCCCTTGGCAAGACTCCCCTTGATTCTCACTTCAATAGTATAATGGGAAGAACACGCTGCAACTATGGCTAAAGATTGCCCATCCACTCCACTAAAAAATTCAACGTACCTTCTCAGATAATTACCTTACCAAGTGATGAAGCCAACCATGGTTTCGGTCGAAGCTTCCACCTGAATAATCCCTGCTGTGGGAATTTTTTCGTAATCTTGGGCTGTGAGTTCTATCATTGGCATGCGGATCTGGTAGAGCTCTGCAGATACCAGAGCTCCAATTACCAAAATAGTGTCGCATTCCGTAAAAATCATCGCTACCGGGGCTTTCTTAGCCCTAATCAACTCCGCAAGGACTGCCGTAGCTGAACTTGATCCGCGCCCAGATGTCATCACAAGAACTCGATCGGCAACGCTCACACCGCATTGCGGATGATGAACATCGATTATCACCCCATGATGATCTACTCCGCCCCAGAAAGAGATTGGCTGGTCAAGTATTAAGACAGTCCCGGCGCCCTGCCCAGGATGCAACGCCCGACCGCTGAGCCTCTTAGAACCAGAGAGCGTCATTACGCACCAACCTGCCTGCGCGTGCCGAAGCAACACATTCTTTGACCGATCCCAATATGGTGGCGATTCCTAAATTTCCCGGGGCATACCAGGCCCATTTTCCAGAATTTGTCATGACAGTCTTGATTTTGGGATTCAGCACCGGTGTCACATATGTGCAAGTGTCAGTGACGATGCGACCTCCAGCATCGCGCAATATTTGCGCGTAGCCCATTTCTTCGGCTCGTCCTAGTACGCCCCGACTAGTTGAAACATAAAAGTCGATCGAGTCTGCAAACTTCTCACCGCTTTTCAATTCCTTGGCGAGAGATTCAAATTCGGGCAAGGAAAAATGTGGCGTTCCTAGGCTTACCGCATCAAGCCCATCCCCGACTGCAGTAGTAAGGCGATCTCGCGAGGCTCGTAATTGTTCGGTAGTAACTTTCATGGTTTCACAATTTGCTTGTACAACAGCTTCTAAATTTGGTGCCTCTGGGGTCACGCCAATAATGTGAAATAACCCAACCCCACCTGATGAAGCTGCAGTTGCTCCAAGACTCTTAAGGCGATCTTCAGTAAGACCCCCATCTGCTAGGTCACCGTGTAATCCCGTCATTGCAACCACACGGTTGCCAGCAATATCACCGAGCAAGGCACCCATGGCTGGCCAGGCGCTCTCTTCATCCAACAGCTTGCGCGAGATAGCAGAAAAATCCATAACAAAAGATGCTTTCCTGCCTTGATCGGTATGGAGCCCAGCAAAGGGAACGCGACCCACTAGCGCTGCCGAAATATCTAGGAAATCTCCATATCGTTCGGTTCGTGCACCAAGAACTGAATTTGCAAAGACAATTGCATTGGATTCGGCCCAAGCAATTTGAGCACCGAAACCCGGCCGATGCCCAGTCTGGTAAGGAGCACAGGTCCACGTGGCTTCACATCCGAGAGCAAGATGTGCATCCATGAGTCTTCGACTGTTGCCTAGGAATGCCCCATCTGCGCGAACTAAATCTGGATGCAATAAATCTAGAGAACTAACATTTGTCGTTGTCCGAACCCTTACTTTGCCACCGAGTTTGACAAGAGTTTCGGTGTATTCAAGACCAGCAATACCGTGATACAGACAACCATCTGCATGTGCCGATTCAATTTCAATCAAACGCGTTGCTTGATTAGCCTTCGCTACCCCCACGACTAATCGCATGCTCATTGCAATCGCTGGTCCAAGGTCTCCGGCAAGCATTGCCTGCTCAAGTTCGGTGAGAATCAATCTTGAGTCAGTCACGAGCACACTCGGATTTCATAGGCGACAGACTACAGGGCCTCACCCTAGGTGTGGGCATGCCTCTGCTTTATGGGTTAGGAGTAAATTAACTTAAATCCACCGTAGATGAATTTTTTTATTGATTGACATATCAATGTTGGGATTGCGCTCATTGAAAGTGCCTCCAGGTCCACTATCGGCTTGCCCTGACTTTAGCGACGGAAGAGTCTTTTCAGTAGTAGCCCCATGCAGAGTGAGATTGTTGTGCCGAGTATGACTAAGACTGAGGTAAGTAGAAGATTGCCGTCTTCCATGAAACGAGTGCCGACAACACCCACCAGCCCGCCAAAGAGAAGAGCGTTCCTGTTATCTCGAATAACCCTGCGAAAGAGATTCATCGAACCAGCCGCTGGAAGGACCCGCTCAAATCACTTCTTTTTGTAGCCGACTGGGCATGAGGGGCTCGTTCCCGTGACTTTCTTTATTGTCTTACCTTTCACACAAGTAATAGTGATTTGCTTCGCGGTAGATTTTTTCGCAACGGTCGATGGAGTTGCTTCTTTTGCAACGGCCGATGGAGTTGTTCCTTGGGAAGTGGCTGCCCCGCTCGTCGGCTTTGCTTCCACAGCTATCGCCTGGCTCAACTTCACTCGAATGGTAGGCGAAGAGAAGGTGAAATTCTTCGCGCTGAGATAGAGCCATTCACGAGCCGCGTCTTCTCGCAGTGATTCGGTGGCAATATCTTGCGTTGAACCATCTGTGGAAACAACTGAAATTTTTGCCTGTATCGGCGCATTTGTAAAACCGTACAAACAACGGGCAAAATCACTGCGTAGGACTAAGTCATACGATCCCTTAAACAAAGTTACGCCATCCTCTAAGTAATGTGCTCCCGCTACTTTGTATCCCAACTCGCCATTTTCGAAGGCAGGGGGATTCGGAAGATATGTAGGGGCATTGGTAGTAACTAGACCTTGGAGTTTACTTTTATCATCGAAACACTTACTGCCACTTCCATTTCCACTTTGGGTACCGAATCGCCAGATCGAGGTAACCAGTGGACCAGATTTAACGAGATCTTCGAAGGCCGTAAAGTCCCCCATAGCCCATTCGGGGGATGGCCCTGTATCTACAGTGTCGTTACTAGTGAAATCGGTTGTGGCTAACTGCCGCCTGCGATCTTTCCAATAATCTACGATCTTGGGATATTTGCTTAAATCACTTTTAGCAACATATGCATAAATTTTAGGTACATCAATCGGGTCTGCTTCAACTCGAAGAAGGTTAGTCGATGATGAAAGCGAAGTTAAATCTAAAGTTACATTCTTCATTCGACCAAAGAGGAATCCAGTGAGTAAATTATCAATTCGGAGCGTGACGGCTGCGCGTGCTCCAAGAGCAAAATCAACACTCTTGGCACACTTTTGGCCCTCTACCCAGAGACATTTTTGGTCACCTCCCACGTTCGATGTTCGATCTATGGGATATACCCTCGCTCTGAACCCTCGCGTAAACCCGCAAGGCGACGTAACGAATTGTGTACAACCTTTATTCTGAGAATTCTGAAAGGTAGTACTTACACTCACCGCATATTCATCTGCCCCCGATGAATTAAGTGAGTCCTTGGCGTTCCACACACTCGGAGAACCACCCACTGGAGAATTACGGATCTTGCTCGCGGGATACTTTTGTCCCGGTATTTCATAACCTAATGATGCTTTCTGCAACACACCCTTTGCATCTGAAACCTCCAGCGATTGAACACACATTTCAGTCACCGTAGCTGAGCAAGGTGGCAAGATCATTTGAGCAAAGATGGAATCTGCGTTGGTGCACAAACTGTCATCGACAGATGCGCATGAAACAGTTCGCGTATAGAGCCCGCTCGTAGCACCTTCCGGATAAGAAAGCCCTGTCACGTACGACTGAGTTTCAATTAGGCTGTCATCACTTGCTGAGAATCCAATCGACGGCACTTTCGGCCAAGTACTAGGCACTGAATACGATGCAGTAGGACCAATTAATGGAATGATAAGAGAAACTACAAGAACCATCGCAATTTTAACTGCTCGCATACTTAAAGAGGGTATCAGAACGGACCCTTAGCGAGATTGGATGACAACCTCAACCCGTTGGAACTCTTTCAACTCTGAGTAACCCGTAGTGGCCATCGCACGGCGGAGTGCGCCAAAGAGGTTCATTGAACCATCTGCAGTATGTGAGGGTCCAAGGAGAATCTCTTGAAGCGTGCCCACCGTTCCCACGTAGACGCGTTCGCCTCGCGGCAGTTCTGGGTGGTGTGCTTCACTCCCCCAATGCCAACCAGCGCCGGGTGCGTTTACTGCGCGCGCAAGCGGTGAGCCCATCATGACGGCATCTGCGCCGCACGCAATTGCCTTGGCGATATCGCCAGAGCGACCGACGGAACCATCAGCAATCACATGTACGTAACGTCCACCGGACTCATCAAGGTATTCGCGTCGTGCAGCTGCCACGTCTGAAACGGCAGATGCCATCGGGACTGCCAGGCCTAAAACGGAACGAGTGGTGTGTGCCGCGCCGCCACCGAAACCTACAAGTACCCCGACCGCACCAGAGCGCATGACGTGAAGCGCACCTGCATACGATGCCACGCCACCGACGACTACGGGAACCTCAAGTTGGTAGATGTACTCCTTGAGGTTAAGCGCCTCGCCTCCCTTGGCCACATGCTCAGCGCTCACCGTAGTACCGCGGATCACAAAGAGATCGGGATTTCCAGCTACCACAGCCTTATGAAATTCATCGACGTGAGCCGGAGAGAGGGCGCCCGCAACCGTGACACCCGCAGATCTAATCTCTTTAAGCCGCTCAGTGATCAGTTCAGCTTTGATCGGAGCCTGATAAATCTCTTGCATGCGCCGCGTCGCGTCTTCCTTTTCAAGCTTTGCGATCTCTTCGTAGAGCGGCATTGGATTCTCGTAGCGTGTCCACAAACCTTCGAGGTTAAGCACGCCGATGCCACCCAGCTTGCCGACTTCAATGGCGGTCTCAATGGACATGACCGAATCCATAGGCGCCGCGAGGAGCGGAAGCTCGCACTTGTACGCGTCGATCTGCCAATTGATGGAAACCTCTTCAGGATCGCGTGTGCGTCGGCTTGGCACGATGGCGATATCGTCGAAAGAGAATGTTTGGCGAGCGCGCTTGCTCCGGCCAATCTCGAGTTCAGACATGTGTACTCCCTTTATCGCGAGTGATAGTTCGGTGCTTCGACGGTTAATTGAATATCGTGCGGATGACTCTCTTTAAGACCAGCTGCGGTTATCTGAATAAGACGTCCGTGCTCTTGGAGATAAGTAATTGTTTGCGCGCCGGCGTATCCCATGGCAGAGCGGAGCCCGCCGACGAGCTGATGAGCTACCGCGGAAACTGGACCTCGGAAAGGAACTTGCCCTTCTACGCCTTCTGGAACAAGTTTGTCTTCGCTCAGTACGTCATCTTGGAAGTAACGGTCCTTCGAGTAGGACTTTGCGCTCCCCCGTGTCTGCATGGCACCGAGTGAACCCATGCCACGGTAGCTCTTAAATTGTTTTCCGTTAATAAAGATCAGTTCACCAGGAGACTCCTCGCAACCTGCGAGGAGCGATCCGACCATGACGGTGTCTGCGCCGGCAACAATGGCCTTGGCGATATCTCCGGAGTATTGCAATCCACCGTCACCAATGATTGGAATGCCGGCAGCATGAGCAACGCGCGCAGCTTCCATGATTGCAGTGACTTGTGGAACGCCCACACCAGCAACTACTCGAGTAGTACAGATGGAACCGGGGCCAACGCCCACCTTCACGGCATCTACACCCGCGGCGATGAGCGCTTCTGCTCCGCGACGAGTAGCCACGTTGCCGCCCACCACTTCGATACTTGAATGCGACTTGATGCGTTTGATGGCATCGAGCACTGCCATCTGATGGCCATGCGCAGTATCAACTACTAGTACATCTACACCAGCCTCAATGAGTGCCATCGCACGTTTGAAACCATCTTCGCCCACACCTACTGCGGCGCCTACGCGCAAACGGCCCGCATCATCCTTCGTGGAGAACGGATACTTGTCTGCCTTCGTGAAATCTTTCACAGTGATAAGTCCTTTGAGGCGACCGCGCTCGTCGATGAGTGGAAGCTTTTCGATTTTGTGATCTCGAAGCAGAGCCATCGCATCATCTGAACTGATGCCCACATGGCCCACCACGAGCGGCATGCGAGTCATTACCGAACTGACCGGCTTTGAGTAATCCGTTTCGAATCGAAGATCGCGATTGGTCACGATGCCAATAAGTTCACCGTCGCCCTGTACGACAGGTAATCCTGAGATACGGAAACGTCCACAGAGCGCATCCATCTCAGCGAGCGAGGCATCAGGGGAAATTGTCACCGGCTGCGTGATCATGCCCGCTTCACTCCGCTTGACTAGATCAACATGACTGCACTGATCTTCAATCGAGAGATTGCGATGAATAATTCCCAGTCCGCCTTGGCGCGCCATCGCGATCGCCATGCGAGATTCCGTGACGGTATCCATCGCCGATGAAACAAGCGGAATCCTCAGTGAGATCGAATTGGTAAAGCGCGTTGTGGTATCCACTTCACTGGGCACCACGTCGCTGGCATCGGGCAGGAGCAAGACGTCATCAAAAGTGAGGCCGAGGCCCACCACTTTCTCGTCTTCGTTCACGTTCGCCCTCCCCACCTCAATGGGGCCACCTCAATGGGACCACTTTGATAGGGCAAGCCTACTGGGGAATTGAGCGCTCCTGGCAGCCTGCTCTACAGACCGAGGGGACCCCCGATGAGGCTCAGCGCTTCATCAATGGAGCGGGCGTGTACCGCTCCCGCAGGGTGAGGAATATCCGCAAAACCTGGACCTCCAGTAACGATTCGTGGAGCCGGGCGGATCGATGGGAAGCAGGAGAAATCTACGAGTTGCGAACTCTCCAAACGTTGCGACCAGATAAAGACGGCTAATGGCCCGGTCTTTGCCATGACCGCAGCAAGTGCTCTCGATGGAGTTCTCGCACCAAGCAAGTGTGTAGCTACGGACTTTTCGGCTAGTGCCGCAGCCAATGCATAGAGGGGAAGAATGTGCTGGTCTTCGGGAGCGGAAGTGAGAAGAATTGGGCGAGTATTGATGGGACGTTCTACTTGTGCAGATTCACTCAGTACCTCCATGAGCAGTGAAGAGAGCGAATGCTCCATTGCAATGGCGTGATCACGCTCTTCCCATTGTTCACCTAACTCCCGCAGCAGCGGTGCGATCGAGTGATGCCAGGTTGCTATCGCACCGAAACTCTTCAATTGCGCACGCAGGGTGGTACGTATGAAATTCACGTCTAACGCATGCAGCGCCAGTAACAGACTTGCGAGTGAATCGACCGGCTCGTCGGCGAAGTCAGCACTTTCCTTCACTTCAGGGTCCGCTGCAAGTGCTCGTCTGGCAGCATCTCCAGGAGCGATGCCGGCAGCGATAAGGCGGCGCATCACTTGAAGGCGACCAAAATCGACTTCCGAGTAACGACGATGTGAGCCAGCTGCATGTTCGCCGGGTCCAAGGCCATATCGGCGATCCCAGGTACGCAAGGTGGCGGGGGCGATACCGAGCCGCCTGGCCACCGCAGCGACCGTGAATTCGCTCACTTCCGACCCCCCATTTCCGATCGAATTGTCCTATGTGAGGCATTCTTTCGCGAGCTGACCTGGTACGCGAGTCGAAAGAGGGCGTGTTGAACCGGAGATGGCTTGAACAACTTATGACTCGGTTGTACAGTGCAGTTAACTTCAAAGACAGGATCATCATGACTGAGGTATCGAGGCTCCCGGGTCCAGTGGCAGACCGCTGGGATTGGCAACTTCAAGGACTCTGCCGCGAGTTGCCTACCGAAATGTTCTTCCATCCTGAAGGCGAGCGCGGCCCACGCCGGCGCAACCGCGAGATGGCCGCTAAAGCTGTCTGTAACACCTGCCCAGTCCTTGCCCAATGCCGCGCACACGCACTGGCCGTCCGTGAGCCTTATGGAATCTGGGGCGGGCTTTCTGAAGAAGAGCGCGAATCGATTATCGGTCGCCGTCTCTCTTCGGCTTCTTAACTCTTCTAATTATTTCTAACTCTTATCTCGTCTCGACCAGGCATCAGCACCCACGGCCGTCAAAATGACTGCGCCTTGAATGATGCGCTGATAAACCGGATCAACACCATTTAAGTTGAAACCATTCACGATGAACGCAATAAAGAAGACACCAACCACACTTCGCCAAATGGCACCAGAACCACCTGCGATCGAAGTTCCACCCACTACGACGGCTGCAATCACCGCGAAGATGATGCTGAAGTCATCGGAGGCCTGCGCCGTCACGCTGCGAATTGAGTTGAGGGTGCCAGCAAGTCCTGCACCAGCGCCCGCAAGTACGAAGGCCGCCACGACTACTCGATTGGTGCGCACACCTGCCAATCGAGCGGCTTCAAAGTTGCCACCGACGCTAAAGATGTATCGTCCAAAGCGAGTGCGATCAAGCATGATCCACGCAATAGCAACCACGACGAAGGCGATCCAAGTGGCGCTCGTCAGCCCGAGAATTCGAGTCGTGACCACTTCTCGCATGGTGATATCGGTGACACGGAGAATAGTTCCGTCACTGACAAGGTATGCGATGCCAAAGAATATGAATGAAGTAGCAAGGGTGGCAATGAATGAATTGATTCTGCCGTAGGCAACGATAACGCCGTTCAAGAGACCGGCAATGAGACCCACCAGGATCCCCGCAAGAAGTGTCAGCCATGCTGAGTTGATGTTGTTCTGCACACGCAGTGCAACGAGCGGGGCCAAGATATAGATGGCACCCAGACTCACATCGAAGCCGCCTGAGATCAAAACAATCGTGGTGAACGCAGCAACAATTAAGACAACTGATTGCTGATCCAAGATATTGCGAAGATTATCCGCCGACAAGAACGCATCTGTGCTGGCAGAGAGGAAGATGAAGACCAGCAACGTGACCCACACTATCGCGTATTTGGAGAGCAGAGATTTCACGTTGATGCTTCTCGAAGCGGTATCTACAACTGTCATGACGCCAATCCTTCTCTCTGCTTCATTGAGAACGCCGCTGAAACAACCGCACTCTCACTTATTTGATCCCCCACTAATTCGGCCACAATTCTTCCGGTCTGCATCACGATAACTCGGTGCGCTAGACCCACAACTTCATCAAGTTCGGAGGAAATCACCAACACGGCCATGCCCTTCCGCGCAAGGTCGGCAAGTAATTCATAAATAGCTCGCTTAGATCCCACATCGACGCCTCGAGTGGGTTCGTCTGCAATAAAGAGAGTGGGATGGCCAGCAAGTGAGCGCGCAAAGAGCGCCTTCTGCTGATTTCCACCGGAGAGGGAACGCACGGTCATTTCAGAACTGAGAGCGCGAATGCCCGCAGCCGCAAAATTCTCAGCCACCATGGAATTCTCTTCTCGCCTCTTCATCAGAAGTTGGCTCAATTTTTTCAAGTAAGGGAGTGAAATGTTCTCCCTAATGGAGCGGTCGAGAATGAGGCCTTGATCCTTACGAGATTCCGGAATCATGGCGATGCCGTTTTCAATCGCCGTGGCTGGGTGAGAAATCTTGATGACGCTTCCCTGCAATTTCACTTCGCCGGAATCAAAGGGATCCGCCCCATAAATTGCCCGTGCGACTTCGCTCCTTCCGGAACCGACCAACCCAGCGAGTGCCACGATCTCTCCGGCGCCTACCGTAAAAGAAATATCAGCGAACTGCATACCGCGAGTGAGGCCGTTAACTTCCAACACGGGTGCTGGTGAGTTCGGTGGGGTCTTAGCTGGAAAAGCCTCGCCGGCTTTACGCCCAGTCATAGCCTCAACAAGCGAATCGTGTGTTTCATCTGATGGCTTCGATGTGCGAATAATCTTGCCGTCTCGCATGATGGTGATCGCATCAGAAACATCGAGCACATCACCCAAGAAGTGTGAGACGAAGATAATGGTCTTCCCTTGATTGCGCAGTGAGCGCATTACGTCTTTGAGTACCGCCGTCTCTTCGACCGAGAGCCGCGCAGTGGGCTCATCCATCACGATAACTTCGGCATTTCGGGCAAGTGCCCTGAGGATTTCTACCTTTTGCTGATCGCCGATCGAGAGCGCCGAGACGGGCCGGTCATTAGGAACGATGATTCCAGATGTGTTCGTTAATTCTTCAAAGCGATCTTTGATAACCCCACGCCGCACCCATGGGCCCGCATGATCTTCAATTCCTAGATACACATTGTCGGCAGCGTTGCGCGAAGGGACGAGTGAAAGTTCCTGGGCGATGATGGTGATCCCCCGAGAAAGAGCTTCGCGGGGCGAGCCGATTGTGACGGCTTGCCCCGCGAGCTCAACTTCCCCGGAATCGAGTTGGTAAACGCCAGAAAGAATCTTTCCAAGCGTCGACTTACCAGCTCCGTTCTCTCCGATGAGAGAGTGAATGGTGCCAGAAGCGATCTTGAGGTTCACGTTATCTAGCGCGATAGTCGCGCCAAAACGCTTGCTTACGCTTCGAACCTCAAGATCCACTTCGGCATCATTCCGTTCTTTTCATCAGGTTCTATTCTGCGGTTGAAATTATCCAGCCCACTCTGCAGTGAACTTATCGATGTTCTCCTTGGTCATCAAAGCCTCATCAGGGACAACGGTTGCTGGATCAATTCCACCAGTCACCTTGCCACTCTTGAGAGCTTCAACCATGGCTTGCATCAAGATCTTGCCTTCAGTTGCAGGAGCGCCGAAGACGCCACCAAACCAAGTACCAGCCTTGATGCCATCGACTGCTGCTTGTGATCCACCGAGACCGATGAGCTTGGCAGTCTTGCCAGCGTCGGTGAGGGCGAGAATCGCACCTTGCATTGACTGATCAGAGCCGATAACAACATCGAACTTCTTGGTCTTTTGCATGATGTCAGCAAGCGACTTCTGCGCGACGTCTGGGCCGAGGTACTTGCCTTCGCCTTCAGCAACAACCTTGATTGCTGGGTTTGCAGAAATTACGGAGTCAAAGCCAAGCTTCAGAGCATTGTCCAAAGGAATGCCCTTGATTCCGTAGAGGTAAACGACGTTGCAAGGATTAAGACCTTCGCAAGCCTTGACTGTGAGCTTGCCAAGACGCTCGCCTGAGCGAAGCGGTGCAGCAAGAACAGATACCGAAGGACCTTCGAATTGTGGATCCGAAGTATCAAGTGCGGTGCCCACAATCTGGTTGAGGATACCGACCTTGAGTCCCTTTGCGATGGCTGCTTGAAGATCAGGAATGACTCCCGCACCGTCGACAGAGGCGATGATGATCGCCTTGTACTTACCGGAAGCGATGATGTCCTGAATTTGCTTTCCTTGCTCGCCTGGCTTAAACTGAGCATCAAATTCAGTGATCACCATGTTGTTCTCTGCTGCAATGGCATCCATTTCTTTCTTAGATGCTTGCAACCACGTATTTGCTGAGCTAGCCGAGAGATACGCAATCTCGGTCGCTGGCTCAGCTGGGGCAGCTGCTTCTTCGCTCGATGAGCTAGAGCTGCTGCAACCGGTGAGAGCAAGTGCTGCGATAACACCGCTCACTGCAACCATGCCGATTAAACGGCGGGTTGAACGTGCCATTTTTCCTCCTTCACGGGCGCCCAGGCGGGCGCAATCCAGGGATGTTCCAACATAACTGTATGAGCCCGAAGCGAGCATAGATAGGGGCAATTCGC
The DNA here is from genome assembly GCA_026393015.1 of Actinomycetota bacterium. GTDB lineage: Bacteria > Actinomycetota > Actinomycetes > Nanopelagicales > Nanopelagicaceae. The sequence goes on from JAPLBA010000070.1 coordinate 18,872, forward strand.
CCAAATTTGACGCTATTCATGGGCTAGGCGCACATTTTCAGAGAGAAGCGGACCTTTAAACGCCTAGGAGCGCTTCAATTTGACCACCCGGCAGGCTAATTGGACCGCCAGGCGTTCATCGGGGTCATCGAGGTTTACGGTCAAGAGCGCACGAATCTTCTCAATTCGATTCAGGACGGTATTGCGATGGATTCCGAGGCGAGCCGCGGTTTCCGTAGGCGATGATTGGTTATCGAGGTAGCTCTCTAGGGTAAAAATTAATTCCCCGTCATGATCGGCTTCAAGGGCATTGGCTAAGAGAGTGTGCGCAAACTCGGCAAAATTATCTGAGGCATACCACCCCAGCAAAATGCGACGCACACCCATCTCGTCGATATGTTGCACCGCCGTTGCCTGTCCACCCGCTTGCGCAATAGTGCACGCCTCTTTAGCTTCAGCCAAACTTGTGCGCAGACCCAACACTCCTTGATAAGGGCGCCCCACTCCCATATGCAGGCGGATGCCGGGTGAAGTAGGAATCAACCTACTCAATGCCGAACTGAGATTTTCTACAATGATTGCGTACGACTTCGATTGAGGTTCATCCTTTTCTACAAACCAACCAGACCAACCATCCGGACGTTCGATGATGGGACCCTTAACTCCCACCGCTTGGAGCGCACGACTTAACTCATCGGAACCATTAAGGATACGTTGCGGATCCACCTCACCAGAGACTTGAAGATGAAATGCGGAACACCAACCATCTACTTGCCAACCTAAAATTCCAAGTTGCTCGGTAAGGGTTGGCTCTACTCGATCCTTGGTTGCCGTAATTGCGTTGAGAATTCCAAGCCTGAAGCGCGCATCGCGTTCTCGTTCAAGGCGATCAGCGACCAAGATGGTGGCAATAAACCACGACGCAACGGCAAGTACTTCACTTGCCGACGATGATCGACTAGGCGATGGCGATTTAAGGCGAAGCGCTAACCAGAGGGTCGGCTTTTCGCGTGGCGCAAGTGAGAGCGGTTGGGCAAAGTAGACGAAGTCGCCCGCTCGTTCAGAAGTGGGAACTTCCAAGATAGGCAGCGGAAGAGGGCCATTGAAATCTTTAGGAGCAGAGCTTGAAACTACGGTGCCATCTGAGCCAAGTAGTGCAGTCGATCCCTGTAAGACGTTTGCCAATACGCGAAGCGCATCCTCAATCGAGCCACCGCGCGGAATTTTACGGAGTTGCGTAAGCGCCTGGAGAATTGCATCACTTCGAGCCAGGAATGGTAAGCGAACTATTCGCCGAATATCGTCGGCCAGCCTCAATGATTCGACCTGCGAAATAGTGATCAAAGGAATCTGCAATTTATCTGAAAGCCGAGTTGCTGGGAGCCCAATTCTCATAGCAGGTGAAACCAGCACAATCCCGCTGGCCTTTCCATCTGCCGCAGCCCTGAGCGCGATATCTACTTGATAGGTATCGGTGCTTAATGAAGTTGCATCAAAAATGAGGAGGCGATTCTCCATAGTGGCGATTTCATCTTCTACATGGAATGAATTAAAAACATTAACGTCTTCAACGACGCGATCGATGCCTTCAGCACCACTTACTAGAACGGCATCGACAAAGAGATCGGTAGCTAGCAATTGCCGAAGCGAGGTAGTGGCTGGGTCTACAACGGAGTCCACCGCTCCCCCTTTCTACCAAGGCTATTTAGCCGGAAGGTAGGAGTCTAACTTTGTTGCCATAGTCTTCCAGGCAACATCGTGAGCAGCCACTTCTCCGAGCCTTGCAACCAAGACAGGCCCCAAATTCGCCAGATCTGCTGGGCGATCCAGCCCCTGCACAAACGGCCAACTATCAAGTGGGGTGAGTGCGCCTCCCAAGATGGGATCACAATGCCCCATGAGATCTTTCATGAAATCAAGACCCAGCGCCACGCTCTGAGAGCCGATCATGTTGACCGCATATTCGGCATGATCCACATAACTCTCTACCGTGGGCTCTTTCGAAAGAAATTCGCCGAAACCGTTGAGTGCTACAAAACCGCCCGATGCGGCGACCGCCTTCATTTGTGCATCACGGAGGTTTCTCGGATGATCTCGAAGTTCAAAAGATGAAGAGTGACTGGCGATGAAAGGCTTCTTCGCAACTTCATTCACGTGCCAAAAGCCGTTCTCTGAAAGGTGGCTGATATCGAGCACTATCCCAAGTCGTTCTAACTCGGCAACGGCTTGCACGCCCAAAGCAGTGAGTTTGCCACCGGTATCGCGTTCGCCCACTCCGTCGGCCATCATGGTGCGCCGATTCCATGAGAGCGACATCATGCGCACGCCCATGCGATAGAAGACGTCGATAACTTCGAGACTGCTACCCATTCCTTCTGAGCCTTCAAGTGCAAGGATGAGCGCAATCTTCTTTTCAGAGATTGCCTTGGCGATATCACCTCGATTAAGGCAAATCGCTACCTCGGACTTATATTTCTCCTCGATTTTCCACGCACATTCAAGAAGCAGAAGTGTTCGGCGCAATGCGCCCTCACCAATGAATTGTTCTTCCACGTAAACGGGAAGCACCTGCAGAGCGACTCCGCCAGCTTTCAACTGCGGCAACCAGAAATCACCAAAAGGATCAGCGATGCCGCGCTCCTGTTGATGGAGCACACCGAGCAAAAGGTCATTGTGGCAATCGGCCATCGGTATCAATTTCTGAGCCATCACATCCTCCTTAGCTGAGCCTTCGAGCGGAATACCTCGATGTTATCCCTGCTGCGCCCTCTTGAGTACCGCATCCAATGCGCCACTTTCCATAAAGAGCGATGCACGCGTCATCACTTTCCCGTTAGCAGTCACTACCGAAACGCCACGTACATCTAGTTCACCAAGTTCACTTGATACAGCAAGAGCGGGGGTACCCCGCATACTCCACATCACAGTAACTCGGTCACCCGCTTCAATCATCTCCAGAATTTCGCGACGGTAATCGGGATAACAGGAGTAAAGCTCATTCATGGCAATCGCATCTGCCTCAGCAGAAGCTACTTCCGCTACACCATTGATCTCAACATAGAGATCATGAGCCACGTAGCGGCCGGTGCCCTCAGAATCTTTTCGATTCTCCGCCTCGTTGTAGCGTCGGTAAATCTCTCCAGCTGCGAGATGTTCCGACATCTTCTCCCCTGACTCTCCCGGTGTTCGCGGGTTTTAATGGGTATTAATGGGTATTAATGGGTAGCGAGCGGACCGGCAGCTTTAACTTGAACGCGACATCCTTGACCAGGTAAGTAGCTCATCGGAACTTCCACTACAGAAGTGATTCGAACCTGATCGGCATCAGCACCGGCGCGAATGGCCGCCTCAGTTGCCAAGCGCTTGGCGTCATCAAGACAAGCATCACGGCCTTCAGCTTCATAGCGATATACGCGATCAACAGCTCCCGAAGCCTCCGCAATAGCAGCGCCAAAAGCATTTGCTACTGAGTGATGGGCGGGGCGAATAACACCGGCAACGCCTGGGATGTCATCAGGTACCAAGTGCGAACCTCCGCCCACTGCAATGAGTGGAAGAGAAGTGCGGCTAGCCTTCATGCGATCACAGAGAATTTGTATTTGCTCATCAACCCAAGCAAGGGCACCAGCAACAGTGGCATCCTTTACGCCAGCAACCTTGGATGCGTCACCAAAACCAGTGAGTCGATCACCCTTGGTAGAGATATCAGAGAGCGTGAGGGTAGATCCACCTGTAATGAGAGCTTCAGTCACTACTCGATACCCCACAGAGTCTGGACCAACACGCACTCCGCCATCTTCATCACGAACGATGGTGCCGCCGCCAAGACCAATTGAAATCAAATCAGGCATGCGGAAGTTTGTACGCACACCGCCGACTTCTACCGCGGCAGATGATTCACGGGGGAAGCCATCGATCAAGATTCCGACGTCAGCCGAAGTACCACCTACGTCGATAACCAATGCATCAGAGAGTTTGGCAAGTGCACATGCGCCACGCATTGAGTTAGTAGGACCAGAACCCACAGTAAGAATCGGCAGACGAATAGCCTCTTCAGCTGTCATCAAAGTGCCATCGTTCTGCGTGAGGTAAGAATCCACTTTGAGACCATGGCTCAGCAGGGCGCCCTGGAAACCGTCGACCACGCGCTTGGCCACACCGAAGAGTGAGGCATTCAAGATGGTCGCGTTTTCACGCTCAAGCAGGCCAATCGCACCTACTTGATGAGAGAGGGAGACTGCGTAATCTTCACCGAGCTCTTCAGCGATAATCGTCCCAGCTCGAAGTTCTTGCTCATAATTTGCTGGAGCAAATGCGCAACTTACGGCGATCGCGTTGACTACGCCCTTGCACTTCTGCGCAAAATCACGAACTGCTTGTTCATCGAGAGGCGAGATCTCGCTGCCGTCATACTCATATCCACCTTTGATGATGGCAGACGGTCCGATAACAGTGGCGTGCAGATCCTTGGGCCAAGCAGCACCTGGACGAATCGCAAGCGATGACGGTGCTGCCAGACGCAATACGCCCACCTGTTGGAGGTCCTTGCGTTGAATAATCGCGTTAGCTGGATGTGTGGTACCGAGCATCGCCTGCTTAATGTGGCTCTTGTCGATGCCCTCGATCACGGCCTTCAAAGCGGCCGCAATGCCATCGGATGGATCAGGTGTGGTAACGGCCTTCGTGCTTGCGAGCACGTTGCCATCTTGATCGACCACAACTGCGTCGGTGTTTGTTCCACCTACGTCAATACCTATTCGTAGACGACTCATTTCCTGGCTCCTTCCATCGGTGTATAAGGGACGTCATATCCAAATGCTTTCGGTCCTACGAGTTCGAGCATGCCCTCTTGATGCCACTCAGGTGCGCACGGCAATCCAATAACGTCTACCCGTTGGCCAAACGCGAGAGTTTCAGTAGTAATGGGTTGCGCATTCTCATGATCGAGAATGCAAATGAGATCTGGCGTAGTCACTATTGGTTTCCCATCTTCAAAAGCCATCAGGAGCTCGTTCTGGATCTCAATGCGCATCGTGCGAGTCGGATCAGTGAGATGCTCGATCACCAAGGTGCCTTTAGCGAATCCTTCTGTGGTGCGACGATCGATATCGATTACCTTGCCCGAGAAGTACTTGTGCCCGCCGGAAAATTCTAGAAAGGCATCGTAAGCGCCAACTTCGCCCCGTTGAACGGCAGATAACTTTCTTCCTAAGTCAACGCAGTAGGACATCGAGCCTTGAATGCCGAATTTTCGCACTTGTGCCACCGTCATCGGGTAGCAAGAAATTCCGTTAGCCATGCCCAGTTGCATCACCGAGGCGCGAGCTAGCTTTTCGGCAACCTGGTTCGTGGTCGTTTGAAAGACCACAATATTTCCTTTTTCATCTGCGACGCTCATGGGCGACGCTGGAATTCCAGCAAGAGTAAAGACTGTCATCTCAATTTGTGGGAAAGCTCGACGCATGGAGTCTGCATCAATAACTGGCAGGCCCATTTCTGCAGCGACAGCAATCGGAATAAGTGTGTTCATACCACCCACTTCGATCGGCATGATGGCAACCGGCTTCTTACCTAAAAACGCAGCAAGTGAGGTCACGCAGCCGACAAACTCTGGTCCAGCCGGCACTTTCTCCGAAATTACCGTAGGGGCACCAATAACTGCAGTCGTGAGCACTAATCCGTCTGGATCCAACTCATCTGGAGAGGCAATCATGACAGAGCCGAAATCTTCCATAGCTTGGCGCACCATCAAACGAGCAATGTAGGGATCTCCGCCGCCACCGGCGCCGAGCAAGGTCGCCCCCAGCACCATGTCATCGAGATCCTCAAGGGTTAATTCGCGCATCTGCCGCTCCTTCGATCCTGGCTATTTCGATTCTGGCTATTTCGAACCTGGCGAGCACCTATTAGGGGCTCCAGAGTCCGACGGTAGGGCCTTGAGGGAGCGATGCCAATGGGCGCCCCGCCCACTATTTTGAATGGCTGAGGACATTTGGCACAGAGAGTCGCGCTCATGGCGGCCATCAGCCCTGGAACTTGGAGATCGGCACGTAGGGCACGTCATACCCAAAGGCGGAGGGGCCGACCAGTTCGAGCATCCCTGGTTGGTGCCATTCGGGGGCACAGGGCAAACCGACCACATCGACGCGTTGACCAAAGGCCAGGGTCTCTGTGGTGATGGGTCCGGCATTCTCATGATCAATGATGCAGATCAAGTCGGGGGCCGTGATGATGGGCTTGCCATCTTCAAAGGCGATCAAAAATTCGTTTTGAATTTCGATACGCATAATTCTGGTGGGGTCATTCAGATGTTCGATGACTACTGTTCCGCGGGCAAATCCTGCAGTGGTTCGACGATCAAGATCGATGATCTTGCCGGAGAAGACTCGCTTACCTTCTGCAAAATCTAAGAACTTATCGAAGGCGCCACGTTCCCCGCGTTGCACAGCCGAAAGTTTGCGCCCGAGATCAACGCAGTAACTCATGGAACCTTGAATGCCATACTTCGCAACTTCGGCAACAGTCATGGAATATGCAGACATAGCAGCTGACATACCCAGCTCCATCACCGTTGCACGAGCAAGCTTTTCGGCCACTTGATTAGAAGTGGTACTAAAGATCACAACGTTGCCCTTAATGTCTGCCATCGACATTGGCGTTGCAGTTATTCCGGCCAGAGTAAAAGTAGTCATTTCAATTTGTGGAAATGCGCGACGCATGGAATCTGCATCGATAACCGGCAAACCCATCTCTGCAGCAGCTGCCATCGGAATGAGAGTATTGAGACCGCCCACTTCGATCGGCATGATCGCGATTGGTTCTTTTCCCAGATATTTTGCGAGCGCTCGTGCGGCGCCCACAAACTCTGGACCGGCCGGTGGCTTTTCGGCGATCACTGTGGGCGCACCAATTCCAGCAACGGTCACCACTAATCCATCGGGATCTAATTCGCTTGGTTCCACAATCTGAATCGCCCCGTAAGTCTCCATCGCTTGGTGGACCATCAGCCGACCAATATATGGATCCCCACCACCGCCCGCGCCCAAGAGAGTGGCCCCTAAAGCCATGTCATCTAGGTCAGCGAGGTTTAATTCACGCATTACGCCCCTTAATAGAACGGTATTCGGCGTCATACCCAAAAACGCGTGGCCCTACCAGTTCGAGCATTCCTGGTTGGTGCCACTCGGGGGCGCACGGCAAACCGACCACATCGACGCGCTGGCCAAAGGCCAGGGTCTCTGTGGTGATGGGCCCGGCATTCTCATGATCAAGGATGCAGATTAAGTCGGGGGTCGTAATGATGGGCTTGCCATCTTCAAAGGCCATCAAAAATTCGTTTTGAATTTCGATACGCATAATTCTGGTGGGATCTTCAAGATGTTCAATCACCACAGTGCCGCGCGCAAATCCTGCAGTGGTCCGACGATCAAGATCAATGATCTTTCCAGAGAAGACTCGCTTACCTTCTGCAAAATCTAAGAACTTATCGAAGGCGCCGCGTTCCCCGCGTTGCACAGCCGAAAGTTTGCGTCCGAGATCAACGCAGTAACTCATGGAGCCTTGAATGCCATACTTCGCGACTTCAGCAACAGACATGGAATATAGAGACATTCCAGCCCCCATTCCCATTTCTATCATCAATGCACGAGCAAGTTTTTCGGCAACTTGATTAGTGGTAGTACTGATGATCACAACGTTCCCGTTAATGTCTACCATCGACATCGGGGATGCGGTAATTCCAGCCAAAGTGAAAGTGGTCATTTCGATTTGTGGAAATGCCCGACGCATCGAATCTGCATCGATAACTGGCAGACCCATCTCGGCTGCGGCGGCCAGTGGAATGAGCGTATTGAGACCGCCCACTTCGATCGGCATGATTGCAACTGGTTCTTTTCCAAGATATTTTGCGAGCGCTAGTGCGGCGCCCACAAACTCGGGGCCTGCCGGTGGTTTTTCAATGAGCACTGTGGGCGCACCAATTCCAGCAACGGTCACCACTAATCCATCGGGATCTAATTCGCTTGGTTCCACAATCTGAACCGCCCCGTAAGTCTCCATTGCTTGAACGGCCATGAGTCGCCCAATATATGGATCCCCACCACCGCCCGCGCCCAAGAGAGTGGCCCCTAAAGCCATGTCATCTAGGTCAGCAAGGTTTAATTCACGCATCGCGTCCCTCGATGGAACGGTAATCGGTGTCATACCCAAAAGCGCGTGGCCCTACTAGTTCTAGCATCCCTGGCTGATGCCACTCCGGTGCACACGGCAAACCGACCACATTAACTCGTTGTCCAAAATTTAATCCTTCGACCGTGATGGGTTGTGCGTTCTCGTGGTCAAGTACACAAATGAGATCTGGCGTCGTCACCACGGCTTCGTCGCCGTCGTAGGCAATAAGAAACTCGTTCTGGAAATCAAGACGCATCCTGCGATCCGGATCCTTAAAGTCTTCGATCAGTAGCGTGCCGCGCGCAAAGCCACCAGTGGTGCGCCGATCTAAGTCAATAATCTTCCCAGAGAAAAAGATTTTGGCTTTTGCGAACTCAAGAAACTCAGCGTAAGCACCAGCCTTACCATTTTGAATCTGCTGTAAGTAGCGACCTAGCTCTGCGCAGTACGTCATGGAACCGTTAATGCCATGTTCTGCTACTTGCTTTGCTGACATAGAGTAAGAAGAAAGCCCATCAGCCATCCCAAGTTGCATCACGCATGCACGCGCTAATTTCTCGGCGATCTGATTGGTTGTTGTTTCAAAAACCACTACGTTGCCTTTTTCATCCGCCAAACTCATGGGCGATGCAGAAATTCCAGCGAGCGTAAAAACGGTCATCTCAATTCCCGGAAACGCGCGGCGCATAGAATCTCCATCGACTACTGGGATTCCCATTTCGGCGGCCACTGCAAGTGGGAAGAGCGTGTTAAGACCGCCGACTTCTATAGCCATCACTGCCGCAGGTTTCTTACCGAGATACTTAGCAAGTGACTTCACGGCATCAACGAACTCAGTGCCAGAAGGGACCTTCTCTGTCATCACGGTGGGCGCACCAATCACTGCAACCGTGAGCACTAGATCATCCGGATCCAGCTCGCTCGCACTCACGATATTTACTTCCCCGTACTTAGCCATCGCCTCTTGAACCATGAGCAGAGAAATGTAGGGATCGCCGCCACCGCCGGCGCCCAAAAGAGTGGCGCCCAGAGCCATGTGCTGGAGACCTTCTGGGGTGAGGCGGTACATGAGGGCTCCTTCTGCTCGCGAATTCTCTGCTTGAACTGAGGTGAACTTAAGCGAACCTAGGGGGCGAGTGGGCGTCTGCCAATGGGCAAAGCGCCCAAACTCTTGGGCAAATCTCCTCGGAACGCCCTCCCGGCTCCAGTCGGAGCCTCATTTGCCAGGCTCTCATTCCGCCAGGAGAATTGAGCCCATAAGACTTCCGTAGACCTCACGTCAGGGAATTGAGCAGCCATGAGCAAGCACGTCACCCATTGGATTAACGGCCAAGAGTGGAGCGGCACCGCCGCCCGCCACGGCGATATCTACAACCCAGCCACCGGCCAGGTCACCGGCACCGTTGACTTCGCCACCTCGGCGGTCATGGATCAAGCCGTCGCTTCCTCGAAGGCTGCTTTTGCAGAGTGGCGCCAAGCATCACTTGCCCGTCGCGCTCAGGTCCTCTTTGCCTTTCGCGAATTGCTCAATGCAAAGAAAGAAGAACTCGCTGCCATCATCACCGCCGAACATGGCAAGGTGCTCTCCGATGCTTTGGGCGAAGTCACTCGTGGACTTGAAGTGGTGGAATTTGCTTGCGGAATTCCACACCTTCTCAAAGGCGGATACTCAGAGAGCGTCTCTACTGGCGTTGATGTGTATTCGATCCGCCAACCTCTAGGCGTAGTCGGCATCATCAGCCCATTTAACTTCCCCGCGATGGTTCCCATGTGGTTCTTTCCCCTTGCTATTGCAAGCGGAAACGTCGTGATTGTGAAACCAAGTGAGAAAGATCCATCAGCTACCGACTTCGTCGCCAAGCTCTGGAAAGAAGCTGGACTTCCAGATGGCGTATTCAACGTTGTACATGGCGATAAGGAAGCAGTTGATGCACTCCTTACTCACCCGGATGTGAAATCAATTTCTTTCGTGGGTTCAACACCCATCGCCAAGTACGTATACGAAACCGGCACGGCACATGGAAAGCGCGTACAAGCACTCGGTGGCGCAAAGAACCATATGGTCGTGCTCCCCGATGCTGACCTTGATCTGGCAGCTGATGCCGCCATCAACGCTGGCTTTGGCTCTGCAGGAGAACGATGCATGGCTATTTCTGCACTCGTTGCAGTAGAGCCAGTTGCTGACGCCTTGATCGCAAAGATAAAGGAGCGGATGGCCAAACTCACCACCGGAGATGGCACCAAGGGCGCCGACATGGGTCCATTGGTTTCCTCAATCCACCGCGACAAAGTAGCTAGTTACGTTGCTGCGGGCGAAGAGGAAGGCGCCACCCTCGTAGTAGATGGTCGCACCACGAAATTTGAAGGAGATGCTGCCGGATTTTGGCTTGGACCAACACTCTTTGACAATGTCACTTCTAAGATGAGCATCTACACCGATGAAATCTTCGGACCAGTCCTTAGCGTTATTCGCGTAAAGACTTATGCAGAAGCGCTCAAACTGGTCAACGACCACCTCTACGGCAATGGCACGGCCATCTTCACCAACGATGGCGGCGCCGCTCGTCGTTATCAGAATGAAGTAGAAGTAGGCATGGTGGGAATCAACGTTCCCATCCCAGTGCCGATGGCTTACTACTCATTCGGTGGCTGGAAGGCGAGCCTCTTCGGAGATACACATGCCCACGGCATGGAAGGCGTGCACTTCTTCACTCGTGGAAAAGTTGTAACCTCACGCTGGCTCGATCCAAGCCACGGTGGCATCAACTTGGGCTTCCCGCAGAACGTTTAATCGTTTCGCAAGCTCCACGCACGAACGCCACCGCTCATCCCTGCTTCATTAGGCACCACGACCACATCGCTGCCCATTTTGCGCACCAACTCGGGCGTGATGAGTCGCGAGTTGCCTCCGCCTAAGTAGAGGCGGTCCCAGAGAAATACCGGACGTAAGTCATCGATCATTAATCGGACCCGCCGCGACCAGAACGCATTTCCCAGTCGACGCCTTTCATGTTCGCCAATCCAGGTGTCGTAATTGGTACCTCGTCGAATAGGTGCGTGCGAAAACTCGATGTGTGGCGAGAGTTTGCCACCATCAAAGACTGCGCACCCAAGGCCAGTGCCAAGAGTCAGCACCACTTCAAATCCAATGCCCGAAATAACTCCAGCACCATGAACTTCTGCGTCGTTAAGTACCAGCGTAGGAATTCCCAATGCAGACGTAAGTGCGGCGCGAGCATCAAAACCAGACCACTGCTCACGAAGTGCCGGATCAATACGCGTTCGCGGCCCGTTCGCAGTGATGTACTGAGGCGTGGCCACTACGACCCCATGTCTGATCATCCCGGGCATCCCGATAGTGGCGCGCGATGCTTTTGGTAGAGAATCTGCTAGCCCCAACAAAGTTTCGATGAAGAGCGAAGGTGGAAAGGGATAGGGCGTATCAATACGAATCGTCGCAGCATGCGCGGTGCCTGCGGAATCGAAAACGGAGGCCTTGATACCAAGGCCCCCGCAATCAATCGAGAGTGTTAACCGTTCCGTTACGGGATCCATGGACTCAGCCTAGAACGGATGTTCTAGAAAGTCCCGAAGCTTAGAAGCCCCCGAAATTGGTGTCCGAGAAGTTAGTGGTTATGTCCGCCAGGTCCATGTGAGTGGCCATGTCCGCCACCGGCTGGCGCTGAGTTATCGCCTTCGACCTTCTCAACAACAGTGGCTTCGGTAGTGAGCAGCATGGCCGAGATTGATGCGGCGTTAGCAAGCGCAGAGCGCGTCACCTTCACAGGGTCAATAACACCAGCTTTGACCAAGTCAACGTATTCACCAGTAGCAGCGTTCAAGCCGAAGTTATCTGAAAGCTCGCGTACCTTGGCGACAGCGACATAGCCTTCGAGGCCGGCATTTTCGGCAATCCAACGAAGTGGCTCATCAACGGCTTTGCGAACGAGGCGTACGCCGACTGCTTCATCACCTGAGAGTCCAAGATCGCCCGCGAGCACAGTGGCAGCATGCACGAGTGCACTTCCACCGCCAGAAACAATGCCTTCTTCAACCGCAGCACGCGTTGCTGAAATGGCATCTTCGAGACGGTGCTTCTTCTCTTTGAGCTCAACCTCAGTATGTGCGCCCACCTTGATGACACAGACGCCACCAGAGAGTTTGGCAAGACGCTATTGGAGCTTCTCTTTATCCCAATCGGCATCAGTGCGTGAGATTTCTCCACGAATTTCTGAAACGCGACCTTCGACATCTGCCTTATTGCCGGCGCCGTCGATAATCGTGGTGTTCTCTTTGGTGACGAGGACGCGGCGAGCGCGACCCAAGTACTCAAGACCGATTTGATCAAGCTTGAGACCAATTTCAGCTGAGATAACTTGACCACCGGTGAGAATTGCAATGTCTTGGAGCATCGCCTTGCGGCGATCGCCAAATCCTGGAGCCTTGATAGCTACAGCGGTGAAGAGACCGCGCATCTTGTTCACTACGAGAGTGGAAAGCGCTTCGCCTTCTACATCTTCAGCAATGATGACAAGTGGCTTGCCGCCTTGGGCGACCTTTTCCATGATGGGAAGAAGTTCGCTGAGCGAAGAAATCTTCGACTGAGTGATGAGCACGTAAGCATCTTCGAGGATGGCTTCCATGCGCTCTTGGTCAGTCACGAAGTAGGGAGATATGTAACCCTTATCGAATTGCATACCTTCAGTAAATTCGAGTTCCAAGCCAGTGGTGTTTGATTCTTCGACCGTGATAACGCCATCTTTGCCAACTTTGTCCATGGCCTCAGCAATAAGATCACCGATAGCAGGATCTTGCGCCGAGATGGTGGCAACGTTAGCGATCTGCGACTTGTCTTTTACTGGAATAGCAGTTGATGCGAGCTTCTCCACGAGAGCGACAACAGCGGCTTCGATGCCCTTCTTGATCGCCATGGGTTGTGCGCCAGCAGCGAGGTTGCGAAGGCCTTCGTGGATCATGGCTTGGGCAAGCACGGTGGCTGTCGTGGTGCCATCACCGGCGACGTCGTTGGTCTTAGTGGCAACTTCCTTGACGAGTTGTGCGCCAAGGTTTTCACCGGCGTGCTCCAACTCGATTTCGCGAGCGATGGTGACACCATCGTTAGTAATGGTAGGTGCGCCAAACTTCTTATCGATGACAACATTGCGACCCTTAGGTCCAAGCGTCACCTTTACTGCGTTGGCGAGAGCGTCGACTCCACGCTCCATCGCACGACGGGCATTTTCATCAAAACTGAGTGTCTTAGACATGTTCTCTCTTCTTCAAGGTAGCTATTCGTGAACTTGCGAAATTCTCTACTTCGGCAATCAATAAAATTATGGGAGGAGAAGGTGCTCGCGGCCTGCGCTAGCGAAGGCCGCGAGCTGCCAAATTACTTCTCGATGACCGCGAGGATGTCGCGGGCGGAGAGAATGAGGTACTCCTCGTTGTTGTACTTCACTTCGGTCCCGCCGTACTTGCTGTAAATGACGACATCGCCAACCTTTACATCAAGCGGAACACGGTTTCCATCTTCGAATCGACCCGGGCCAACTGCAATAACAGAACCCTCTTGAGGCTTCTCTTTTGCAGTATCTGGGATCACGAGGCCAGATGCCGTGGTCTGCTCAGCTGCGCTGGCTTTAACCACGATCCGGTCTTCAAGCGGCTTAATAGCGGTCACTTTGACCTTTCCCCTTTACTTTCGTCGTTGGTCTGCTGCCAACAGCGCCGACGCCGTCGCGGGGGTCGTAGACGCTTACTTTTGGCAGACTCGGGGTGAGAGTGCTAGCCCAACTTTACGAGTGGGTTAGCACTTGGTCAAACCGAGTGCCAGCCCATCAGGCGGGAGGTGGGGCAAGCGCTCAGGCGAGGGTGACCTGGGCGACTGGGAGGGCAGATCTCGCCTCAAAGCCCGGCTGGGAGGGCGTGGTTCCAGCGGTGACGAGAAGGGAACCGAGGGCGGCCACCATGGCGCCATTGTCGGTACAGAGGGCAGGACGCGGGATACGGACGGCGACGCCCACCTTGGTGGCCCGTTCCTCGGCCAGGAAACGTAGGCGAGAGTTAGCCGCCACCCCGCCCCCAATGATGAGGTGCTCGATCCCCTCCGACTTGGCAGCAGTTAACGCCTTCGTCAGCAAGACATCAACGACCGCCTCTTGGAAAGAAGCGGCCACATCGGCCACGTGAAAATCCGGATGATCATGCAGGTACCGCGCTACTGCGCTCTTTAATCCGGAAAACGAGAAATCAAAAGCGTGATCTTCTTGATCCCTGGATTGTGTGAAACCTCGAGGGAAATCAATCGCACTCACATTTCCGCTCTGCGCTTCGCGATCGATTGCCGGCCCGCCTGGGAAACCAAGCCCAAGAATGCGCGCCACTTTATCGAACGCCTCACCGGCAGCATCATCCATGGTGGCGCCAAGCGCAGTGATGCGAGAGCTCACATCGTCAACTCGCAAGAGCGAGGTATGTCCCCCACTTACTAGGAGCGCAATTGCAGGAGATGGAAGTGCGCCGTGCTCTAAGACATCAACGCTCACGTGCGCTGCTAAGTGATTAACTGCGTAGAGCGGCTTATCAAGTGCAAAAGCCAATCCTGCGGCCGCGCTCGTGCCCACCAAAAGTGCACCAACTAATCCTGGTCCGGCAGTCACCGCAATTGCATCGAGATCGGCGAGCGAGACCTTCGCGTCTTTGCAAACTCGTTCAATTCCAGGAACCATCGCTTCCAGATGTGCGCGTGAGGCCACTTCTGGCACTACTCCCCCGAATCGGGCATGTTCATCGACGCTGGAAGCGATCGCATCGGCTAGCAAAGTAGTGCCGCGCACTATTCCTACTGCTGTTTCATCGCAGGAAGTTTCGATTCCGAGAACTAAAGGTTGACTTTTCATCGCGTGAGCCACTCCTTTAGCAGATGTGAAGGCGCGGCCATGATGAGTGCGTGAATACCAGGAGCGTAGTAATTCTTTCGACGTGAGATCTCTTCAAAGCCGGCACCCTTATAGAGGCCAATAGCTGAAGCATTATCTTCGCGCACTTCGAGGAGTACATCGGGTGCTTCGCGGCGAAGCGCTTCTTCGACCAGTAGCCGCAGTAACTCCTTACCAATTCCTTTGCCTTGCTCACTCTTGACCACTGTCATGGTTTGAATATCGGCCACTTCACCCGTGAGCGGCGAGAAGAGACCGGCATATCCAATAATTTCGTCACTCTCGGCGACTACGTAATAACGAGTATCAGGAATACCATCGAATTCGGAGTCGAAAATATCTAAGCTCCAGGCATCAATAGGGTAAAGCTCTACCTCGATTGAGAAGAGCGTTGGCAGATCTTCGCGCGTAGCGGCCCGGTAGGAAATCATGCGAGCACCGGCGGCGTAGCATCCGGTCGGCGCATGTACATGGGCGCATGGTCAGCCAGCGCAAACTCTGAAGCGCGCGCGGCCAACAGACCCATGCTGGGGAAGGGTGGATCCAAGAGATATGGAAAGAGTTCCCCATAAATTTCTACCGCGTCCCCCGCGGTGGGTAGCCAACGCTCTTCATCGGTGAGATCGCCCGGCTTGAGAACACGCAACTCGCCTAAACGTTTCCCGGCCGCCGAGTACCGCACCCAATAGACCTCTTTGCGTCTAGCGTCGGTAGCGACTGCAAATTCTTGATTACATGAAACCTCTGCGGCGATGACATCTAACGTGCAGACCGATATCAACGGCACTCCGAGAGCGAATGCAAAGCTCTGTGCAAAAGAAATACCCACTCGTAACCCAGTAAAAGGACCCGGGCCCACTCCAACAGCCACTGAAGAGATGTTCGCACGATCCACGCCTTGCAGAAGTTGGGATGCTAATCGAGAGAGTGCTTCTCCGTGTGCAGTTGCGCCCTCTTCATATAGCTCACCGATCACATTTTGAGATGAGGCGAGGGCGATGCCCGTACGTCGTGTGGCAGTATCGATGGCGAGCGTGAGTGACATTAGCTGCGCCACTCCAAAGTTACTTCGCGCTCTTCCGGCGAAGTGATGGCGATATTAACGACAAGGCGCACTTCATCGAAAAAGGTTTCGTCTCCCCACTCCACCACAACGACGCCTCTGGCGAGGTCAGCTTCCACATCAAGATCCCCTACTTCTGCGCGCACGTTGGAGTGATCGAGCAATCGATAGAGATCAACATGGGTGAGCGGGATAGTGCCAAAGTATCGGCGGGCAATCACGAAGGTGGGGGAAAAGATCTGTTCAATAATCCCCAGTCCAGCGCCGAGGCCACGCACTAACGCAGTCTTTCCAGCAGCTAAATCCCCGCGAAGAATCACTAAGTCGCCAATGCTGAGGAGCGTGGCGATCTCAGCGCCCAGGGCTTCCATCTCGGTGACTGTGGTGATCTTCGCACTGATCTGCATGAGAGGAGCCTACTTGCTCGACCTGAGGCACTCGCTGGGGGCAAAAAGAATCGGGGGGCTCTTTCGAGCCCCCCGATCAACTTTCGAATCTACTACTCGTAGATCTTCAAACGCGGTGTCTCCAGCATGTCATCCGTTGAGAAACCAGGAATGGTTTCGCGGAGGAATTGAGTGATGAAAGCATCTGGAAGCACGCCGTTTTGCGCACCGTAATTCGCCATCCAGGCAACGGTCAACATCTGCATAGATGAGAAGTTGCAGTGATTAGCTGAGGTAGGCGCAGGATACGTCGTATCTGGCAGCCCCACCGCGGTGAATTGGGTGTAGTGCTCAGGGCCTGTGGTGATGAACGAGGCGTACATCTCTGTGGCCGAGTTCGTAGCAAGGTACTTATCGGTGAGCCATTGAGTGTTTCCAGCAAAGACCGCTGGATCATTCAAAGAGTGCATTGTCACTGTGGGAATAACAACCTTGCCTGAAGTTGACTTCAAGGCCTTTAACTTGGCAACAGCGGCTGCATCAGCAGTCCATTTAGGTGCCAACTTAAGCA
>JAPLBA010000079.1 GCA_026393015.1 Actinomycetota bacterium
ACCAAGAAATGTCCCGCATGAGCGATCGCATCGATTGCGAGATCGGGACGGCTACCGTGTGCCGCCAGCCCATGGATCGTTACTTCAAACCAAGCAAACCCGCGATGGGCCATGGTGACCTGCAGGTATGAAGGTTCTACGACCAGCCCACCATCAGCGGTGAATTTCTCCAACACCTCTTCGGTGCCGATACTTCCCGCCTCTTCATCTGAAACACACGCCACGATCACATCGCCTTTAATGCCCTGCTTCTTGGCACGCTCGGCGGCGATCATCATCGCGGCCAGGCCACCCTTCATATCGAAGGTTCCGCGGCCATACATTTTTCCGTCACGAATCTCGGGAGCCGTGCCATCACCTTCGTAACTTCCAAGGGAGACAGTGTCTGTATGCCCATTCAACATTAGAGAACGTCCACCACCACTCCCCTTTGCAATACCTACGATCGTAGGGCGACCCGCATGCTTCTCGAGTCGATGAACTTCAAAACCCCGCGCACTAAACCACTGGAAAATGAAATCGGCAATTGCCGACTCGCCCCGGGCCCCAGCAACTAAGTCGCTGTTCACGGAATCAATCCGCACTAACTCTGCGGTGAGATCTACAACTTCTTGATCAATCATGCGGACTCCTCAGGCAATGGGTTGGCAGAAAATCCTTCGGTATTGATCAAAATCACTGTTGATGATGCATCAACTCCCAGCGCAGCACGTAACCCTGGATCAGCAAGGGCGTTGCGCAAGCCAGCCAAGGTGGCTCCGCCACACGGTCCACTATCGACACCAAGAGCATTTAATTCGTGCACAGCATCGGCCGCGTCTTCCTCAGAAACTGCCACCGCACCAGTGATTCCATGTTGCAAGATCGGCCACGCAGAGGCGGAGGGAGTTCCGCAATTGAGTCCCGCCATGATCGAGGTATACGTCTCCACAGAAGTAAGCGCACCAGCATGAAGAGATTCCAACAAACAGGCAGCGACTTCCGGCTCCACACAGAGCAGAGCGGGAGTAAAGGAAGATTGTCCGCGGTAATAACGCGTTACTCCTTCAGCAAGTGATCCCACACCAACCGGAACTACCACGACGGTGGGGGCACTGCCGAGTTGTTCATCAATCTCTGCGCAGAGCGTTTGATATCCCTCAACAATCCAAGCAGGAATATCTTGATAACCCTCCCACGAAGTATCTTGAATGAGGAGCGCCCCTGGTTGCGAAAGAGCTTGTGCATTTGCACTCTCCACAGCACCGTCATAAGAGCCAGGAACATGAATAACGGTCGCGCCCTCACTCTTAATCGCATCTTGCGCTGCTTGCGTCACTCCATCAGGGATAAAGATGAACGCAGGGCGACCCAATAACTTCGCCATCCGCGCTACCGCACGACCATGATTTCCATCCGTAGCTGCCACAAAAGCTTTCACACCACTCTCATCGATGTGAGCAATCAACTTTGGAAGCGTGAGTGCAGAAGCATCGAGGCTAGCTCGTTCACCTACGGACCTGGCAACTGCCCATGAAGCACCCAAGATCTTGAAGGCCGGCAATCCCAACCTGCTCGACTCATCCTTCACATAGAGATGAGCGACGCCCAGTTGCTCAGCCAAAGCCGGAACTTCCACGAGCGCGCTCTGTCCGTAGCCTGGAAGCGAACGATGGAAGTCAGTGGCGCCGTTGGGGCCATGAGGGGCATTCCAGGAGCTGGCCTCAGGGGCGGCATACGGAGCGAGATTGAGCATGGTTCACCCTATCTTCCAGCGTGGGTCGCACCTAGGAGAACCCGTAGACTCTCCTTCCGAGGATCCTCCACACGGAGGTTCTCAGGGGCGGTAGCTCAGTTGGTTAGAGCCCCGGACTCATAATCCGGTCGTCGTCGGTTCGAGCCCGACCCGCCCCACTAAGTATGTGCCCTACTCCGGATCCGGATTCAATTGATGAATATATAGACGCAGATATCAAATCGTTTTCGCCCTTATGCTTCCGCTTTTTTCCTATTCGCTGCACGGGCTAAAAATAGAGCAAAGACGAGAGCGAGTACGATCCCAGTATTGACGCCCATTTCCATAAGAGCGCGATTAAAATCTTCTGTTGTTCTCTTTTTTTCCATGGTCAGGGACGCTCCAACGGTGAGAATATGCCGTACGGCTGCAATAACTCCAATAGTCAGAAAGTTATCGAGTTGGAAACTACCATCGGTAAATCGCACAATTACTGTTCGCATGATTTCTAGGATGATGACAACAAAAAGAATGTCGTTAATTCCTTGAATCATTCCTAGCGGAAAAAATGGGCGAGTTTCAATGAGGCGTTGCAAGGTATACAGACCAGCTAAGACCGAAATAATAAACAAGATAATCCCAAGAAAACCGTGCAAAATATCTTCGAGCTTATCGATAAAAGTCGCAGGAATGAGCGACTCATTCTTTGTGAGTAGACCCTTGACTGATTTGTACTTCATCTATTCCCCGACTCTTTTAGCCATGTCTTAGGGTAAATGCAGAAATCCAGCCACGCAATTTGAAGGCTTATGTTCAAGCCAAAGCCCCTGGTCGCATGTGCGAGAAGGGGTGTGTGACCATTGGGTACCCGTCGGTTCGAGCCCGACCCGCCCCACCTTGTCAGAAACCGTGAAGGCTAGAAGCGATCGAGCTCCATGACTTTGGTCCATGCAGCTACGAAGTCTTGAACGAATTTGCCTTGAGCGTCATCGCTGGCGTAAACCTCAGATAGCGCACGCAGGATCGAGTTCGATCCGAAGACTAAGTCAGCGCGAGTGCCACTCCACTTAACTTTTCCGCTCTTGTTATCGCGAGCTTCAAAGAGTTCGGTACCCTCCTTGGGCGACCAAGAGGTGCCCGAGGACAACAAGTTCACGAAGAAATCGTTGTTCAGCTCGTCCTTCTTATTGGTGAATACTCCAGTATCTGAACCGTCATAGTTAGCACCAAGAACACGCAAGCCACCGACAAGCACGGTCATTTCTGGAGCCGTAAGTGTGAGCAACGCGGCACGATCGACCAGGTAGTACTCAGCCTTGGTTTGATCACCGGTCTCCACAAAGTTGCGGAAGCCGTCATGGATCGGTTCAAGTACTGCAAAGGAGTCAACATCGGTCTGCTCTTGAGTTGCATCCGTACGCCCAGGCTTAAATGGCACAACGACTTTATGTCCGGCCTTCTTGGCGGCAGCTTCAATCGCCACACTTCCGCCTAGGACGATGAGGTCAGCCATCGAGACAGGTGATTTCGCATTCTTGGCGTCAAAGGTTTTCTGAATCTCCTCTAACTTTTTTAAGACCTTGCCGAGCTCTTTAGGGTTATTAACTTCCCAGCTTCGTTGGGGTTCAAGGCGAATACGTGCGCCGTTGGCTCCGCCGCGCTTATCAGTGCCACGGAAAGTTGAGGCAGATGCCCAAGCGGTCTTAACCAGTTGTGAAGAAGTGAGACCAGAGTCCAAGAGCGCACGCTTGAGAGCAGAAATCTGCTTCTCTGTAAGTTTCGAGCTACTTCGCTTTGGAAGTGGATCTTGCCAAATCAATTGCTCCTTAGGCACAAGTGGCCCGAGGTAACGAGCAATTGGACCCATGTCGCGGTGGGTTAGCTTAAACCAAGCACGCGCAAACGCGTCAGCGAGTTGATCTGGGTTTTCTAGGAAGCGACGCGAAATCTTCTCGTAGGCAGGATCTGTGCGTAGGGCAAGATCGGTTGTAAACATGACTGGTGCATGAGTCTTACCCGCAATGTGCGCATCGGGTACCGACTTCGCCGCAGACGCATCTGTGGGAATCCACTGCGTGGCACCAGCTGGGCTCTTTGTTTGCACCCACTCATATTGAAAGAGTGTTTTAAAGTAAGTGTTATCCCACTTCGTTGGCGTGGGAGTCCATGCCCCTTCGAGGCCACTGGAGATAGTTTCAGCACCACTGCCTTTACCGAGCGTGTTCTTCCAGCCAAGACCCATCTCTTCCATCGGAGCACCTTCTGGCTCTGCCCCTACATGTTTTCCGGGATCACCCGCACCGTGTGCCTTACCAAATGTATGACCGCCAGCGATGAGCGCCACTGTCTCTTCATCGTTCATTGCCATGCGTGCGAAGGTTTCTCGAATATCACGAGCAGAACCAAGGACATCTGGCACTCCGTTAGGACCCTCTGGATTCACATAAATTAAACCCATCTGAACTGCTGCAAGTGGATTCTCTAGATTCCGATCTCCGCTGTAGCGCTCATCAGCTAACCACTCCGCTTCCTTGCCCCAGTACGTCTCATCTGGCTCCCACACATCTTCGCGTCCGCCACCGAAACCAAAGGTCTTGAGACCCATGGATTCGATCGCCACATTGCCGGTCAAGATCATGAGATCTGCCCAAGATATTTTCTTGCCATACTTCTGCTTAATTGGCCAGAGCAATCGACGTGCCTTATCTAAGTTTGTGTTATCTGGCCAGCTATTAAGAGGAGCGAAGCGCTGCATTCCTGCGCCGCCACCCCCGCGCCCATCACTTGTGCGATAGGTACCCGCGCTATGCCATGTCATACGAATAAAAAATGGACCATAATGACCGTAATCTGCGGGCCACCACTCTTGCGAATCCGTCATTAACTTTTCAAGATCACGCTTGAGGGATTTGATGTCTAATGACTTAAATTCTTTTGCATAGTTAAATTTCTTACCCATGGGATCAGCAAGTGGTGAGTTGTGCTGCAACATCTTGAGATCAAGTTGATCTGGCCACCAGTCGCGGTTGTATCTTCCTTCATCGGCCAGCTTGGCTCCGGTATAGGGGCACGTTGCTGTGTCTTCCATGGGGACCTCCTCATTGCGGTGAATGAGGCAAGGGTATCCAAACAAGCACAGAACAACACCTTGGGGATCCCAAAATGGGCGAAATCACTTCTCCACCGGACCAATTTTTGGCTCCAGGGTGCTCCGGTCGCTCTTCTCTATAAACTGGTCATGGCGCCCGGAAAGAGAACGAATCTCCCTTAAATAACGGCGAGCCCGAGAGGTCACATGTGAAAACCATCGCGATACTTTCCCACTCCACCGTTGCTCATGAGTTGGTTCTGATTCAAGAGTGGGCTGACGCAAGAGGGCATGGGATAAATCGATACTTTCGCGAAGAGGAATGGAATGCCAACGACCTTCTCGAAGCCGATCTCATCATCACGATGGGCTCCCCTAACTCTGTTGCCACGGGTTACACGCATCAGTCCGCGGCGAGGGAGATTGAATTACTACAGCAACGCTTAGCACGCGAGGAAGCTGTTTTTGGCATTTGTTATGGAGCCCAAGCCCTGGCCTTAGCCCTCGGTGGCGCAGTCATCAGAAGAGCGCAGGCTAATACTGGATACAAAAACATCACCTTGCATGATCCGGCTATCGACGCGGGCGGTTGGGCACTCTGGCACGAAGACATGATCAATCCAGATTCCTTAAAGGATCACACTCAAGTCGAGATACTCGCCACGGACGCAGGGGCCGTCATCGCATTCCGAGCAGGTAATGCTTGGGGCGTGCAGTTCCATCCAGAAGTCGATGGAGATGGCCTTGGTCGCATGCTCTCTGCTATTGGGATCCCAGAAGAGAAGTGGGAGGGCGAAGTGGCTGCGATGAATGCTGACAACGATGCCCACCGCGAACGCGCATTCGCTCTCTTTGATCTAGTAGTGGCCTCTACTGACCACTAAGGTCTATCCATGCTCCTTCAAGATCTCAAGAGTCGATGGAATGCAATCCTCGACGAGATTGAGGCAACTGATCGCATCGCATGGATCGCATTTTTTGATGGCCGTCTACATTCTCTAGATTCCAATCAACTACTTCTTGACTTCTCCGATTCAGAAAAGTTTGCTGATGGTCACGACTATCGAGATGTACGCATTCGCAAACGTGTTGTATTGGAAGCGGCAATCTTTTGTATCACTCAAGAGCAGATCACGATTCTCCCCTCATAAACAAATGAGGGGCTGAGCCGAAGCCCAACCCCTCATCGGTTAATAATTTCTAGCTGTTGTTGGTGCTATCTGCAGCTGGAGCTTCAGGTTCACTTGCATCGCCAGCGGGACCGTCTGCCTCAAGGTTGGCCGTAAAAGTCGCCATGAAATCGTTTGAGCTGGAATCGCCAGATCCTTCGTCTGCAGCAACATCAGAGTCGCTATCGCTACCCCATGAATTGTTGCTCGAGCCATCCGAGTTGCCGTCATCGCCCATATCACCTTGATCAGAATCCTCAGAGCCATCCTCGACTAGCGCATCTGGTGCAATTTGCGAGAAATCGATAGCCCCACCTTGATCTGCAAGATTAGAGATGAGGTCGTCCATCTGATCACCAGAAATGAGACCAGAAGCGCTAATTTGGGGAAGGATCTCACTTTGCATGAGTGTCATGTGATCCTCGAAATCCTGTTGATATTGCGCATACTCGGTTTCGTATTGAGTGACGTCATCGTTGTATTCCTTGAGACTCGCATCAATATCATCAGCAATCTCTTTAAATATTTGACCGCCCTCATGATCCTTCTGTATGAGCGTGATGATTTTACTGAGTCCAGGATCGTTTGCATGATCTTCTAAGAATTGATCGAACTTGTCCGGATCCTTCTCCCACTGCTTTATGAAGTTCTTATCTAAATGTTCGGCTTTTGCAAAAGCCTGCAATGCCTTCGCGGCGGAGCGTCCCGTGGAGAGTCTGGAGAGAACTCCCAAAATATCCTCAGAATGATCCATGATTGCTGATGCACGGATCGCGCCGGCATCGATTTCGAGTGGCGCATCTGGTGGCGTGGGTGGGAACGGAATTGAAATCTTCTGCCCATCAGGCAGACGCAAGATCTGCGCAGTCGGAACCGTCAGCAGGTCAGTCGCCGAAAGACGTTCCATCCCAGCCTTAGGCGCGAGATTTCCCACCATTCCCATGGCACCACCCATACCCATGATTCCTTGACCTTGTTGCATTCCACCTTGATGCATTCCACCTTGCTGCCATCCACCTTGTTGGCCGCCTTGCTGCATGCCACCTTGCATTGGTTTGAAGTTTCCAGCCTGATCCATGAAACCTGGCATGCCATCTTTCATGACCATGCCGGGTGGCATTTGCATGCCACCTTGACCTTGTTGCATGCCACCTTGCTGCCATCCACCTTGTTGGCCGCCTTGCTGCATGCCACCTTGCATTGGTTTGAAGTTTCCAGCC
>JAPLBA010000052.1 GCA_026393015.1 Actinomycetota bacterium
CACCAATGGCAGATCAAGTGAAGGCATTGCAAGCAGCCGGCATTAAAGTTGTTCCCACACTGACTGATGGCTCAGGAAAATTGGCAATGCAAAAAATTTTGAGTGACGCCCCCAAACGTGCACAGTTGGTAAAGACCTTGGCGGACCTTGCAGTCAAAAATGGATTCGATGGTCTGGATTTAGATTG
Source organism: Actinomycetota bacterium (assembly GCA_026393015.1). Lineage (GTDB taxonomy): Bacteria > Actinomycetota > Actinomycetes > Nanopelagicales > Nanopelagicaceae. Next base: position 188 of record JAPLBA010000052.1, read on the forward strand.
GGAGGGCTTTGCTTTCACAGATGGCACGGCGTCATGGGCGGTGACTTCGCCACTCTGGACCACATTTGTAAAAGAACTTGCCATCAAGCTGCATGCACAGGGGCATATTCTTTCGGTGACTACCCCCGAAGTTCGTGACCCAGCGTCTGGGAAAAAGGGCTACTGGGTTTATAACTGGCCGGAAATCGGGCCGGTAATTGATCGCCTCCGCATCATGACGTACGACTACTCGGTTGCTAATCCAGGACCAATCGGTCCGCTCTCCTGGGTGGATCAAGTTACTAAGTACGCAGCCACACTCATGGCGCCGTCCAAGATTTGGGTCGGGGTACCTACTTATGGGCGAGATTGGGTTACTGCAGTGGATGGAACGTGTCCAGATGGCGTAGACCTCAAGGCTCCCAAAGGTGCCACTGCTGGCACAAAAGCAGTTGTTAATTCCAGAGATGCTGCGGCGCTTGCCGCAAGTTATCAAGCCACACCGGTGTGGACTGAGTCTTATGGTGAGTACTCCTTTAATTACACCAAGGTCTATGCGCCCGAGGATGGCGCGGCGGAGAAGACTTGCGTCGTTACCCGGACCGTGTGGTACCAAGATGCTCGCTCGGTAGCCGCACGTGCTGCCCTGGTGGCGAAATATAAAATTGGTGGAGTGGCCTTTTGGAGTTTGGGAATCGAAGATCCACTGACTTGGCCTTCAGTTCGACTTTATGCAAAGACGATTGCTCCTGATGTTGTTCTAGGAAGCATTGATGCGCCATCAACTCCGGTTGATTTTGCGACACCGGTCACCCTTACGGCAACTTTCAATGTTTCTGATTCGCGCCCAGTCGTTGGGGCACCAATTTCATTTCAGATCATGCGAAATAGCGATACTGATTGGCGCGAAATTGCTACAGCGACAACTTCAGTAACTGGGGTGGCCCAAATCAAATTGGTGGCTTCGCAATATGTGCAAGTGCGCGCAGTGGCGCCAGGAACCTGGGAGAGGCTGACCGGTACCTCGCCGGTAAAGAACATCGCAGTCCAGCGCCTTATTGGTTCTCTTGGGGTGAATGCGCCACGCCTCGGTTCTAAGGTCGTTGTGAAAGCCCAACTCTTGCCCGCCCAGGGCGTTGATGTCGTCCTAGAAGAGTGGAGAGACGGAGCTTGGGTGGGAGTTTCTTCAGGGGCCAGTGGAAATGACGGCGCTATTTTGCTCACCGCCACTGTGCGCCAAGCCGGATTCCACACATATCGCGTAAGCGCGCGCTCAGATAGCTACTTCGAAACCGTTTCAAGCCAAGCAATCTCCACAATCGTTAGATAATTACTCCATGGGTAGCACTTCCACGATTGTGGCCGAGCCAGAGGTTGACCTTCAGAATGCTCTTGCGCGGCCATGGAACATCATTGTCTGGAACGATCCGATCAATCTCATGACCTATGTAACGCGAGTATTTATGATGGTTTTTGGGTACTCAAAAGAGAAATCTGAACGTCTCATGATGGAAGTGCATCACGATGGTAAATCACTGGTAGCAAGCGGCGCCCGGGAAGCGATGGAGCAGGCCGTTACGCAATTGCATGAATATGGATTGTGGGCCACCTTGGAGCAGGCATCGTGAAGGTGTCCAAGTCCCACGGTGGTGTCAACCTTGAGCTGCTCGAAGGCGAACGCGACATACTGTTGCAATTGATTGACGACTTCCGTGAGTTTGTCATGAGCGAAGATATTTCGGATCCCGCGGTCGCCCGGCTTTTCCCAGATGCCTATGAAGGCAATGAGGAGAGTGCTGAATTTCGGAAGTATTCAGAACCGGCGCTGAGGGAAAAGAAGGATCGCGATAGCGCCTACATTCGTTCCTGCCTCGAAGTATCTGGCGTGATCAGCATTAAAGAAATCGAAGTAGATTCGTGGCTCCGTGGGATTAACGATTTGCGACTCACGTTGGGCACTCGCTTGGAGGTCACGGGTGATGAATTCGGCGGAGAAATCCCGGATGATGACCCGCAATCTTTTCTCTACTCGCTTTACGGTTGGCTCGGTTGGCTTCAGGGATCACTGCTCGAGGTAGAGTTCTAACGTGCTTTCGATTTCACAAGAATTTGTTGACGCTATCTACGCGCATGCTCGCGCAGATCACCCCGATGAGGCGTGCGGCGTAATCGTAGGACCGGCAAGCACGGGTATCCCTACGCGCCACATACCGATGCGAAACGCGGCGATGTCACCTACTTTTTATGAATTTGATTCCATGGAGATGCTCAAGCTCTATCGAGACCTGGACGATCGCGACGAAGTCCTAGTTGTTATCTATCACTCGCACACATCGACGCAGGCCCACCCGTCTCGAACCGATATCGCCTATGCCTCTGAGCCAGATGCGCATTACGTTCTGGTATCTACCCGCGAAGAACTTGCAGGAGCGAATGAGTTCCGGTCTTTCCGCATTGTCGACGGGGTGGCGACCGAGGAGCCCGTTCAAATTCGCTAATTAGAGCGCACCCTTTAGGCTATGGCTGTGAGCACCCCTGAGATTGATATCCGTATCCCCACGATCCTTCTTCCGTACACCAGTGGTGAGAAGAGTGTGCAAGCTTCTGGGTCCACTCTCGCAGAGCTGGTAGCTGACCTAGATCGCCGTTTCCCAGGAATGGGTGAGCGCCTCTTAGAAGATGGAAAACTTCGTCGTTTCATCAACGTTTATCTCAATGATGAAGATGTGCGCTTCATCGGAAGTCTCGATGCACCTATATCAAGCGGAGATAGCCTTACGATCCTTCCTGCGGTAGCCGGCGGGTCCTGATTCGCCCATGCGTTTTAATTCGCTAGAAGATTCCTTTGGCCACACCCCGTTGATTGGGTTGCCGAATTTATCTCCCGCGCCCAATGTGCGCCTCTGGATCAAAATGGAAGACCGCAATCCCACAGGGTCGATCAAAGATCGCGCAGCGCTCTGGATGATCAACGCCGCAGAACGAGACGGGTTCCTCAAGCCCGGCGCCACCATCCTTGAACCCACAAGTGGCAATACCGGAATTTCATTAGCCATGATCGCTAAGCAACGTGGTTACAAAATGATTTGTGTAATGCCCGAGAACACCAGTGTTGAGCGGTCACAACTCTTGCGCATGTGGGGTGCGGAAATTATCTACTCCGATGCCGCTGGTGGTTCCAATGAAGCGGTACGTCATGCAAAAGAAATTTCGGTAGCCAATCCCGAGTGGGTCATGCTCTATCAATACGGGAATGCGGCAAATGCGCTTGCTCATTACGAGAGTACTGGCCCAGAAATTCTTGAAGACCTTCCTACAGTTACGCACTTTATCGCTGGCTTAGGTACTACTGGAACTTTGATGGGCACAGGTCGCTTCTTGCGGGAACATGTTCCCGGCGTCGAAATCATTGCTGCCGAGCCACGATATGGAGAAGTGGTTTACGGCCTCCGTAACATTGATGCTGGATTTATCCCCGAGCTGTATGACGAAAGTATTATTACGAGACGTTTTTCGGTGGGTTCCCACGATTCGGTACGTCGGGTTCGTAATTTGCTTGATCAGGAAGGTATCTTTGCGGGGCTTTCCACCGGAGCGATCCTGCATGCCGCCTTAGGCATTGCTAATGAAGTAGTCAAACGTGGGGATTCAGCGGATATTGCCTTTATTCTCTGTGATGCCGGCTGGAAGTACCTCTCGACTGGAATCTACGAAGGCTCGATCGATGATGCTGAGGAGCGCCTCGAAGGCCAGCTCTGGGCTTAGGCTAGGTCCATGACCTCCGCGCCCATCGGTATCTTCGACTCCGGCGTGGGCGGGCTCACCGTGGCCCGGGCCATTCTTGATCAGCTGCCACATGAATCCATCATCTATGTGGGGGATACCGCACGTGGGCCGTATGGGCCACGGTCACTTGCTGAGGTACGTGAATTTTCACTTGAGATCATGGACCGGCTCGTTGCCGAAGGCGTAAAGGCCTTAGTGATTGCCTGCAACAGCGCAAGCGCGGCAGTTTTGCGCGATGCGCGTGAACGTTACGAAGTTCCAGTGATCGAAGTAATCCAACCAGCTGTGCGTCGAGCAGTCTCGGCAACACGTAATGGTCGTATTGGTGTCATAGGTACACGAGCCACGATTGATTCACGCGCGTATAACGACGCGTTTGCCGCTGCTCCAAAATTGGAGATCATCTCAACGTCTTGTCCACTCTTTGTCGAGTATGTGGAGAGAGGCGAAACATCGGGTAGTGAAATCCTCACGATTGCTCGCGAATATCTTGCACCGATGTTAGCTGAAGAGATCGACACACTCGTTCTTGGATGTACGCACTACCCACTTTTGACCGGCGTGCTCTCATACGTAGCAGGAAACGGTGTCACGCTGGTTTCTAGCGCAGAAGAGACTGCTAAAGATGTGTACCGCACTCTGCTCGATCACGACATGCTGAGCAAAAGCGGTGAGCCTACGCATCAATTCCGCGCAACTGGCGAACCTGCCCCCTTCGCACATTTGGCAAGAAGGTTCCTCGGCCCCGAAGTCGGAAGTGTTACTCATCTTAATTTGAACTAATCATCTAAATTCTCTCTTCTCCGCCATCAAGATTGGTCCACGACTAGATAGGGTTGCCACATGACAACGAGACTCGATGGCCGCGCAAATAATCAACTCCGCGAAGTGAAGTTCACCCGCAATTGGTCAAACCATCCTGAAGGCAGCGTCCTCGTGGAATTTGGTGAGACGCGCGTGCTCTGCACCGCCTCTTTCACGGCAGGGGTGCCGCGTTGGCTCAAGGGCACTGGCAAAGGTTGGGTTACCTCTGAATACTCAATGCTTCCACGCGCCACGCACACACGCTCTGACCGCGAGAGCGTCAAGGGCAAGCTGGGCGGTCGCACTCAAGAGATTTCTCGCCTTATTGGTCGCTCGCTTCGTTCCATTATCGACATGAACGCGCTGGGAGAGAACACCATCGTCCTTGATTGCGATGTATTGCAGGCAGACGGCGGAACTCGTACTGCAGCTATCACCGGCGCATATGTTGCGCTAGCAGATGCCATTGAGTGGGCCATCAAGGAAGGTCACATCAAAAAGTCACCACTGCATTCGAGTGTTGCGGCCATTAGCGTGGGCATCATTGATGGTGTTCCTCGTTTAGATCTCTGCTACGAAGAAGATGTCCGCGCTGAAACCGATATGAACGTTGTATGCACTGGCGATGGCTGTATGCACTGGCGATGGCACCTTTGTCGAGGTACAAGGAACGGCCGAAGGCGCACCATTCAATCGCGACCTGCTCAATGGTTTGCTCGATCTAGCAGTTGCTGGATGTGCAGACCTCACTCGTCTTCAAGCTGCTGCGCTCGCTTAATCCGATGACGGATCGTCGAGTACTGCTGGCTACCAAGAATCAAGGAAAGCTCAAGGAGTTTCTGCGCATCATCACGGAGCTTCACGGCGAGAACTCTTTGGAGTTGCTCTCGGCTGATGATTTCCCAGATCTTGGTGATATTGAAGAGACCGGTGCAACCTTTATCGAAAATGCACTTCTCAAAGCGCGTGAGAGTTGTCGCATCACTGGTGTGGCTGCAATTGCCGACGACAGCGGCATATGTGTTGATGCACTTAACGGAATGCCCGGAATTTACTCGGCACGCTGGGCCGGTAGCCATGGAAATGACAGAGCAAATCTTGAGCTGCTTCTTGCGCAACTGAGCCACGTGCCTATCGATCGACGCACTGGCTCTTTTCGTTGCGCCGTGGCGCTGGTATTTCCAGATGGGCGCGAGTTAGTCGAAGAGGGCGTGATGCCTGGATACATCATTGATCAGCCCCGTGGAAGTGGTGGATTCGGCTACGACCCGATATTTGTTGCCGAAGGTTACGAACTTACGACAGCGGAATTATCGCCAAGCGAAAAAGATGCGATTAGCCATCGAGGGAAAGCTTTTCGCGCTCTGGCTCCGAAACTTCTTGAAATATTAAACGCGTAGGAACAATTCATAAATATTGTTGGTGCGGGAGGCGGGACTTGAACCCGCACGTCCGAAGACACAGGTTCCTAAGACCTGCGTGTCTGCCATTTCACCACTCCCGCAAGAGTTCTTAAAAGATCTCCCGAAGGAGCGCAAGAACCTGCCCACTCTAGCGCGTGGGGTAGCCTCTGATCACATGAGCGATTCGCCGGATAGTCCACTGCCTATCAAGATGCTGCACGACCGAGTCATGGTCTCCACCGACGGGGTAGAAGGCGAGCGGAGATCCTTAAGTGGCATCGTCATTCCCGCCACAGCCTCAGTGGGAAAGCGGCTGGCTTGGGCTGTAGTGGTGGCCACCGGCCCCAACGTGCGCTCCTTAGAGGTGGGTGATCGAGTGCTCTATGACCCAGAAGATCCCAATGGCCAGGGTGAGGTTGAGGTCCGCGGGCAGAGTTATACGCTGCTGCGAGAGCGAGATATTCACGCGATGGCCTCACCAAGATTGGGTGACATTGCGGGCACTGGGCTCTACCTTTAGCCCATGTTGATTTCATCGAAGAAGAACCCTGCACTTCAAATCATCTCGGCCATCCTGCTTGCCATAACTCTCTCGCTCTCAATTCTTTCCGTGGGGCTTTGGTGGACTCTGTTGCGCGGGGGAGCCGCTGGTGACATTTCCCGTTCGGCGGTGGCCGATCCGCATGTACAACGCGGCCTAGCCATTGAGTTGCTCAATAAGTTTGCCGAAGGTGCCGATCCACAAACTGCGACCTTGATTGAAGAGAAGCGTGCAGATTTAGAATTGACACTCGACAAAGTCTTGGCCGATCCCGCTACTGCAGAGAAGATCAGTGCGATTGCGAATTCGGTAGCCGATGCGCTCGCTTCTGATCGTGGAAAAGTAAGCGTCGATGTACGTCCAATCCTTACCGACGCACTCAATGCACTCAACACAGAACTCGGCAATGAGAAAGTCTCTGACGCTGATCTAGCGGATATGAAACCGATAGTCCTAGGTGAAGATTCCCCGCTCCCGAATTTGAAATCGGCAAAGAATAAGGCTACGTCGTTTGCCGCTGTTAGCGCTCTGCTCGCGATCGGATTTGGCTTTCTCTACTTCCTCTTCACTAGGCGTCGGAGTTTGAGCTTCGCCATCTTTGGACTCTCAGAAGGCGTCGTCTTTTTACTCATCTCACTCCTCGTCCCGAAAGTAGCCAATTCACAAGTAGGTGAAGGGCTAGCCAACTCTCTCGCGGGAGTCGTGGTTGCCAAGGTCTTCTCTGGTCCGTTAACTCTCTCGATCATTTCGATATTGCTCGGAGTTGCTCTGATGCTTCGTCACATCTTAAAGAGCCGTAAAGTAGCGGCATGAGAGCCATTCAAATTACCGAGTTCGGTGGGCCCGAAGTGCTCACCTTGGTTGATCTTCCTACGCCCACAGCTGGGGAAGGAGAAGTACTCATCGAAGTGAGCGCGTGTGGAATTAACTACGCAGATTCTCACCAGGCAGAGAACTCATATCTCGCTCCGCAATCACTCCCGCTTATTCCTGGAGCTGAGGTAGTGGGACGAGATGCGAGCGGCCAACGCGTCGTTGCTCTTGTTCCAGGCGGCGGTTACGCGGAAGTAGTAGCGGCGCCAAAGGCTCTTACATTCCCTATTCCTGATGGCGTCAGTGATGGTGCGGCGCTCGCAGCAATTTTGCAAGGAACAACTGCATATCACTTACTTCGCACTAGCTCTCATATGCAAAGCGGTGAGAGCGTTGTGGTGCATGCCGCCGCCGGTGGAGTGGGAACTATTGCTGTGCAACTTGCCAAACTCTGGGGAGCAAAAGTAATTGGCAGCGCATCGTCTGCTGATAAGCGAGCGCTGGTGACTTCACTCGGCGCAGATGCTGTGGTTGATCCTGAAGTTGAGGATCTCACCGCTGCCATCGTGGCCGCGAACGGTGGAAAGAAAGTAAATATCGTTCTCGAAATGGCAGGCGGAAAAGTTTTCGATCAAAGTTTGCAGGCGCTCGCGCCATTTGGACGTTTGGTTACGTTCGGAATGGCTTCGCGCACTATGTCCAAACCCATAAATCCTGGCGCGCTTATGGGAACTTCGCGCGCAGTGATTGGGTTTTGGTTAGTGCATTGCATGGCTCGCCCCGATCGCATGATTGCCCCACAACTTGCCGAACTCTTCGAATTGATGGAGTCCGGAAAGATCAGGGCGGTTGTCGGTGGCAGTTACCCGCTCTCGGAGGCAAGGCGCGCTCACGAAGATCTGCGAGGACGCAAAACCACCGGAAAGGTATTCCTCGATCCCAAGTTGTAAACCGTAAGAAGTTAATAAGAGTCCCACATGAGCCTAGGAAGCGAGCGCCATGAATAAGTTCAATCGATGGCTCGGAGCAAAGATCACCGATCTCGTGGGCACGATGTGGTGCGCCTACCTCTTCGCGGCGATTGCACTCATCTCACTTCCGGCAGCTATTTCTTCACACAGCCTGATCATCATCGTGGCTTGGGTTGCCCAAACTTTTCTTCAGTTGGTGCTCCTCTCCATCATCATGGTGGGACAGTCCGTCTCCTCGGAGGCAGTTGCTCAAAAGATTACGGAGACTCATACAGCGTCCTTGGCCGAGTTCGAGTTGGCCAAGGAGGCGCGCGCTTTTGCTGCCGAGGAGCTCGCAGAGTTGAAGGCGATTACTGCGGCGGTCCATGCCAAAGTGCACGGCTCTCAATAGCGGAGTGATTCCTGACGAATTCTGCGAAAACCTTGGGAACCCCACGGAGAATGGCAGACCAGTCACAGAGTTTTCACAGGATCGCGCTCAATCCTCGTCCTCATGAGCAAAGGGAAAATTCGCGTTGTCATCGTCAACCTTCTCCTCCTAGCGGTAGTTGCGGCTGCTGCCGCTTGGGGATGGAAGACCCTCCATCCGGCCGTTGTAGTGGACGCCAATGTGCAAACCACCACGGTGAGCACTGGATCTATCTCCGCATCCGTCTCGGCGAGCGGCAAAGTGGTGAGCCCAGGTGATATTGCCGTCGCACCGACGGTGAGCGGAACCCTGATCGCGGTAAATGTGGCGGTCGGCCAACACGTGACACAAGGGCAAGTCCTGGCGCAGGTAGATCCAGCCAGCCAAAAGCAGGCGCTGGAGCAAGCGATCAACGGCCAGACAACTGCAAAGAATGCGCTACTCAACGCGCAGACTGCTCTCGATAAGTTAAAGAAAGTCAAGACCGCAGACGAAATCAAACAAGCTGAATTGCAAATGGCGCAGCAGAAGGCGAATGTAGATTCTGCTCAACAGACTTTGGACGATCAAACCGTCTTGCTGGCAGCTAACGTTGCTACTTACCAAGCCACAGTAGATGCCGCTAAGAAATCGCTCGACGACACGACCGCAAATCAAGCTGATGCTGCCGTGGGTTACCAAAACTCAGTTGATGCCGCGAAGACAAATCTTGACGCTTCGCAGACAACTTTTGATAACTACTCCAGAATCTTTTCTGGTCTTACCTTAGATTTCTGTAACTCCCTCTCAGTTACTTCGAGCAATTGCACGACTTACCTAGGCAATTACAACTCCCTTCAGAGTTCGAAGAACTCATACAACAATGCCTTGCTGAGCCAAAAGACAAGTTTGAAGAAAGACGCTCAGACTTTGGCTGGGTTGCAAGTGGCTTATCAAAACGCGATCACGAGTCAAACAACAAATCTAAAGAAAGATGCTATCTCGCTTGCAAATTATAAGAAGGCTGTCGTTACTGCTAAGGCTTCTTACGACTTATATGTGACGCAGCAAGCCATTGCGAATGCACCGGCAACTCAGGCAGATCTGGACGCAGCTCAACGAGCCATCGATGCAGCGGCGGCAGGAATTAAGTCAGCGCAAGCCTCATATGACACAGCCTCCCGCAATCTCGCAGGCACAACTGTGAAGGCGCCAGTTGAGGGAGATGTTGCCTCTATATCTGCCTCTATTGGCCAGAACGCACCGACTGCCACCAATAAAACAAGTGGCGTTGTCAGTGGATTCATTGTTCTTACCAATGTAAGCGCGCTCAGGGTGCAAGCGAGTTTCTCTGAAGCAGATGCCTCAAAGATCGTGGCAGGGCAGGCGACGAGTTACTCATTTGAAGCCATGCCGAGCGTTACGGCAGTCGGAACGGTTGCTCGCGTAGATATTTTGCCAACCACTACCAATAACGTGGTGACCTACGCCGTAGATATGGATATCACTGGTGGAGTGCCAGGCTTAAAGCCCGGCATGACTACAACAGCCACCATCACTACTGGAAATGTCCCGAGCGCGCTTCGAGTCACTGCGCAAGCAGTCACTACTCGTGGCACGACCTCGACGGTGCGCCTAGTAAAGACGATCAAGGGAAAGCAAACCTTCACTACGACTCCAGTGGTAGTGGGACTTAAGGGTGACTCCTTTGTGGAGATTCAATCTGGCGTTAAGGAAGGCGACATCGTCGCTCTCAATGCCGCCGCGCAATCCACTATCTCTAGCAATGGTTTTGCAAGAGGCGGGGTCCCTGCTGGAATCGGAGCTGGCGGTGTAACTGTCGGCGGCGGTGGCGGCGGACGGATGACAGCCGTTATCGATGTCCGTAACGTCATCAAGCGCTACGGCGTAGGGGATGCGGCCATCTTTGCCCTCAACGATGTTTCATTGAGCATCGAACAGGGGGAGTACGTGGCGATCATGGGGCCATCTGGCTCTGGTAAATCCACGCTTATGAACATTATGGGCGCTCTCGATAATGTGACTGCTGGAGAATATTTTCTAGATGGAATCGACGTCTCTTCCCTTGGCGAAAATGAACTCTCAATTGTGAGGGGTAGAAAAATCGGTTTCATCTTTCAATCATTTAACTTGGTTCCCCGTACATCAGCGTTAGCCAATGTGGAATTACCGCTTGCTTACCAAGGGATTAAATTGAAAGAGCGCCGAATGCGTGCATTGAAGGCGCTTGATCTCGTGGGTCTCTCAGATCGTGTCAATCACGAACCGACTGAGCTCTCTGGCGGACAACAACAGCGGGCGGCAGTTGCACGAGCCCTCGTTACGCGGCCCGCCCTTTTGCTTGCCGATGAGCCGACAGGTGCTCTTGATTCCAAATCGACGGAAGATTTACTCGATCTCTTTGATCAAATTAATGAGGCTGGACGTACGGTTGTCGTCATCACGCACGAGAATGATGTGGCAGCGCGTGCAAAACGTATTATTCGAATGCGAGATGGCAAGATTATTGAAGATGTACTGAATGCGAAGAAGATCGCATGAACATTTTCGAAATCATTCGCTTCGCGATCAGAGGCTTAATCGCAAATGGTTTGCGTTCTGCTCTTACTACGCTCGGAATTCTTATCGGTGTGGGGTCGGTAATCGTGCTCACTGCGGTCGGAAACGGCTCGAGTAAGGCGATCTCTTCAAGCATTGAAAAATTAGGAACCAACACCATCACCGTGCAGCGGGGTGGTGGTGGCTTCGGTCCCTCAGCTAGAAATCGTCAAGGAGCGACCAAACCGCTTACTGTGGCCGACACGATTGCACTCGTAGACCCGGTGAAAGCTCCTCATGTGAAGCAGGCCGCGCCAGTGGCAAATGCCAGCGGAGTCACCTGTACTAATGGTGCAGAGAGCTCTTCTCCTTCCACATTCTCTGGAACATGGCCGGCGTACTTCGAAGCGAGTAACACTCCCGTCCATATCGGCACTTACTTTACAAACGACGACGTCACTGAAGGTCGTCGAGTTGCAGTCATAGGGAAAACGACGGCAACTGAACTCTTCGGCACAGACTCGCCGATTTCTAAAGTTATTCAATGCGGTGGAATTCCATTTACCGTCGTAGGCGTTGCGGACACAAAGGGCTCGAATGGTTTTCAGGATGGCGATAGTTTGCTTATTGCGCCGGTAACCGCAGTTCAGCGAACGTTAACTGGCTACCAATCACTTTCGTCGATCATTGTGCAAGCAAAATCTGCCGCAGTGCAAGATCTCGCGCAGAACGAGATTCAAGCGATTCTCGATCCACGCCACTTGGTCAAGAGTGATGCAACCCGCGATTACCGACTGCTCAATCAGGCAAGCCTTTTGCAAACAACTTCTGATACCAATCAGGTCTTTACGGTATTACTCGCCGCGGTGGCTGCGATTTCGCTCCTCGTCGGAGGTATCGGCATCACCAACATCATGTTGGTGACAGTGGTTGAACGCACTCGTGAGATTGGTATCCGTAAAGCGATTGGGGCGCCGCGAAGTGCCATTCTTGGACAATTTCTTATCGAGGCCACGATCCTCTCGCTTCTAGGCGGTGTACTTGGAGTGATTGCCGGCTTTGTCGGTTCGCACTTCACCATCGTGGGGGTGAAGCCTGTCATCGTTCCCTCTTCAGTCTTCCTAGCTTTCGGAGTGAGTGTCCTGATCGGACTATTCTTCGGAGGTTACCCGGCAAGTCGCGCTGCATCCCTACGACCGATCGAGGCACTTCGTCATGAGTGAAGATTTCGATATTTTCGCAACTCCCGCGCAGGACAATCTCGGGGAAGAGTTAGCTAAAGGCAGCTATCGCTGGGTCAATAAGTACACCAGGGTGCTCGGAGCACTAGTGCTCTTTGTCGGTGGTGGTGCAAGTGGTGTGTGGTACTCCCAACATCAATCTTCCACTTCAACTTCGGTGAGCGGCGGCGGAGCAACGTTGCGCAATTTAGCGAACGGTTCTGGCGTGGCAGCGGCTGCTGCTTTCGGCGGGGGATCTAGTCGACGGAATCGAGGTGCTGGCGGCGTTGCAGGTGCTGCTGGTGGATTTGGTGGCGGCGGATTTGGTGGCGGCGCAACGGCCGGAACTATTACCAAGATTGATGGCACCACTATTTACCTCCGTGGTGCCGATGGCCAGGCGATCGTCGTGAAGGCGAGTGCGGCAACTCCCGTCACAAACACCACATCAGAGAAGATCGCTGCTCTCAAAGTGGGCGATGCGGTGACTGTTATTGGAAGTACCGGAAATGATGGAACGGTAACTCCGACCACTGTAAGCAAGGGCGCTCTGCCCGTAGCTGCCTTAGTAGGCGCTCGCGGTGGCGGCGCAGGTGGTGGCGCAGTTGCTGGTGCTGGCGCTGGTGCTGGTACGGGCGCTCGTGCAGGTGGCACCGGTACAGGTCAACGCGTCCGTGGCGGTGCAAACGCAGGCGGCGCCGGGGGAACAGCTGCTTCTGGAGCAAGTTCTGCCGGTGGCGCAGGTGCTGGCGCGGGTAGCGCCGCGCGACCTGCCGTCGGCGGCGCTGGCGGTGCTGGTAATGGTGGTGCTGGTGGTGGCGGTGGTGGCGGACGATTTAACAACCCAGAGTTCACTGCATGCTTAGCGAAGGCTGGAGTCACCTTCGATCCTGGTTCGCGTCCTGACATGGCCGATCCCAAGGTGGCTGCAGCGATGACTAAGTGCCGCGATCTCCTTCCACAAGCTGGTGCTGGTGGTCCTGCTGGCGGCCCTGCTGGTGGCCCTGCAGGTGGAGGCGGAAATAGAAACGGTGGTCAGGGATCAACCCCAACCACCGCTCCTACAAACTAATCGCTCGTTAAAGCGCTGGGTTAAAGGGGAGTGACGTACGCTCCGGAGATTCCGCCATCGACTAAGAAGTTCGAAGACGTAATGAAGGAAGAGTCATCGCTGGCGAGAAATGCAACTGCTGCGGCAATTTCTTCTGGATTAGCAAAGCGACCCATAGGAATATGCACGAGACGACGAGCAGCGCGTTCTTTATCTTTCGCGAAGAGTTCTTGAAGAAGTGGGGTATTCACGGGTCCGGGGGAGAGCGCGTTGACGCGGATTCCCTCGCGTGCAAATTGCACACCAAGTTCACGGCTCATCGCAAGTACGCCACCCTTGGATGCGGTGTAGGAGATCTGTGAAGTAGCGGCTCCCATAGTTGCCACGAATGAGGCAGTGTTGATGATCGAACCCTTGCCGCCCTTTTGCATGTAGGGAAGAACGTACTTACAGCATAAGTAAACGCTGGTGAGGTTGACTTCCTGCACGCGACGCCAGGCATCAATGCCAGTAGTGAGGATGGAATCGTCATCCGGTGGTGAGATGCCGGCATTGTTGAAGGCAATGTCGATGCGACCATAGGTATCAAATGCGGTCTTGTACATCGCTTGTACTTGTTCTTCATTAGTGACGTCAGCTGATACGAAGATTCCGCCCACTTCTTTAGCTACGGCGTTGCCGGTTTCGGCGTTCATATCAACTACGACAACTTTGGCGCCTTCATCAGCGAAGCGCTTCGCGGTGGCGTATCCGATACCGCTTCCTGCGCCGGTGATGACTGCTACTCGTCCTTCTAGCCGCTTCATTCGTCCTCGCTATTCTGCACTTGAAATAAATACGTTCTTCACTTCTGTGAAGGCGTCCACTGCATCGGGTCCTAATTCGCGACCCAAACCTGATTGCTTAAAGCCACCGAACGGGGTCCAGTAGCGCACTGAAGAGTTGCTATTGACTGAAAGGTTCCCGGTTTCAATTCCGCGGGATACGCGTAGTGCGCGGCCAGTATCGCGAGTCCAGATGGAACCCGAGAGACCGAACTCTGTGTCGTTAGCTTTCGCGATTGCATCTGCTTCATTATCGAATGGCATTACCGAAACGACAGGTCCGAAGATCTCTTCATTCCAGGCACGGTCTTTGGTGTTCTTGGGTGTGAGGACAGTGGGAGCCATCCAATATCCCTTACCGTCTGGCTTTGATCCGGTGAATGCTACGTTCTCGCCCACATATTCAGAGACGCTATCGAATTGCTTCTGCGAGATGAGTGGTCCCATATCGGCAGTGGCCAAACGGGGATCTTCCACGCGGAATGCTTTCACCGCTGTTTCAAAGTGGGCCATGAACTTATCGAAGACGCTCTTTTCGACGAGGATGCGCGAACGGGCACAGCAATCTTGTCCGGCATTATCAAAGACCGCGCCTGGTGCAGATGCGGCGGCTTTCTCTACATCAGCATCTGCAAAGATAACGTTGGCGCTCTTGCCGCCAAGTTCGAGAGTGACACGCTTTACTTGATCAGCGCAGCCACGCATGATTCCCTTACCCACTTCAGTCGAGCCAGTGAAGACAACTTTGCGCACTGACGGGTGCGTGACGAAACGATTGCCCACCACGGAACCGCGCCCTGGCAGTACTTGGAAGACGTGTTCAGGGATGCCCGCTTCAAGTGCGAGTTCTCCCAATCGGATTGCCGAAAGTGGCGTGAGCTCTGCTGGTTTTAAAACTACGGTGTTGCCGGCCGCTAGTGCGGGCGCAAAACCCCAGCTGGCGATCGGCATCGGGAAGTTCCAGGGCACGATGACGCCGACCACACCCAGCGGTTCTTTGATGGTGAAGTCGATACCACCGGGTACCGGAATTTGTCGTCCGAAGAGACGTTCCGGTGCGGCTGAGTAGTAATTCAAAACGTTGGCGACGTTATCGGCTTCCCAAAGTGCATTGCCGAGAGTGTGTCCCGAGTTGGCAATTTCAATCTGTGCGAGTTCCTCGCGGTGTTCGCTGACTTTGGTGGCAAAAGCGCGGAGCATTTTGGCTCGGTCACCAGGTGCAACTTCGCGCCAAGTAGTGAATGCCTTCGCGCCGTGGGCGATAGCAGCATCCGTTTGTTCGAGATCTAATTGCCCGATAGTGGTGTGGAGTTCTTCAGTAGCAGGATTGATGACGTCATACGTGGCAGACATTAGAACCTTTCGAAGTTACGGACGCGCTCCCAGTCGGTGATGGCTTTGCCAAAGGCTGCCAACTCCACCTGGGCCATGTTGGTGTAGTGATCTTGTACATCTTTGCCGAAAGTTTCGGCAATCCACGAGCTTTCGCTCCAGAGCGTAAGTGCTTGGGTCATATTTGATGGCACTCGAGGTGAGTCAGATTCATAGGCATTGCCAGTAAAGACTGGCTCCAGTTTCATTTTCTTCTCGATGCCATCAATGCCCGCGGCGATCATGCCGGCAACTGCGAGATAAGGATTTACATCCCCGCCGGGAACGCGGTTCTCTAAACGAAGTGAGGGGCCGTGGCCGACGAGGCGGAAGGCGCAGGTGCGGTTATCGCGTCCCCAACGGATTGAGGTGGGCGCAAAGGAACCTGGAACGTAACGCTTATACGAGTTGATATTGGGTGCGTAAAGAAGCGTGAGTTCCTTCATGTGGGCGATCTGGCCGGCGATAAAGGCCTCGCCGAGAGCGCTCATGCCTTCAACTCCATCGCCCGCCATCACATAACTGTCGTCAAGGCCACGGAACGAGAGGTGGATGTGGCAGGAGTTCCCTTCGCGCTCGTTGAACTTAGCCATGAAGGTGAGTGATTTACCTTGTTGGGCGGCAATATCTTTGGAGCCCATTTTGTAGATCACATGGTTATCGCACGTGCCTAATGCGTCGCGATATTTGAAAGCGATTTCGTGTTGACCTAAGTTGCACTCACCCTTAGCGGATTCGACCACCATGCCAGCTTCGTACATAGCATTGCGAATTTCACGTACGAGAGGTTCCACGCGGGAGGATCCCAGGATCGAGTAGTCGACGTTGTACTGGTTTCCGGGATTGAGGTCCTTGTATCCCTTATTCCAGGCTTCTTCAAAAGAATCTTCAAAGATGATGAATTCTAATTCTGTGCCAACGAGGGCTTGCATGCCAAGTGCATTGAGACGCTCGAGTTGCTTGCGCAGAATTTGACGAGGTGATGCGGTGACGGGGGAGTGATCAAGTTTCAATACGTCTGCAAGCAGAATGACAGTCTTTTCGCGCCACGGCATAATGCGCATCGTGTTGAGATCGGGTTGCATGGCGAAGTCGCCGTAACCGCTCTCCCAAGAAGACATCTCGTACCCATCGACAGTGTTCATATCTACATCGACGGCCATCAGGTAATTGCAACCTTCTGTGCCGTGGGTGAGGCACTCGTCGACGAAAAATTGGGCGTGGATGAACTTGCCTTGAAGCCGCCCCTGCATATCGGTGATCGCCAGAATCACGGTGTCGATCTCATTATTGGAGACGGCTTTACGAAGTGCATCAGCGGTCAGTGGCGCGTTCATCAGTCCCCCGGGATGTGTCCGGTATGTCCGGATCTAGGTATGTTCTTAGCCTACGTGGTGTTATCAGCCCTCACAAGGCGACCTCTTCTGTAAGGATAGGGCAATGGCTACCTATCAACTCCGCCTCGCACTGCCCGACCGTCCCGGCTCCCTAGGTATGGTCGCTTCGGCCATCGGTTTCGCCGGGTGCAATATCCGCAGTCTTGCGGTGGTCGAGAACTCAGATGGCCGAGCGCTTGATGACTTTGTGGTCAACATCCCAGGTAGCGACCCTGGTGACTTGATTACCGTCTTGAGTGATATTTCTGGCGTAGAGATTCTTAGCGCTTTCCCCGTTGAAGGTGAGTAGTTTCTTTCGTGGTGTGTGGTTCGGGTAAATGAATAATTCTTCCCGCGAATCCGTTGTAGAGAAATTAGCTTCAGCCGAATTCGACGTGCTCGTGATCGGCGGTGGCGTTACTGGGGTAGGTGCGGCTTTAGATGCGGCCACCCGGGGTCTAAGGGTCGCTCTCGTCGAAGCAAACGATTTTGCATGCGGTACTTCAAGTCGCTCTAGCAAATTAATCCACGGCGGTCTTCGCTATCTTGAACAGTTTGACTTTAAGTTAGTGCGCGAAGCGCTCAAGGAGCGTGAATTGATGGTCGGGCATACTGCCCCGCACTTAGTCTCTCCGGTTTCATTTCTTTTTCCATTGCATGAAGGTGTGAAAGAGCGAGGTTATGTCGGCGCAGGGCTCGCGCTCTATGACGCTTTACGAGGCAGGGAAAGAATTCTTCCGGCGCACCGCCACATTTCTTCTCGAAAAATGCGCGAAGTCGCACCTGCTTTGCGGAGCGACATTCTTAAAGGTGGCATTCTCTACTTCGACGCTCAGGTTGATGACGCACGGCATACCGTCACAATCGCGCGAACTGCAGAACGTTACGGGGCCTTAGTTGCCAACCAAGTGGAAGCGATCGCATTGATACGAGAAGGTCGCCGCGTCGTTGGAGTCAAAGTCTGTGATCGAGAGAGTGGCCAGGAGTTTGAAATCAAGAGCGCGACGACAGTGCTTGCAGCGGGAATGTGGAATAGCAAGATCCAAGAAGCCGCTGGGGTTAATCATGGGTACGACATCGCGATGAGTAAGGGCGTGCACATCGTGCTCCCTAAGAGCTCCATCTCCTTAAAAACCGGCGTGATTCTTAAAACTGCACTGAGCGTACTTTTCGTGATCCCGTGGAAAGAGTTTTGGATTGTTGGCACCACCGATACGCCGTGGACCGGAAGTAAGGAAGAGCCGCTCGCAAACCATGAAGACATTGAGTACATCATCGAGCAGGCGAATCAAGTTCTTCGTCATCCGATTAAACATTCTGACGTGATTTCAGTTTATGCCGGAATCCGGCCGTTAGTTGCGCCTATGGAGGCTAGTAGCACTACGAAAATTTCACGTGAGCATGTAGTGGATCATCCACTTGAAGGATTGATCAGTGTGGCTGGTGGAAAGTACACGACTTATCGCATCATGGCGCGAGACGCTATCGACGCAGCTGCAAGTGACTTGCTGAGGATCGTACCTGAATCGTGTACGGAGGAAATTACTTTACTTGGGGCAGATGGATATTCGGCACTACTTAATAGCGTGGATGCATTGGCCGTGGCCAATTCCCTCTCACGTGAAACTATCATGCATTTACTTTCGCGCTACGGCTCAATCTTCGAGGAAGTTCTTGCGCCAGCAGAACTTGATGCATCACTTCTCGAACGAATTGACCCTCACCTGCCCTACCTTCGAGCTGAGATTAGTTATGCGGTGACTCACGAAAAAGCTCTTCACGTGAGCGATGTGTTGATGCGGCGCACTCGAATTGCAATTGAAGTGAGTGATCGCGGTGTGGCCGCCGCCCGCATCGTCGCTCAGGTGATGGCCCCGATCCTGGGCTGGGATAACGCTAAATCTGATCGAGAGATTTCTGAGTATGACGCTTTGGTGGCCAGGGAGTTCGCCTCTGAGACCGTGATCGTCGGAGCGGCCTAAGCGGAAATTTCCGGCGATAGGCGCATTGAATTCGGGCGCGCTCGCTGGGGGAGGCAAAGGCACGCTTAATTTGTGGGAGCGGATGTACGACTCTCCGCCTAAAGTAAGGGTATGCGAAATCGCACCCTCCCCGGAGCTCTCCTGCTAGCCATGCTAGGTAGCCTCGTTTCGCTCACCGGAAGTAATGTTGCGGCTAAAGCCGAGAGCCCGCTTCCCGGGCTCACCGCGGGGTGGTTTGAAACCATGAACTGGTACCGGACCGCTTCTGGCGTGAAGCCGGTAACCAAGGATGTCTCCCTCACCAAGGCGCTCGACGCCCATCTTGATTACTTGATAAACACCGACAAGGTGCTTCGAGTGGGTGGATTCTCAAGTCCACACACTGAAAATCCCGCCAGCCCTCATTACACAACGGAAGGTGAAGGCGCTGGGAAAGCGAGCAATATTATTTCCGATGCACGGGCTGAGGAGAGTGAGGCCGGCGCGATGGACGCGTGGATGACCGCACCTTTTCATGCAATTGGAATATTGCGTGAGGCACTGAAAAGCAGCGCTTTGGCGACATCTAGCGCCGACACGGGGCGTACCTTTTGGGCCCTTAACGTTGTTGCAGGTTTAACACCAGGTGCGACACGTACTAAGAACATTTTCTTTCCCGGTGACGGCTCTACTGTGCGCCTCTCACGTTTCGCGGGTGAGTCTCCTGAACCACGCGAAGGTTGCGCTGGGGATTATAAAAATTACATAGGGCTGCCGATATTCGCTTCGTTGCTTAAAGATCCAACGAAAGATATCTCGGTAGAGCTCACTGGCGTGAAGGGTGAATTGATCCCAGAGGACGATCTCTGTGTGCAAACGCAGTACACATTCAAATCAACTGATGCGGTGATGGGTCCCGCGGGAGCTAAATCATTTACGGGCGAGAACTTGGTCATCATCATTCCAAGGGATCCTCTTGTAAGAGGAACTTATAAAGTAAAAATAAAGCAGGGCGGAGTGCCAGATGTAGGTTGGAGTTTTGGCGTGGAGCCAGCGCCAGTGGAAGGTATCGCCAGCGGCATTCCTGAGCAGAAGTTCCCCGTGCGCAGAGCGCTGCAGTGGTCGCTCGGTAGTGCAGTAAGTGACTATTCACTCACCTCTCAGCGGGTGCGCATATGGGATTGTCCGGAGAACAAATGCACTACAAAGACGATTATTTATGATCGCACATTACCGACTGCGCAAAAGTCTATTGATATTTCTACTTTTAAAGATGCGTTTTATTTTGTTTGTATTGAACCCATCAACGCAAGTGGAGTGGGTAAATGTACTTATCAAATAATTCGAGTGCTTAACTCCTGTGATACCACGACTTGCTTTGTTGGGAGCACATGGGGTGGCCTAGAATCAAGGTGCTGGCAAACTTCTAGCACGGGGATACTCGAAGAGTTGCGCGGAAAGAGTTGGGTAAAAGTTGCTCAGACGAATGCGCTGAAAAGCAAATGCACAAACCCGAAATATCCCTACTCCTACGTAGCTAAATATCCAGTGACATCCGTGGGCGAAAAAACTTTTAGGTGGCGGATCCTCTCCAATGGCAAAGTCTTAGGTTTAACGTTGCCGCAAGATACGGTGCAATTCCTCCCCAAATCAGGTGTATAGGGCGTTATTCGGCCCACTCTTCTAGGGCATCTCCCGGTGAATTTCCTGGGGAAGGCAGTTTTCGGCGATGCGCTTGGTGACGGATTTGAGTACCGGGGCTATATTGCTAAGAGGAGTCAGTCCAAGCCGCTCACTAAGGCAGGTGAACTATGCGCAGAATTGCCGCTCTTGCAGCCCTCATATTCGGGCTCACCGCGCTAGTTGCCGTGCCTGCCGTCATCACGGCCGCCCCCGCCTCAGCGCTCTCATGCCTCGCGTTCCAGCACGTTGAAAAGGATCCCAAAGGTCAAGAATTTTGCGCGCAGAACGCTGGTACCGGCGATGGAGGTTCTGCCCCTGCGATGATGCCTTGCTGGAACGGCACTTCCGTGCCGGTCACTTCTGCTTGTCCGGTCGCTCCTTCGGGGCCAACTTCTCCGAATGTCACGTGCTCAGACGGGACATCGCATCCGTCAGGTTTCGTCTGTCCTACGACCACTGCAGGTAGTGGATCAACCAGCAGCGGCAGCGGCGCGCTCACCATTAAGTGTGCTGATGGTTCTTACAGAAATACCGCGATTGAATGTTCCGGTGGCACTACTTCTACGGGTGGAGCCTCATCTTGTGGTCCGAATACTGCTTGGAATGGGACTTACTGCGCTCCCACAGTGGGCGCTGCGGCTGAAGCGGCTAAGGCAGGAGGAGTAGGTTGTCCGGCGTTAACGATGTGGAACGGAAAAGAGTGCGCGGCCACTATGGGCGGCACCATGGGCGGCACTATGGGTGGTAGCACTCAAGGTTCCACTGGCAACACTTCTGGAAGTTCGGGAAGCGTGCCGACCGGGCAACAAGGGGTTGACCCGTGCTTATTGAGCCCTGATCGCACTAAATGTGAAGCGGCCAAACTTGCCTCAATTTCCTTATGTCCGTCCGGAAGTTTCTTTGACCAAGGAATACAAGGATGTAAATCTGCGACTAAGCAGAGTGCCACGATTGCCTGCGCGGATGGAACTTTTAAAGTAACCGCACTTGAGTGTTCTACTTTTGGTGGAGCAGTTGGTTCTGCCATTGCCGCATCTACTGGCAGTACGTGCGCTAATGGTTACGCACCTAATTCAACGGGTTTTTGTGTGCCAATTGCATCTCTTGCTGGCAATAACTCGGCTACGAGTTGTGGGCCTGCCACTTTCTGGAATGGCACATCGTGCGCTCCGACAACTGGAGCGGCGGCTGGATCTTCGTCGCCAGGTATTACTCCGCCGACGGGTACACCTGCTGAACTGAAGCAGAAGTGTGCGGATTACGGCTTTACCTGGACCGGCACTTCATGCTTGGCTGGGACTGCCGCAGGAACATCGCTCGGCGGAAGTTGTCTCGATGGTTATGCAGCATCCAGTGGTGGCATCTGTATTCCAAAGGGCTATGACAACGGCGCGAACATGCCTGCAAGCAAGAACACAGGACCAATCTCCACATCTATTGACCCATGCCGCGTCACTCCAGTTCCGCCATCTTGTATTGCAAGTGGTGCGGTAAAGGTTTCCGAGAGCACTGTTGTGCAGGCGCAGACCGCGCGCTACGGCCCGCCAGCCCCTCCAGCGGGTGAGCAGAGTTCTGCAGGTTCTGGCGGCACGGCTTCGTCACAATTTGCAGCGCCTCCAGCGAAGAACGGAAAGGCTGCTGCCCCAGTACTTATCTTCAACGTATTGGGATCAGATAATAAAGCCCTCACTGATTCAAACGGTAAAGAACTCACCACCAGGCCAGCGGTCAAATCAGGTAACACGGTATTCGTCGATAAGAGCGGAAGCCCCGTCATTACCGCGCCCACATTGGATCCGAGTGGACGCCCAGTGACTGGGCCCGATGGCGCTGTGTTGTACACGCGTCTCATGACTTTTGCCGGCCAAGAAGCGGTCACAGATTCGTCTGGGCGAGCGGTGACTGCAACTCCGCTTCTCAACGGTGTTGGTAAAGCCCTGCAAGCTTCGAATGGACGAGTTGTCTATGCACCGCCCGTGCTCGATGCAAAGGGAAACATCCTTTTGAACTCTTACGGTTCACCCATCCTTGCCCAGCCGCTCTCTGATGCGACGGGCGGCATTGCTGTAGGGCCAAGTGGTGAACCAGTAGTTGTGCAGCCGATGGTTGCCGAAGGTGGCAAGGCGATCTTGAAGAATGGTCAACTTATCTATGTAGGTGGAGCTGGCTCGCAAGCGCTGACTGCAAAGAATGAAAGTATTCAAACCGCGTTTGGTCAAACTATTACTTTCTGCAATAGCGGCGCACTCGCAGACGAGGGTGGCAATGCCGTTCTCGGACCCGACGGACTTGTGGTCATCCTTAGCGCTTCAGGTGTGCCAATTTCGGCAAATGGTGCTGTCCTACTCGATCAGAAAGGCAAGCCGATTCGAGTCACTTCAAATGGCGGAGTCACTGACTCTTCAGGTCGGCCGATCCTTGGTTCAGATAATAAGCAGATCAAGTTGGGCGCTTCCGAGGTGGCCACTGTTCTTAAGTCTGGGAAGAGTGTCATTAAGAGTTCAGATGGTAAGACGGTTACCGTCGGGCTGAACGGTCAGCTTGTAGATACCGCTGGCAATCCTGTATTGGCCGCTGGTAATAAGCCAATCTTTATTGATCCTAAGACGAAGACTTTCAAAGATCCATCGGGCAAGGCGATCACTGTTTCTAAGACGGGCATAATTGCGGCCAAGAGCACACCGTTGGCCTATCAGACAGGAGCACTTGATGCGGCGTAAGGAGCTGACAGTACTCATCGCCCTCGTATTGGGCTCTTCGCTTGTGCTGCCCATGCTGCCGAGTGCGAGCGCAGCCGATACTCAAACGCGCGGCGTAAATTGGCGTGCAGATAAAGATGCACTTCCCGGCACGGTCATTTACTCTCTGAAGACTGTCGGATCTGCTGAGCAAGCGAGTGCATGCGTGCTTGGTTTTACCGATCCCATATGCGATCCGAAGAGCGCTACTCTCTTAGTCAATAATTATTTACCGCTCTGTGAGTCTGAAAAGACCCTTGATTGTATTGATACGGTTTCTTGGAAGAAATCAGATGGCACTCTTGTGGCAGGTAAGTATTCGAAGATTCGCGGTAGCGAGTGGGCCGATTATGCTTTTGCTCGTAACGAAGCGCTCCGTGTAAATAAGCCGACGCTTCCTCAGGTTTTTACCTTTGCGGGTCTTACGCACTCCAAAGGCTCTGATTTTGCGGTCACAGCGCATGTCAGTACTCGGATCACCGCTGGTGTGGCTGCCGATCCCGACATTTCACTTGTCATCCTTCCGGTCTATCAGGTAGCAGGTTTAGATCCTGCCGACGATGCTGAGTGCATCACGGCAAACGGCGCGGATGTTGATTCGGTCTGTTACAAGATTGGTGATCTTGCAGAAGCCGCTCGTCTCAAAGTCTCTCTCAAACTTCTTGCGCGCCCACAGGGTTGGATGACTGGTCGAGTTGTTGATCCATCAATCACTTTCACCGCTCCTACCGATGCCGAAAAGCGCACTGTTGTCACCCTTGAAGGCACTTCGATGGATGTACAGACGATTGACCGCACCTACTCTTCAGCGAAACCTGCAGAGAAGTCGAAGTGGGATACGGTCGCCACCGCATTTGGTGATTCGCGCGCACCGTGGAGTACCGCGGGGGATGCAACCTATCCACTTCCTCCAGATAAGACGAGCATTTCGATTTTTAATTCTATTGTTTCGGCGGAGAAGAGTGCCTCTGCATCGACAACGCCCACGTTCGACATTGCAGATTCGTTGAAGTCTCTCTGGCGGGTAGATTTGCAGCCCAAGGGACGTGCTGATGGCGTGAGTTGTGATTCCAGCAACTTCCAAGGCTTTGTGTCATCTAATGCGATGGTCTACAAGAGTGCGCTACCAAATTACGACAAGTCCACCGGGACGCTCGATTACTCCATCTCGAGCCCGCATTTCAAGCCAGACGGTAAGAGCGAATTCCTTGGGCGCTATGACTTGCTTGTAGCAACTGATTATGCGCGCTGTGTCTGGGACCTCAAGGCTGGCGAGATTCCCAGTAAGGATGCGGTCACTGTGACTATCGAGAAAGCCGGCGAGAAGAAGATTATTAGTGCTGAGATGTCACTTGATGATCAATACTTCAGATTTACTGCGCAGGGCTTCACTTTTAGCCAAGCAAAGCTTTCGATTAAGTTAAAAGCGAAAGAATCGATCACCACACCTGCACCAGCACCCGCGACTCCAGCAGCAACTCCAGCAGCGACTCCGGCAACAACTTCAGCTGCAACTCCGACAGCTGCAAAGTCGATCACCATTACATGCGTCAAGGGTAAAACCACCAAGAAGGTCACTGGTGCAAAGCCGGCCTGTCCAGCGGGCTTCAAGAAGAAGTAGGCGTTAAGTTACTCTTGCCTAGTCCGTCCGGTGAGGAGCAAGAATGCTCGTAGATTGCGCGTGGTATCGGGATGGCCTTCGCCAAGAAGGTCCCACAGATTTCTCTGATCTGGTGGACATGGCTCGCGATCAGGGTGGCTTTGTCTGGGCTGGGTTTGCCTCTCCAGGAGCAATGGAGTTTGACGAAGTTGCTGCGGAGTTCGACTTACACCCGTTGGCTGTCGAAGATGCCGTGCTCGCTCATCAACGACCGAAGATTGAGAATTATGGATCCATTACCTTCGTAGTACTTCGAACCGTTTTTTACGACGAATCGACTAGTCAAATCTCAACTGGCGAGCTTATGTGTTTCATTGGCGATGCATTCGTCGTTATTGTTCGCCATGGTGAAGGTGCACCTCTCGTCGCGGTGCGACATGACTTAGAGAATCGCCCGAGTCACCTTGCGGAGGGTCCCTATGCGGTGCTTCACGCGGTGATCGACCGAGTGATTGATTCGTATGTGGAGATCGGCAACCAGCTCGCTGACGATGTGGGCATTTTGGAAAGTGAAGTCTTTGGAACGGCGCGCAAATCTTGGTCGCAAGAGATCTACTTCCTTAAGCGAGAAGTAATCGAATTTAGGCACTCAGTTGATCCGCTTGCAATACCGCTGGATCGACTCTCCTCTGATCTGACCCTGAAGATTCCAGAGAAGATCCGACCCTTTTTCCGCGATACCAGTGATCATTTAGCTCGCGCATCTGAGTTAGCTTTAGGCCTCGATACCTTGCTCAGCAGCGTACTCAACGCTGATTTGGCACAAGTACAAGTGAGGCAGAACGAGGATATGCGCAAGATTACTGCGTGGGTTGCATTAGGTGTTGCGCCCACGATGGTAGCTGGAATCTATGGAATGAATTTTGATCATATGCCCGAGTTGCGATGGACCTACGCCTATCCAACTCTCCTTCTTTGTATAGGTGCTCTCACCTTGTTCTTAGTGCGAAAGTTTAAGAAATCAGGCTGGCTTTAATTAATAAGCTTTTACTAAGTGAGCCATGCGATCTGCATTCTCGCGAAGCGATCCTCGATGCAGTGCGCCGCCGATAAGAAGCGATGTGTCTTTGCCGTAGAAATCGATCATTTCAGGAATGCGTTCAAGGCTCATGCCACCGCCAGGAGAGATCCAAATCGGTGCGATTGATCCGAGCGGAGCGATCGCGGCGTCACGAATCTCCAGGCATTCTCTTTCTGAGAAAGAGAAACGACCACCGAAGTTCGGGAAGATGGTGATATCCCCACCAGCAAGGCGCATGAGAGTCGAGAAGAGAATTCCGTGCGCAATTCCTTCGTTGGGGGAAATGGTGTAAGAACCGAGCATGGAAGGGTGCGCCATGATCGGAAGCTCAATGTTCTTCGCGATGACGCGCATGCTGTCAAAACCGGTGATACCCGGGAGGATGAGTAAGGCACCAGCGCCAAGTTCCTGCGCACTCCGGGCAGCGTCTAGCAGCTGATCTGCGGGCAAGTTAAGGCTTGGGGCATAGGCGCTTCTGCCGCCTGTGGTGGCGTTGGCTTCTGCCACTGCTTGGGAAACAAGTGTGACTCGTTCTCGCCAAGTTGACCAAGGTTGATTTGCCAAACTGTGGTCATCCTTAATGATGTCAAAGCCAGCCAGGGCTAACGTGCGCGCGGTTTCAGCGAAGTCTGCCGACGAAGTGCCCATCGGCTTCAGCGCGGTGGTGAACAGCGGGCGAGTGGCGGCGCCAAAGTGTGCACGCAAACCTTCAATACCATATCGCGGGCCATCAAAGAGAGCGGTGATGCTCTCGGGAAGTGCAAGATCTACGATACGCACTCCAGGAAAGAGTGAAACATTTCCCCAAAGCACGTTGAGGAGTTGGGTGAGTTCGCTACCCGCCACTCGGGGGTCATATGAGATTGTGACTTGGTCTCCGGAGATTTCTTCCACGCGACCAACAACCTCGCGTTGGATCCACTCGGGGGCTGAGTCGTGTGGAAACTCGATCGTTTGCTCAACGCGGATGGCTTCTGCAACCGCAGTCGGATCATTTCCGGTGATGCGATAGGTAACTTCGATGCGATCTGTCATTAGAGCGCTTCAACCTTTGCGCTGCTATGTACGCTCACCGAACGTTGCTCTTGCAAGTCTTCTTCGGCGATCTCAAAACTCTTTCCGAGCAATTCTTCGACGGTGGTGACAAGTGACTTCGCATCGATCCCATACTCTGACATGAGGTACTTCTGAGAAGCGCCATGTGCGTAGGTATCTTTGAGCCCGATGCGCCGGAGTGGAACGCCAATCGCGTTCTCCGCCATCACCTCGGCGACCGCGCTACCAAGCCCACCGATGATGGTGTGATTCTCCATCGTGATCACGCCGTGTTTGGCCTTATTCAATGCCTTGATGACTGCTGGATCGGTAAAGGGTTTCAACGTGGAGATGTGCAGATGTGTGATGGACACCCCCTTTTCTTGGAGGAGTGTGGTGGCTCGTAGTGCTTCTTCTGTCATGACTCCAGAAGTGATGAGCGTCAGGTCATCTCCGCTTGAGAGAATCCGTGCGGTGTTGAATTTGAATGGTTCGTTCTTTGGAAAGATGCGCGAGACTTCGCCGCGCAGCATCCGGATGTAAACAGGACCATTGACGGCGTGTGCCACATCAAGGATGGATTCGACCTCGGTCGCGTCGCCTGTTTCAAAGATTGTCATATTGGGTAGCGCACGCAGGATGGCGATATCTTCGATCGCTTGGTGGGTAACTCCGCCAGGAGTCATGATGCCGGGCAAGAAACCAACAAGGCGCACCTTGAGTGCAGGATAAGCGATCGACATTTGGAGTTGATCAAGTGGCCTGCGATAAAGGAATACCGAGAAAGTGTGTAGCCACGGCTCGAAACCTTCACGGGCAAGACCAGCCGCGTAGCCGAGCATATTCTGCTCCGCCATACCCATTGAGAAGAAACGATCAGGATACGTATCGCGCCACTTACCTACTTCGCACGAGTTAGTGAGATCGGCCGAAAGTACGAGCACATTTGGCTTGTCTTTTGCCCAGTTGATGAAGTTCTCCTGGTGGGGCCTGGCCACAATTTCGTATGTCATCGGACCATCTCCTGGTAAGCCTGTTCGTAACGCGCCTTCTCGCCCGCGCTGGTGAAGCGCACATAGTGGAGCACGGGTGCCCGGTCGGCCAAGATGGGCAGTCCGCGAGTCGGATCGGTGTAGCAGAGGATCGCGTGTGGTGAGCGCGTGTTCTTTCGCCCCGCCTCCAAAATGGCAGTGGTGTCGTGGCCTTGCACCACAGTGGTCTTCCAGCCAAACGATGTCACGCGTTGCGCAAGTGGTTCGATGGTCATGACGGAATCCATCGGCCCATCGCATTGGGCGCGATTGACGTCGACGATGATGCGCAAGTTCGAGAGCTTATGGAAACTTGCTGCTTGGAGTGCTTCCCACGTTTGACCTTCTTGAAACTCGCCATCGCTCATGAATACCCAGACTTTTCCACTTTCTTTGCGGATCTTACGAGCGAGTGCGATACCACCAGCTTGTGAAATTGCTTGCGCGAGTGAACCTGTGGTGGTTTCAAATCCGGGCGAGTGCTCTGCGCCAATCATTTCGACGGTAGATCCATCTTTGTTGAAATGATCGAGTGCGTCTTCTCTCAGGCGACCCGTTTCGATGAGTGCTGCATAAACAACGAGTGCATAGTGAGCGGGGCTGATGACTAAGCGGTCGCGCTTGGGATCGCGACGTCCATGGAATTCTGCACCTGTGAGGTAATCATCGCTACCTACGCGAGGCACACCAGAGAACATCGGTGGTGCGATGGGAGAGTAGAGAGGTGCAAGATCGAGCATCCCGCCATAAAGGCAAGAGAGTAGTTCGGCTGCCGAGCAGGCTTGGCTCATATATCCGCCATTTTGCGAGAGGGTATGCGCCAGCACTCGTCGACGAATGCCAGCAGCAATCCTGGCGATTTCTTTTTCCTCCGTCATTTTAGCCAACTTTTAATCACCGCTATTCAGCACAGTAGGGTCAAAGTATGCATGAACAGATTGGAACTTTCCGTCACGAACCTTGATGATGTTTACTCCGAGAATTGTATAGCTCTTATTGGAAGTCGAAACCAACTCCGCTTGCCACTCGAGCGCGGCTTCATCTCCCAAAGTGAATTCGTGAAGAATTTGGACAGAGAGTCCTGGAAAATCTGCTCCAGAGCTCTCGTAGAAAGTCTTAATTTCTTCATGACCTACGAGAATTTGCCCTGGTGGGCAGAAGATGGCATCTGAGTGATAGTGCGAAAGAATCGCTGGGATATCGCGTGCGCATTCTGCAGCCCAATACGATTCCGCAATCTCGCGGGGGGTTGGCATAACTACTCCTTTACTTTGTGGCCACGTGTGCGATGATTTCGGCGGCCTTGCTGCTCAGAGATATAAAATCTGAATTCTGATGACGCCCTACTGCGAAGTGGCGTGCGGTGCGCAGGACTCCTCGGGCAGCGCCTTCCCGAAGGTGCGGCTCTAAGGTCTCAATGTCAGCAGTCTTAGCCAGACCCACGATTCGGCGAGCCATCTTTGCGGCTGCATAGCCGACGGTATCGACCTTCCACGCAGTCAAGAGGTCCTCAACGAGGGCGTCGGTGAAGACACGTTTATCCACCCTTGTTCTCCAGAGGGATCTGAAAGTGTCTGCGAAGGAGTTCCATGTCTTTTCGGGAAGCGAGAGTGAGAATTCGAGCAGTTCCTTTCTTCCAAGCGCCTCTGCGCGAGCTGCGGCGATGTAGTAGTTGGCAATTATGGCGCCGATATCAAAGCTGATTGGGCCGTAGAAGGAGAATTCAGAATCAAAAATCTTGGTAGATACCACGACACCGTCCTTGTCAGCACGAACCATTACTGACCCTGTGTGTAAATCTCCGTGGATGAGCGCCTCGGCCCGAGTCATAAAATCGAACTTGAGCATGCCCATTTCACGGATTACTTCCTGATCGTTCGCCAATTCGCGGGCGTCGATCTCGTTGGCAGCAATCACGCTGTTGCGGCCGGCTTCGAAGTACGGCTCCGTGAAGACAAGATCCTCGGTGATCAAGCAAAGCTCGGTATTAATCGAACGAGCAATTTCTTCTTTATGTAATTTTGCCCCACTTCCGAAGAGAGATGTCGCAAATGCCGCGCGTGCGATGTATTCACCGACCGCTTCGGCTGCACCTGGGTGGAACTCGCCATCGATGAGCGCCCCACGCCAGACTCGGTGATCTGAAAGATCTTCCATCCCAATAATGAAGCGCGCTTGGTCGAAGAAATACATTTCCGGAACAAGGCCGGGGGCAGCCTTCGCATGGATTACAGAAGTCGAGTATTCAAACCGCGCGCGATCTGGCGTCATGGGCCAATCTGGTCCTACTAATCGAACATAGGGAAGGGCCTGTTTGAGAACGACCCCGTGACCAAAGGAATCTTTGACGATAAAGACCAAGTTTAAGTTTCCATCACCCACCTCCTTGATTTCAACAAGGTTGTTAGGATCGATACGCCCGATCAGTTCGGGACGACTCGCAATGTAATCTGCGATCGACGACGAATCGAGAAACTCGTACGAACTCATATTCTTATCCTTAGGTGAATTATACGGCTGGAACGAAGCGTGACTTTTTGCGAGATAGTGTGAAGGAGAAGATCAATGCAAGAAGTAAAACGAGGCCCTTAACTACATCTTGGCCGTAGTAAGGGAAGCCTGCGATAGTCAGACCCGTAATAACGACGCCCATCAAGAAAGCCCCAAGCGCAGTTCCCCAGGCGTTTGGTCGACCGAGTCCTAGAACAGAAGTGCCGACAAGTGCCACCGCAACCGAATCGAGTAAGAGCGAGTTTCCTGCGCTGATGTCGCCCTGGCCAATTCGGGAGGCCAAGATGAGGCCGCTGATTGACGCCAAGATACCCGAAAGAATGTAAGCCAAAGCGCGATAACGCTTCACGCGAACGCCTGCGAGCCTTGCGGCTTCAGGATTGGAACCTACTGCATACATCGCACGTCCCCATTTGGTGCGAGTGAGGAAGAACCAAGTAATCAAAGTGAGTACAAAGAAGAGGATTACCGGGTAAGGAATAGGGCCTACTTTGCCAGTGTCCATCTTGAGAAACGCATCAGTAAACTTTCCTCGAGCTGTACTGCCATCCCGAAGTATCATGCCCGAAGAGACGGATTGTCCATTCACTGGAACGAGTTTGAGACCCATTACTGTGAACATTGATGCCAAAGTTGCCAACAGGTCTGGAATCTTGAGAACCACAATAAGAAACGCGTTGACCGCTCCAATCACGGCACCTGCTAACAACACGATGCCGACAGCAACGATCCCGGTTTGGTTGTAGATGACCATTGTCATTGCAGAGAGCGTGACTGACATTCCAGCGACTGCTCCCACTGAGAGATCTAAGCCGCCGACAGCCATGGACAGGGTAATTCCAAGCCCGGTGATGGCGACTACTGAAGTGAACTTGAGCATCGAAAAGAAGGTGGTGGAAAGTCGAAAGGTGTCCTGAGTAGTGAAGAAAAGTAGAAAGAGAATGAGGGTCACAGCAATAAACCCATATTTGACTAGCAGGTCCCGCACATTAAATTGGATGCGAGTTACTGCGGGAGTTTCCATATTCATCAGGCCACCTCTGACATCTTTTGGATGATTTCTGATCGGGTTGTATTACTGAGATAAGTTTCAAGTCTGAGTTCGCCTTCTACGAATACAAATATACGATCAGCCACTTCGAGAATCTCATCTATATCTGCGGAAAAAACGATGGCTGCGCTCCCAGCGGCAGCCAAGTTTCCGATCTGCCGGGAGATTTCGCGGCGTGCACCAATATCTACCCCTCTGAATGGCTCATCGAGCAGGAGCAGTTTTGGCTCTTGGATAAGCCAGCGCCCCACCATCACCTTTTGCTGGTTACCTCCAGAGAGAGATTCCACTGTGCTGCTCTGCGATTGCGCTACTACACCGAGTTTCTTGATGAGGTCACTACCGAGTTCACTCTCGGCACGGAAGTTCAGCAATCCTTGCGAAGTAACCTTCTTCAGGAAGGGTAGACTGACGGTTCGCGAGATATTCCAACCTTCTAGCAATCCATCCAGCGCGCGATCTTCTGAAACAAGATAAACGCCTTCGGCAACTGCCTCGGTAGGGGAGTGCGGATGGTAGGCCTTGCCCTCAAGGGTAAAAGTTCCCTGAATCAATGGCTCCGCGCCAAATATTGCGCGCGCAAATTCACTCTTTCCTGAACCGAGCAATCCGATAACCCCAGTGACTTCGCCAGATCGAACGCCGACAGAGAAGGGCGTGCTCTCGGCAAAGAGCTGAACGCCTTCTGCTTTCAATAGTTCCGTGGTGCCGCGATGTTCTTCATGGTGCTGCAATTCACGCGCGACCTCGGAGCCGAGCATCGCGTGGAGTGCGACATCCCATTTAAACGGAGGAGCCTGTTCATTTTGAATTAAGCCGTCTCGAAGTACAAAAATTCGATCTGCGAGTTCGTCGATCTCGCCCAGCCGGTGGGAGACGTAAAGAATTGCAACACCTTGTGCACGCAATTTCTTGATCACCACAAAGAGTCGTTCAGTTTCTTTATCAGATAGTGCTGAGGTGGGCTCATCTAAAATAAGGAGCTTAGGTTTAGTGGAAAGCGCCCGTGCTAGCAAGAGCATTTGCTTATCTGCGATCCCGAGCTGATAAACGTCGGCCCGCAACTCAGAATCGGTCCAGTCAAGATCAAGACTTTGAGCCACTTCACGAGATAACGCGACCATGCGTTTTGGCGAGCAGAAGGTAGGAATTTGATTGAGACCTATTCGGTCGAAGAGTAGATTTTCCGCAACACTGAGGCCGGAGATGATTCCATCATCAATTTTTTGATGGACTGTCTCTATTCCCTGGGCTCGCGCCTCGAGAGGTGAGCCAATGCGTACCGCCTCGCCGTCTATCCA
Source organism: Actinomycetota bacterium (assembly GCA_026393015.1). Classification (GTDB taxonomy): domain Bacteria; phylum Actinomycetota; class Actinomycetes; order Nanopelagicales; family Nanopelagicaceae. Next base: position 33,266 of record JAPLBA010000052.1, read on the forward strand.
GATTTCACCTTCGAATTCTGGATAAGCTCCAGACAAAATCTTGATCAAAGTTGATTTTCCGGCACCGTTTGCTCCCATGAGAGAGACGATTTCTCCTGGATGGATATCCAGAGAAATCCCTCTGAGAACTTGGTTGGTGCCGAAAGACTTCGATATCGACTTCACCTGTACTGGGGTACTCATTGACTCACCTCTTTCGAGCGCTAGAACTATCTGCTAGTTGAACGCGACCGTGGGGATCCAGTCGGCAGTAACTTCCTTGGTCAAGTTGAGTTCAGGCAACTTGGCGCGGAGGTCAGTCATGTTCTTGATGGCGTTGTCCTTGAGGAACTGTGCCGTAATCAAGACACCTGGGAAAGAGACCTCGGTCTTGTTGAGCTGGCCAGCAAGTTGGAGAGCCATTGCACGTACTACACCAGCGCCGATGGCGTTTGGATCCGTACCTGCAGTTGCCGTCCATGGGCTGTCAGCCTTGGTCATGATCTCGATATCTGCGTTTGAGATGTCGATGCCGTAGACCTTAACCTTGGCTTGGAGGTTGTTCTGGTAGATCGCCGAGATGGTGCCCTTAGCGAGCTCATCGTATGGAGCGAAAATGCCAGCAACACCTGGGTTCTTCTTGAGAGCAGCATCAGCGAGCTGAGCATTGTCCGTAGCGACAGAGTTGGTGAATTTGCCGACGAAGAACTTCTCAGTCCAGTTATTGTCCTTCTTTACTTGCTCCCAGATAACGTGACGACGATCAAGTGGTGCGATGCCGAGAACGTTGACGTAGCCCACCGTCTTATCCTTGCCGAGGTCAGTTGCGGCCTGGGCGAGAACGAGAGAGGCCAGGCTCTCATCGCTCTGTGAAGTGAAGACTGCGGTAGGTGCGCACTTGCGGATATCAACGTCGTAAACAACTACTGCAATACCAGCAGCAACAGCTTTGTTGATTCCTGGGCACATGGTGTCAGCATTTCCATGGTCTACGATGATGCCCTTGACGCCGGAACCAATTGCGGTCTCCATGTCAGTGGCTTGCTTAGCATTATCTGCCTGAGCATCGTAAGTTTGCATGTCAAAGCCAATGGCCTTTGCTTGTAGGTTGGCGCCGTTCGTCCATTGCTGGAAGTAGTCGCCAGCGCCAGAGTTCTGGACAAGAGCAATCTTTACGGGGCCAGCATCAAATGGTGCTGGCATGGTCGCTGTTGCGGCCTCAGTGGTGCCAGCATCGGCAGCCGAACTGGTTGTACCACCTTGTGAACAGGCGGCCAAGAGCAGCGCAGATATACCGACTATTACTGTTAGTGCATTCTTTCCTCGCATTTTTCCTCCTGTAAGTGGTTCGATTTCGAACCGGTTTTAACATTTCTCGAGGCCCTACCTCGGGAAAGCAGCCGCCACACCTCCGTCAACAGCGATTACAGATCCTGTTGTGCGTGACGATTCATCTGAGAGTAGGAAGGAGACAGTCTGGGCGACGTCCACGCTTCGTACGCGTGCTTTGAGCAAATTACGTGAGGCATAGAAATCCTCAAGATTTTCAGGAGCGACTCCATGGGCGGCGGCGCGTTGTTCACGCACCCCACCTTCCCAAAGTTTGCTGTGATCAAAGAC
>JAPLBA010000157.1 GCA_026393015.1 Actinomycetota bacterium
AACTACGTTAAAGACACCGGGAGGCAAGAACTCAGCCATCACGTTTGCCATCCAGACAGTAGATGCCGGAGTGGTATCACTTGGCTTCAATACAACAGTGTTGCCTGCCGCAATCGCTGGCGCCCACTTCCATACGGCCATCATCATTGGGTAATTCCATGGCGTTACTTGCGCACAGACACCAATGGGTTCCCGACGGATAATTGAAGTGTGACCGCGCATGTACTCACCAGCGCTACGTCCTTCGAGAACGCGAGCGGCGACAGCAAAGAAGCGGATTTGATCAAGCATCGCGGGCATCTCTTCTGACATGGTGATCGCCAGCGGCTTGCCGGTGTTCTCACTTTCTATTGCAATCATTTCCTCTGCCCGTGATTCAAACGCATCAGCAATCTTCAGAAGAGCCTTCTGGCGCTCGGCAGGGGTGGAATCGCGCCAGGATTCAAAAGCGATCGAGGCTGCGTTGATGGCGTGGTCTACATCTGCTGCATTCGATATCGGCGCAGTGGCATACGGCTTCCCCGTGACTGGACTGATGAGCTCGCTGACTTTGCCAGACTTACTGTCTAGAGCGACGCCGTTGACGAAATTCTTAAGCTGCTTCATGGATCTCCTTCTGAGTGCGTAAGCGTGAGAGTACGCGGAAATGGACCTTTTGGACACCACCCCAGGCTCAAAAGTGAGGAATCCGTAGATAATTAGCGTTTTCGCTACGGATTCTTTTGCTATTTGACCTAAAGTCGGGCATTCTCGGGGCATGTCAGCCTCCAGCGTTCCGCGTGGTCTTGCCTTCACCAAGGCGCGTCCGACCAGGGTGGCCCTCGATGACATCTCCAAGTCGATCATCGAGCAGCTCCAAAGCGATGGCCGTAAGTCCTACGCCGCGATTGGACTTGCCGTAGGGCTCTCTGAAGCCGCAGTACGTCAAAGGGTGCAGCGCCTCATCGATTCAGGTGTGATGCAGATTGTGGCGGTAACTGATCCACTCATCGTCGGCTTCAATCGGATGGCCATGATCGGCATCAAAGTAGAGGGCGACCTGCAAGAAGTTGCTGACCAGCTCGCAACTTTTCCGGAAGTTGACTATGTAGTTGTCACCGCCGGCTCATTTGATTTACTCGCTGAAGTGATTTGTGAAGATGACGATCATCTTCTCGAGCTACTTCAGCGATTCAGAACCATTAAGACGGTGCGCTCAACCGAGAGCTTCGTTTATTTGAAACTACAAAAGCAGTTATACAACTGGGGGACAAGATGAGTATCACACCACAAGGTGTTGTCGAACACTTCGACGAAAACCTTTCTAAACGCGCGACCGAACATATGTGGATGTACTTCTCTCGAATGGGGAGTTACCACGAGGGCGCTTCAGTTCCGATCATCGTGCGCGGCGAAGGTGCGTACATCTTTGATGATCGTGGCCGACGCTACCTCGATGGTCTCTCTGGACTCTTCACCGTGCAGATGGGCCATGGCCGCGAGGAAATAGCTGCCGCTGCATACAAGCAAATGATGAAGCTCGCACACTTCCCTATTTGGGGTTACGGCAATCCTCCAGCGATCGAACTAGCCGAGAAACTGGCAAGTCTGACACCTCAAGGTTTGGACCGCGTCTTCTTCACGACTGCTGGCGGCGAAGCAGTAGAAAGCGCCTTCAAACTTGTAAAGCAATATTTCAAGATGACCGGCAAACCGCTCAAGCACAAAGTCATCTCGCGTTCTATTGCCTATCACGGCACCACGCAAGGAGCGCTCTCCATCACCGGCATCCCCGCTGCCAAGCAATGGTTTGAGCCACTTGTACCCGGCGCCCACAAGGTTCCCAACACAAACTTCTACCGTGCACCTGAATACCTACAAAACGATATTCACGCGTTTAGCGAATGGGCATCTTCACGTATCGAAGAAGCCATTCTCATGGAAGGCCCCGATACGGTGGCTGCAGTATTCGTAGAACCGGTACAAAACTCCGGTGGTTGCTTCCCGCCTCCCCCCGGGTACCTCAAACGCGTTCGCGAGATTTGCGACAAGTACGACGTCATCATGGTCTGCGACGAAGTCATCACCGGCTTTGGTCGT
>JAPLBA010000108.1 GCA_026393015.1 Actinomycetota bacterium
GGAAACGCCAAGTGCGCTAATGAGCGGAGCGATACGTGTGGAGTTTCGGAGCGGACGGTCGAAACGTTCAATGACAATTCCTAGTAGGCCAGTACCGAGCATCGCCACTAAAAACATAATCAAGACCATGATGGCCACAGGAACTGAAGGCTTAAGCGGGCCACCGAGTCCGGTCATCACGAAAAATCCAATAAAGGCGCCGACCATGTAAACGTCGCCATGAGCGAAGTTCAGGATTTGCAGCACACCATAAACCAGCGTGTAACCCAGTGCAATGAGCGCGTACACGCCACCGAGCGTGAGCCCGTTAACGAGTTGCTGCCCCAGGTATGACATGGATTTCCTTTGCTCAAGCTCTCCGAATTGCAATCTATCTCACTTGCAAGAGAGAGAGGTGATGGGGGCGGACCCCCATCACCTCTCCTGACTTACATTTTTCTCGTGCTCACCAATTTAGAGCTAAAGGTTAGGCGACGAGCTTGCGCTTGCCATCAGCTTGGGTTTGGAAGATGTAGAAACGTCCACCCTTTACATCGCCAGTGGCGGTGAAGGAGAGGGCGTTACCCATGATGGTTTGCTTGATGTTGGTCTTTGCGATCTCAGCAAGCACTGCTGCGCGATCGTTTGGCTTGCCGGCTGCGCATGCGCGACCTGCAGCTTCAACGATGACCTGTGCGGCTACGTAAGCTGGTGGACCGAAAGTGGTCACATCAGCCTTGTAGGTGCTCTTGTATGCAGCCACTACAGCAGCGGCAACGGGTAGTCCGTTGACATCAGGAGCGAATGCTGAAACGTAAGTGCCTGGGGTCTTGAAGGTGGGTTGATCTGAACCATCGGAGCCGAAGACAACAGCCTTCTTCTTCTGCTTGATGAGTTCTTGGGCAACCTGCTCTGACTTAGCAGCGTCTTGGAAGGTAACGAAGACGAAGTTGGTGGTCTTCGATACGCGGGTTACGACAGCTGCGTAATCAGCGTTCTTCTCGTTGACTGCAATGTTGGTGACCTTCACCTTGAGCGTCTTGAGGGTATTAACAACTTCCTTGGCAAGGCCGGTTCCGTATGCAGTCTTCTCTTCGATGACTACAACTTCCTTAGCCTTGAGATTCTTTGCCATGTAGGTCGCATCGCCAGGTCCTTGAAGACCATCGTTGGGGATGGGACGGTAGAAGTTAGGGAAAGTACCAGCGGTGAGGTTGGTACGAGTAGCTGATGGGCTCACAAGGGCGATGTTGTTCGCACCGAGGAGGCCACCAATTGCGAGAACTTCTTGGCTACCTGCAGGTCCCATGGCTCCAAGAACATCCTTGTTGGCAACGATGTTTGGGGCTTGGGTGCTTGCTTGTGCAGCATCAAGTTGGGTGTCGTAATCCTTAGTCGTGAAAGTGGTGCCGTTCTTGGCGTTGTAATCAGCAACAGCAAGTTGGGCGAAACCTTGTTGCTCCTTGCCAATGAATGCGACTCCGCCGGTTAGCGGAGCGATGATGGCGATCGCGCCGGAGCACGATGCTGCTGATGCCGGAGCGGCAACAGTGGTGAGACCAGAGACGACGAGGGCTGCGCTAGCAGCCACGACGCCGAGGCGGGTTGTCTTCTTCACAGGGGGTTTCCTTCCGAAAGGGATAGGGCAGAACATGGATCTGACTTAGATGAGTGTGCCGTATTCCACAGGCCAGTGACAACTTAGTTACGTGTCTTCAAACTGTGAATTTGGCGTCCGACAAGAAGACGCTATGCCGACGCGAAGTGGCCTGACCTGGTTTTAGCCGCTCTCCGAGCCGCTTTTAGACTTCGTCATAGCCAGGGGCTGGCCGGCCATCGGGGTAGTAGGCAGCCGCTGGGGAGCCCGCAGGCCGGAAGGTTCCCAGGATCCAGAGGTCCTCTTCGCGGTCGTTCATGACTGAGTGGAGCATGCGGGGGGCCACCATGAAGGTGGAGCCGGGACCAATGGGCACTTTGGTTTCGCCGACGACAAAGGCGCCTCCTCCTCGGACGATATGGCAGATCTCGTCGTAGAGGTGATAGTGGGCAGGGGCGCCCGAGGTCGGGATGAAACCCACGAACATCGTGGCCCCGCTACTCCCGCGACTCTCATCGAAGAGCACTTCGAATTCTCGGTTGCCGGTGGCCTTGCCTTTATTGGTGATCCCTTGTTGAACCACGCGTTGAAAACCGGTGGCCGGCTTTGCGATTTTGCGGGCATATGGCCCCATACCTGGCGCATGGACTGAAAAAATCTTGAAGGGGCTGGTGCTCGAAAGCGCCCACGCCTCTCCGTCGCGGATCAAGGCAGCGCAATCAGGAGAGAGCTCAAACGATTCGCCACCGACTGTAAGTGTCCCGCTACCTTCGCGCACGAAGAGCAGCAGATCTCCATTCTCGTGGATTCCCATGTCGGCGCTTCCATTGAGATGAATTTCGCGAGCCGTAAGTGCTTCTGCGTACTCACCTTCTCGAACAAGTTCGAAGGTCTCTGCTTCGCCTCGCGAAATTGCAGCGACATCGGCTACGGTGCGTACCACGCCCGGAAAAAAGTTACTGGGATTCGTTGTCATGAAAGGAAGCGTACTCGTGAAGATACTTCGCCACGCAAGTGCTATTTGGAACGGATCCGTGCCGAGCGGCACCGGAAGCATGACTTTGGGTCGCGCCGGTCAAGTGATTCCCTTCTCGTTGAAGTCACGTACCGAAGAGAACTCAGGTACCAACCCCGAAGAACTGATCGGCGCAGCACATGCCGGATGCTTTTCGATGGCACTCACCAGCATTCTTGAAGATGCCGGTCTTGCGGTGGGCTCAGTGGAAACGAGCGCTCGCGTGACTCTTGAACAACGTACCGATGGTTTCTGGATTAGCGAAGTTCATCTCGTGACCCGCGGCATTGGCCAAGCGTGTTCAAATGATGAGTTCGTGGCATTTGCCGAGAAGGCGAAAGAAACGTGCCCAGTTTCTAAGCTCTACTCTTCAGCCACCATCACTCTGGATGCTTCGCTCGCCTAATCAGCTCGCAACTACTCGTCTTTAAGTGCGTAGTTCGTGATTTCGGTGCGAACATCCCAGAGTTCAGGGAAGAAGCTCTTATCACGTAGTTGACCGATTACTTCAACAGGCGTTCCTTGAGTTCCAGAAACGTGCAACCCAATGCTGCGTTCGACCACTTTGAAGTGGCGATGACGCCAATTGATCATGCGTTCATCAATTTCGATGAGAGCTTCGGCTAAACGGTAAAGCTGATCGTGCTTCTCATGGTGTACAAAGAGGTCTAGCAAAGAGATGCCTTCGGCATTTAAGAGGCGATGGAATTCCACGCCAAGTTGTGGAATAACAGCGCGGATTCCATTGAAGCCGGGAGAATCAAATCCCGAGCCATGGCCAAGTGCGCGTCGCACTTGCTGGTAATCCCACGGTGACATTTTCTCCAGCATGTCGAGATTCTGCGTGGCATTAATGACACACATCGGAATGCGATCGACCAGGCGAAGAGCGCTAGAGATATCTCCGGCCTGAAGTCGCACAATGATCTCGTGTGACTCGGCAATGGCAAGTTTGAGCCAGAGTTCTGAGGATTGATGTACCACTGTGAAGAGCAGTTCATCTCGGTGCCCCCAGGTGTCGGGCCCCTTCTGTAACGAAAGGAGTTCGTTCGTGCGGATGTAGCGTTCGTAATCGCTATTGCCCGAGCCGGTGAGTACTTGATCAGCGCCATAAGTCATGGGGTGAGAGTACGCCACTCTCGCGCATCTCCTCTAGCGGCTTCTTCAATGAACATGAGAGAGTTGGGATTCACTGGGATGGGTAAGAATTTTAGGGAGGGTGAATGAGCCAGGAACGTGTCGACGTCGTTGTTATCGGGGCCGGCCATCAAGGTTTGGTAGCGGCCACCGCGCTCGTAGAAAAAGGTCTTTCTGTGGTCGTAGTGGAACGCTCTGATGTTCCCGGCGGAGCGATACGTAGTGGCCAGCTCACCCTGCCTGGCTTTATCCACGATTACTGGGCCACGAATATGGGCCTCTTTCTCGGCTCTCCATACTTTGCTCGGCACGGTGGCGAGCTGGGAGAACTGGGCCTCAAGTTTGCGCACTCTTCGACGCCGTACGCCTCTGCATTTCCCAACGGAAAGAATCTCAAGGTCGTGCAAGATGGCGAAGCGACTGCCGCAATGTGGGCAGCGCACAATGCCGGCGATGCGAAAGGTTGGGCGGCGCTCGGTGCGCTCTTTGGGGATTTTGCCGGCTCGTACTTTCCGATGTACGGCAACCCACTTCCGTCAAAAGGAACGTGGCAAGGTGCGCGCACACTTTGGAAAACGCGTGGCAAGAAAGGTTCGGGAGAACTTCTTCGCATTTTGCTTTCATCAACACGCGCACTCGGCGATAGATACTTTGAAACCCCGGAAGCAAAATCACTTCTGGCTGCATGGGGAATGCACCTTGATTACGCGCCGGATATCACCGGTGGGGCTGTTTTTCCACTACTTGAATGCTTCCTTGACATGGCTAATGGCATGTCAATTGTCGAAGGCGGTGCCAGCAATCTCGTCAACGCGATGGTGGCGCTTTTGGAAAAGAAGAGCGGCAAAGTACGCCTCGGAACGGATGTCGCTCGCATTTTGGTCAACGATAAGGGCGCCTTTGGCGTGCGGCTAGCTAATGGAGAACAGATCCTGGCTAAGCGTGGCGTTATCTCTACGGTCGTTCTTCCAGTGATGGTGAATAACTTGTTGGAGTCTTCAGATGTCCCGGCCCACATGAAACAAGCCGCATCGCATTACCGTTTCGGTCCAGGCACCATGATGGTGCACTTGGCGACGAGCGGGCCGATTCCATGGAGCGATAGTGAGCTCGGAAAGTTTGCCTATGTTCATGTTGGTCCTTATGTGGATGACATGGCGCGCACCTACCAACAATCGCTCGCTGGTGAAATTCCAGATGAGCCGCTACTTGTTGTGGGTCAAAGCTCTGTAGTGGATCCCTCGCGCGCCCCGGAAGGTAAGGGTGTGGTCTGGATTCAAGTGCGCACTCTTCCCAGTACTCCGAAGGGAAGCACCTGGAGTGTCGAGAGCGAGCGGGTGGCCGATCAAGTAATCGCCAAAATGGAGCGTTATGCCCCCGGCTTTACCGCCACCATTCTGGGCCGCCACGTCATGAGTCCAGCCGATCTCCACGCCAGTAATCCCAACCTGGTCGGTGGGGATTCGGTCGCCGGTAGCCATCACCTCGATCAGTTCCTCATGCGGCCCAGTCTTGACCTGGGTAAATACGCCACCGAAATTCCACGCCTCTACCTGGCCGGGGCAGGCACCTGGCCTGGGGCTGGGGCGAATGCCATCTCGGGCGGCTTGGCAGCTGCCCGACTGCTGAAGGGATAACCTTGAAGGGAGATACGGCAGCGAAAAATATAACTACCACTTTATTGACTCCTCCTTGCGTCTCCTTTACGGTCGTCAAAATGAGAGCAGGAGATAAATGACGCCATCCCCGAGTGAGAGTTCGCTTCACGGCAGCATCTCTGAAGGCACGCTCGACCCCAAGATCTTCCGCTCGGTGATGTCTCAATGGGTCACCGGAATCTCGTTGGTGACCTCCAGCGATGAAGGTGTGCCCATCGGTATTATTTGCAACTCACTTACGTCGGTTTCGTTGGATCCATTGCTCTTGCTCTGGACGGTCGATCGCAACTCGTCTTCTTTTGAGCATTGGATGCGGGTGGATCATTGGGCAGTGCACTTCCTCGCTGATGATCAACGTGACCTGGTGAAGCAATTTGCCCAGAAAGGCGGAGATAAATTCGCTGGAGTTGAGTATGAACTTTCCGATCGAGGTGTTCCACTGTTGGGGAACTCGCTCGTTCGGATGGAGTGCACCACTTGGAATCGAATGGATGCAGGCGATCACGTAGTGATCGTGGGAGAAGTGGATTCATTCGAGCAGCGCTATGCAACGCCGCTTACTTTCGTTCACGGATCGCTCGTGGCCGGAAATTTGCCAGAACCAAAATAACTCAACCGATACCGATCGATCCCGAAAGGCACAACATGGTTAAGCGCATCGCAGATATGAAGGATTTTAAACTCGGACTATTCTCACCGAACTGCTCTTCGGGATTAGCGGTCACGAAAGCTCCGGATCGTTGGACCGGATCTTGGGACGATAACCTGCGGTTGGCGAAAATTGCAGATGAAGCAGGAATCGACTTCTTGCTTCCGATCGCACGTTGGATTGGTTATGGCGGAGAGACCAACTTCCACGAGGGTGTGCTCGATCCCACTACATGGGCTGCTGGTTTACTCGCAAACACTAAGAACATCTTTGTATTTGCCACCGTACATACTGCGTTTAATCATCCCATCGTCGTTGCGAAACAATTGGCAACGGTCGATCAAATCGGACACGGACGCGCCGGAATCAACATTGTGGCAGGTTGGAATAAGCCTGAATATGACACCTTTGGATTAGATCTTCCTTCCGATCACAACGATCGTTACGCCCTCGCGCAAGAGTGGTGGGATGTCGTTAAGAAGATTTGGACTACCGAAGGCAAGTTTGATCACGATGGTAAGTTCTTCAAATTACAACACGTGGAAGGTATGCCAAAGCCAGTCGATGGCATGATCCCCGTTCTTAATGCTGGTTCATCACCGCAAGGCCGCGAGTTTGCCGCGCGTAACGCCAACTTTGCATTTACCGTGGTGGGCGGACCAGAAGATGGCGCCGAAGTAGTGAAGCAAGTTACCCAACAGGCCAAGGATCAATACAACCGCCAGATGGGTGTCTTCACTCTTGGACACGTGGTTTGTAAGCCGACCCGCAAAGAGGCAGATGAGTTCCTGCATTATTACGCAGACGAGTATGCCGATTGGAATGCGGTCGATAATTTGATGGAGCTTCAAGGTCTTCATGCAATGTCCTTCAGCAAAGAGATGCTCTCCATGTTCCGTGGACGTTTCGCAGCTGGTCATGGTTCTTGCCCACTTATCGGAACTCCCGATGAAGTGGCAGATGCCATTGAAGGCTTCCATAAGGCCGGCTTTGGTGGCATGACCTTGGCGTTCTTGGATTACGCCAAGGAACTCCCCTACTTCGCAGAAGAGGTCTTGCCACGCTTGGAGCGCAAGGGCGTCCGTTTGCCGAGATAATGTCTTTATGACGTCTCTCTTTGATTCATTACGCATTGGCGCCATGACTGCTCCCCACCGAGTAGTCATGGCGCCAATGACACGTAATCGCGCAACTTCTGCTGGTGTGCCCACCGAGTTGATGGCCGAGTATTACGCGCAGCGTGCCTCGTTTGGTCTCATTATTTCCGAAGGTGTACAACCAGCCGCAATCGGCCAGGGCTATCCACACACCCCCGGAGTGCATAGTGATGAACACACCGCTGGTTGGAAGAGAGTTGCCGAGGCAGTTCATGGCGCGGGCGGACACATCTTCTTGCAGTTGATGCATGCTGGTCGGATTAGTCATGTTGACGTGATCGGCACGCAACCGATTGCACCCAGTGCGGTAACGCCTGCTGGAGAAATCTTTACGGGTACCGGTACGAAGCCGTTTGAGGAACCGCGGGCCATGTCTGCGGACGATCTCGTTTCGGCGCGTGACTCCTTTGTTGATGCAGCGAAGCGCGCTGTAGCTGCTGGATGCGACGGTGTGGAACTGCACGCGGCCAATGGTTACTTGCTCAATCAATTTCTTGCGGATAATTCCAATCAGCGTACGGACGCATACGGTGGGTCTCCAGAGAACCGCGCTCGATTCGTTATCGAAACAGTGCAAGCGGTGGCGGCGGCAGTCGGCGGAGAAAAAGTAGGAATTCGGATCTCGCCAAATGGAACCTTCAATGACATGGCTATGACTCACATCGAAGAAACATATGGAGCATTACTCGCAGGGATCGATTCGCTCGGTCTGGCTTATCTCCATGTCGGGGAAGAGCCAGGATTTGCCGGCATTAAGTTTTCCCGCGCGCGCTGGTCTGGTGTATTGATTGGCAACACCGGTTACGCCGATAGCGACAAGATTGGCTCTGCGGTCTCATTGGTTGAATCCGGCGGCGCTGATGCAGTGAGCTTTGGTCGATTGGCGCTGGCGAATCCAGATCTTCCACGCCGTATCAAAAATGGCGAAGCGATGAACAAAGCTGATTCAAAGACCTTTTACTCTGGTGGGGCTCTCGGATATACGGATTACCCAGCCCTCTAGTTCTGTGAAGGTATGGCTGTCAGAAATTGAAGAAGGGCCCGGGATTACTCCCAGGCCCTTCTCACTTAATGTGTGGTTAGCGAGCGTTGACCTGATCGGCTTGAGGACCCTTAGGACCTTGGACGATTTCGAATTCAACGGCTTGGCCCTCTTCGAGTGCCTTGTAACCGCTACCTTGGATCGCAGAGTAGTGAACGAAGACATCTTGTCCGCCGCCATCTACTGCAATGAAACCAAAACCCTTTTCAGAGTTGAACCACTTAACTGTTCCCGTTGCCATTTAGCTAATCTCCCGGGACGTAGGGGACACGCTGCGATTGCCTCGTGTCAGTCTTCTTCAAAAAGCGTCACCGAGACCAGCCAACCTGGCGCTTTCGCGCAGGGGAGAAGCTAACGAACGGTACTGCTAAGCGTCTGACTCACTTCTGAGGGTACACCACAGGCCCCCTGGCGGGAATTCCCCGCATAAGGCAAGATGTAATTCAGCGTAAATGCGCTCCTGACGACACGTGTACTGGGGAAGGTCACACGGACCGGTCAGGAGGAGATCTCATGGTTGCTCAGCCCCATAATCGATCGCACGCGCCAGCTCGTGGTGTACTTTTTATTTACTCTGCTCCCATCGCGCTTATTCCACATATTGAGTGGGCGATTGGAAATGTGCTGGGCGCTCCTGTTGCTCTCGAGTGGAGCGCACAACCGATCTCTCCGGGAACACTTCGTGCCGAATCGCCATGGCATGGCACTGAAGGTAGTGCGTCGAAAATTGCCTCAGCAATGCGAGGCTGGCATTACGTGCGCTTTGAAATTACGGAGGAAGCCACAAGTACAAATGATGGCGCAAGATTTCAGGGAACCCCGTCGCTCGGAATCCATCACTCAATCATGGGAGTGCATGGGGATATCTATGTGAATGAAGATCGCATTCGAGGTAGTGCCAAGAGAGCAGTGAAGAATGGCACCTCGCTAGAAGAAGAGTTGGAACAGGTGCTGGGCGCGCTCTGGGATGAGGAGTTGGAGCCCTTTAGATACTCGGGCGATCAGTCGAGCATTCGGTGGCTCAAGACTGGTTCTAGTTAAGAGCCTTAGAGCGGAATATTTCCGTGGTTACCGCGAAGTGCGGGGGCGCCCAAGATCGCTTTCGCGATCGCGGTTCGAGTGGCGCTTGGTTCAATGATTTCATCGACCACACCAATCTCTACTGCACGCGTGACACCACCGGAAATCTGTTCATGCTCTGCGGCAAGTTCTAATTCCATATCATTTCTTTGATCATCGGGAACTTCAGCAAGCAAACGACGATGCAAAATTCGGATGGCAGCGACCGCACCCATTACGGCGACTTCAGCTCCGGGCCAGGCGAATACTTTGGTAGCGCCAAGCGAACGGGAGTTCATCGCGATGTATGCGCCGCCGTATGCCTTGCGGGTTACTAATGTGACGCGAGGAACAACTGCTTCAGCGAATGCATGGAGCAGTTTTGCTCCGCGTCGTACCACTCCATCCCATTCTTGTCCGACACCGGGCAGGTAACCAGGAACGTCCACCAGAACTACAAGTGGAATTCCGAAGGCATCGCACATACGCACGAAGCGTGCGGCCTTTTCGGCAGAAGATGAGTCAAGACATCCACCAAGTCGAAGTGGATTATTGGCGACTACTCCCACCGTTCGTCCGCCAAAGCGTCCAAGAGTCGTGACGATGTTGGGCGCCCACTTCGGGTGAAGTTCTTGTATGTCCCCGGCATCGAGTACGCCTTCAATGAGTGGATGGACGGCGTAAGCGCGCTTTGATGATTCGGGCATGAGGCCAGCAAGATCCACCTCGGGAAGTCGATCGACCATCGTGCCTTGGTTGCCGAGAAGTGCAGCGAGTCTGCGCGCGGCGTTGTAGGCCTCGTCATCATCTTCAGCAACGACATGGACCACGCCACTTCGGCGACCGTGAGGTTCGGGACCGCCGAGACGTGCCATATCTACCGATTCGCCAGTCACGCTCTTTACTACATCGGGGCCAGTAACAAAGATGCGACCATCAGGTCCAAGAATTACGATGTCAGTGAGCGCTGGTCCATATGCCCCGCCACCAGCGGCAGGTCCTAACACCAGAGAAATTTGCGGGATTTTTCCACTGGCCCTGGTCATGATTGCGAAGACGCGACCAAATGCATCGAGTGAGGCAACACCTTCGCGAAGGCGAGCACCACCTGAATGCCATAAGCCGATGACTGGACACTTTGCGTTAAGTGCATATTCGTAGGCCGCGAGGATGACCTCGCATCCGGCTTGTCCCATGGCGCCACCTTGAATAGTGGCATCGGTGGAGAAGAGGGCGACTTCGGTGCCATCGATTTTTCCGTGGGCTGCCAGCATTCCAGAGTCGTCGCGCGGCGTGAGGAGTTCCAGCGTGCCTGGATCGATGAGACGGTTGAGGCGTACTTCTGGATCCTTTGTATTGATCTCGCTCTCGCTCATTTCTTCTCCTTGGTTAGACGGATCGGAAGACGAGAGCCACGTTGTGGCCGCCGAAACCAAATGAATTATTCAAGGCCGCAATAGATCCCTCCGGAAGTGCGCGAGGTTGATCTCGCACGACATCGAGTTTGATGTCGTCATCGAAGTTTTCAATGTTGATTGTGGGGGGAGCGATTCGGTGATGCAGCGCGAGGATCGTGAATACCGATTCAATCGCACCGGCGCCGCCCAAGAGGTGACCCGTCATTGATTTGGTTGCCGAAACGGCAACATGATCGGTATCGGCGCCAAGTGCTCCGCGGATAGCAAGTGATTCGGCAATATCGCCAGCCGGGGTTGATGTTGCGTGTGCATTGAGGTGCACAACTTCGGATGCTGCGACTCCGCCATCGACAAGAGCCAATTTCATAGCACGAGCTGCTCCGCGACCTTCAGGGTCGGGCGCAGCAATGTGATAACCATCTGACGTGATTCCTTGGCCAGCGAGTTCTGCATAGATACGTGCACCACGAGCCTTTGCGAACTCTTCAGATTCCAGCACTACAACTCCAGCGCCTTCGCCAAGTACAAACCCATCACGATCCTTGTCATAAGGTCGCGAAGCTTTTTCGGGTGCATCGTTGCGAGTAGAGAGCGCCATCATCGCGGCAAAGCCGGCCATGGGTAGTGGATGCACTCCAGCCTCAGTACCACCAGCAACAACTACGTCCGCTCGTCCGCTACGTATCATTTCCATCGCGTAACCAAGGCCTTCAGAGCCCGAGGCGCATGCGCTCACTGGGGTGTGTACGCCAGCTTGCGCTTTCAGTTCTAACCCGACCGCAGCGGCGGGTCCATTTGGCATCAACATAGGCACGGTGTGCGGGCTCACTCGCCGCGCACCCTTCTCCAAATAAACATCGTAAGAACCGATCAGCGAAAGAATGCCACCGATTCCAGATGCAATTACTACGCCGAGGCGCTCTGTATGAATCTCTGGCGCCCCAGCATCTTTCCATGCTTCGCGCGCGGCAATTAAGGCAAATTGCTCGGCCCGATCAAGCTTGCGAGCCTCGACACGATCCATCACTTCTGATGGATCCACTGCAGTTTCTGCTGCGAAATGAACTGGAATAGTTTCAGTCCAGTCGTGTGTGAGGGTGCGTACGCCTGATTTTCCAGCAAGTAACGCAGCCCACGTGGACGCAACATCGCCACCGAGGGGCGTGAATGCGCCCAGCCCGGTAACGACGACCTTACGATGCGTGGGAGCGCTCATGTTAGTGAGCAGCCTTGACGATGTAATTGACTGCATCTCCGACAGTGACGAGGTTCTTCACGTCGTCATCAGGAATCTTGCAGCCGAACTTCTCTTCTGCAGCAACGACAACTTCAACCATGCTGAGCGAGTCAACATCGAGATCGTCGGTGAATGACTTCTCCATGAGTACCGAAGATGCCGGGATACCAGCAACCTCTTCGACGATTTCAGCAAGCCCTGCGAGTACTTCATCTACTGAGTGAGCCATTTTTTCTCCTAGTTATCTCTTAGTTCCTATTTGTAGTGCGGTTGGTGCGCGATCAGTCTTTCAGGGAAGGGTTACTACTTGGGCCGCATAAACTAATCCGGCACCAAAATCCGGCACCAAACCCAATGAGTAGTGCACTTCCGCCGTGCGGAATTTCACCACTTTCTAACATCGCTTCCATCGCAAGCGGGATGGAAGCTGCCGAGGTGTTTCCAGAGACGCGAATGTCGCGGGCAACCGGAAGTTCAGGTGGCAGATCGAGCGCTTTTACCATTGCATCAATGATGCGCATATTTGCCTGGTGCGGAATGAAGGCATCTAATTCGTTCACCTTAAGTCCAGCAAGTTCAAGTGCCTTATTGGCTACCGGCACCATCTGCCACACAGCCCAGCGGAACACCGTTTGCCCCACCATCTGAATATCGGGCCAGAGGAAATCTTT
>JAPLBA010000020.1 GCA_026393015.1 Actinomycetota bacterium
AGGACGATCAATTTGTTCTTCAATCTTTTCGGTTCCAATGATGTCCATACCCACATCCCAACGAGGAATGTAACGACGCTCACGAACGTAGTGATCATTGCGTTCCATCGCAAAAGTGACACCAGGTAAATTCTTTCGCAGACGGGAAACAATTTCGAAGGCATCTGGAATTGAGATTTCCCATTCTTTAAGAATTTTTCCTTCGTGTAAGTCAAAGAGGAGGGCGCCATTACAGCAAATCACCCAAGGAAACATTTTTGTACCGAATGCATCGACTACGTCCCCTAACCAGCGGGGTGGCCTCCCTGTTGCAAAAAGTACTCGGGCCCCTTTTTTGTGTGCATCCATAAACGCATCAATTGTGCGCGTTGAAATACCGGCATCAAATCGAATGATGGTGCCATCAAGATCACTAGCTACAAGTTTCACGCACTCACCGGAGAGAGCACTTCACGCCCACCTAAGAACGGGATAAGTGCCTTAGGTACGCGCACAGAACCATCCTCTTGTTGATGGTTTTCTAAGATGGCCACAATGATGCGTGGCAGCGCGCATAGCGTGCCGTTAAGAGTGGCGATCGGGCGCGTGCCGTTCTCATCTTTCATCCGAATATTTAGTCGACGCGCTTGGAATTCTGTGCAATTAGAAGTACTTGTGACTTCGCGGTAAGCGTTCTGTGTAGGAATCCACGCTTCACAATCGAATTTACGAGCGGCGCTTGATCCCAGATCTCCGGAAGCAACGTCGATAACACGATAAGGGACCTCGATCGCATTGAGGAAGTCCTTCTCCCACTGTAAAAGTCGACGATGTTCGGCTTCGGCTTCTTCTGGTGGGCAGAAGGAAAACATCTCTACCTTGTCGAATTGATGAACTCGAATTATTCCACGGGTATCTTTTCCGTAAGACCCAGCTTCACGTCGGAAACACGATGAGTATCCGGCATATCGCAGAGGCAATTTATTTGCTGGAAGAATTTCGTCCATGTGATAAGCCGCCAGTGGAACTTCACTCGTTCCCACAAGGTAGAAATCGTCTTTCTCAAGATGGAAAACATTCTCTGCTGCCTGTCCGAGAAACCCCGTTCCTTCCATAGCGCTGGGTTTGACTAAGACAGGAGGAATCATCGGAATAAATCCGGCAGCCACTGCTTGTGAAATCGCCATATTTACGAGTGCAAATTCAAGTAGTGCCCCGACACCTGTCAAGTAATAGAAACGCGCGCCAGAAACTTTCGCGCCACGCTCTGTATCGATCGCACCAAGAATCTTGCCTAGTTCAACGTGATCTTTTGGTTCAAATGAGAATTCACGCGGCGTACCTATGTGCTCAATGACCTTGAAATCTGCTTCGCCACCTACTGGTACATCTTCTTTCACGCGGCGTACCTATGTGCTCAATGACCTTGAAATCTGCTTCGCCACCTACTGGTACATCTTCTTCAACAACGTTAGAAAGTCTAAGTAAGATTTCGCGAACACGTTCTTCGGCAGCGCTCTTTGCATTATCAGCACTCTTCACCTTCTCGGCGAGCGCTTTTGAACTCTCTAAGAGTGCAAGGCGATCCTCTTTCGCAGCTGCGCCCACCGCCTTCGACAAGGTGTTTTGCTCGGCGCGCAGCACCTCAAATTCGGTGATGGCGCTTCGTCTCGCCTCATCTGCTGCAAGCACACTCTCAACGAGGGTGGGGTCTTCACCGCGAGCGCTCTGCGATGAGCGCACACGGTCAGGGTTTTCGCGGAGGAATTTAAGATCGATCACTTGCTCAGCCTACCTTTTACAGCCGGCGAGCAGAAAAACTCACCTTGCTTGGGCCTTGCAGATCGACCACCACAGTTGAGCCGCGCTCCCAATTTGTGGGATAGAGCAAGGGAGCAGAAACCGCCCATTCCAAGCCTAAGTCCGGCGTCGCTATAGCCGTCATCTCCTTAATAACCCATCGTTCATTGCCAAGTCGAAGCGTGGCTTCCCCTTGGAAGGGAATCTCCGGACCCACGATCACGGCAACCACCCCGCTTCCTGAAGCGAGTTGATCTTCACGGCGGCCCCGCTCAAAGAGTCGATCCGAAATCATTAGCCCAAGATGCGTGCGTGCTGTAGAGCGAATCACTACAGGCGAGACTCGTCCCTCAATCAAGATGGAAGGGGCGCTCTCCACGATCTGCTTATTGGTGAGGTAACTTAAATCTCCTGCTTCCGAAAGTACTGACGCCTTGATCGTTTCGCCGGCAGCCATACGTATATCAATGATCGCCCGCGCAATGCTCTCTGCTTCTTCCGGGGAGAGTAGGCGAGTATTTGAAATGGGTTGCAACTTTCGGCCTTCAGTGCGCGCCGCCAGGATTGACCGCGCAAACGTGCGATCTTCTCCGGGGGCTAAACCAGCGATCACGTGAGAGTGCCGTTACGAACCGAGCTCAACCACGCTGAAGCCTCGGAGAAATCGTTGTCACCTCGGCCACGCAACACTTCGGTGGCAAATTTATCTGCGCGCGGATATGAACCGAGGAATCGAACATCTTCACAAATGCGTTTGAGCCCCATCAGTGCATCACCAATACGAGCATCAAGAATATGTCCTTCGACATCGATAAGGAAATGGTAGGAACCAAGTTCAGCACCTGTGGGTCGTGATTGAATAAAGGTGAGGTTCACTCCACGCACAGCAAACTCGTTAAGAATTTCTAACAACGCTCCAGCATGATCGGCCCCAATAAAAATGGCAAGTGAAGTGCGATCGTGTCCACTGCGTTCGTTAATCTTTCCAATTTTCGTTACCAGAACAAATCTCGTTACAGCACCACTGTTGTCGCCGATGTTTTCTGCTAAGACTTCTAGCCCATAGTGATCGGCAGCAACCTTGGCCGCGATAGCACCACGAGTACGATCTTTAGATTGCGCAATTTCCTCTACAGCCGCAGCGGTAGAAGAGCTGTTTAATACTTCCGCGTGCGGAAGATTCTTTGCAATAAAAGTACGACACTGCGCTTCGGCATGGGGATGCGTAGCAATCTTGGTGATTTCACTCAGGACTACCCCTGGGTGCGCAATAAGCGCAAACTCCACTGGCAGAGTTGTCTCAGCAATGATTACCAGAGGCTCTCCGATGACTAGTTCGTCAAGAGTGCGGGCCACAAATCCCTCAACCGAGTTTTCGATAGGCACCAAGGCACCCACAACAACGCCGCTACGCACTGCATCGAGAGCTGCTGTGGTGTTGGCAAAAGCTAACTTCGTATCACTGGGTTTCATAAGTTGATTTAGTGCGGCCTCGGTAAAAGTTCCGGCTGGTCCGAGATAGGCGTAAGAGCTCATGCGATCTGACCTTTTTGTGCCATACCAATTGCCTGTACTTCCTCGGGTGAAAGTTCGCTGCCAATACTCTGGCCGCCCTTGACTCCCTTGATGTAGGTACGACCCTCCGTGCGACCATTAATTGAGGTAATTACAATTCCGTCGCTCACATCATCGAGGAAGGCTACCGAGAATGACATACGCCCTCCTTGATCGCTAAAGGCGTCGTAACGAGTAACGGCAACGTGGCGAATTGCGTCTTTCAATTCAGCTTGCGTCACTGTGAGGTCTTTCCGAAGATTTGTCACATCTGTGCGCAACCCATTAACCACTTCAACCTGGCGAGCAACGGCAGTGACAAAGTCCACTTCGGAGCCAGCGCCTTGAAGAACTGAATAGTTTTTCTTCATGCTCCTCACGCTGAGTAGGGCTAACAGGGCAAGAGTGAGCGCGAGCAGCGCAATTGCACCTGCGATATATCCAAGATTCGTGGAGTTCATTTCGCCCTCGCCTAGAAGTCGTCTTGATTCTAACCACTCTGGAATGATGGCGATGTGAGTTTCCTAGCCCTCATCACCACATTCGTCCTCATCTTCCCGATCTTGCTCCTCGATAAGACCGTGAGAACAGCTCGTGTACTGGCTACCCGCTTGCCCCTGAAGATGATGCGGGAAGGGGAGCCTGCCTTTTCTTGGACCGGTACTCTCCTCGTAGAGAGATAAGGAATGTCTGCGACTATGCGAAGTGCCATTGTTATCGGAGCTGGCGTTATTGGCTCCGCTGTTGCCTACGAATTAGCGCGAGACGGTTGGAGTGTCACCGTTGTTGATAAGGCCGGCGCACCTGGCCAAGGGTCCACCAGTTCCTCAAGTTCGATTGTTCGCTTTAACTATTCGACTTTTGCAGGTGTCGTCCTCGCCTGGGAGTCGTTTCACATATGGCTTGAGTGGCGCACACACCTAGGAGCGGCGCAAAGCGAACATATTGCGGAGATGATGAATCTTGGGGTTGTCATGCTCGATGTTCCAGTCATGAATACCGCGGCGACCACAGAGTTGTTCCAGAGGGTCGGAATTGATTATGAGATTTGGGATTCGAAAGATTTAGCAGCACGCGTTCCTGGAATCGATGTCGGGAAATATTGGCCGCCGAAGAGTATTAGTAACGCAGGATTTTGGGAGGATGCGAAAGAAGAAATTGGTGCGCTCTATACATCCGATGGTGGATATATCAGTGATCCTTCACTCTCTGCGGTCAATTTGGCGGATGCCGCTAAACGCCACGGTGCGCACTTTCGATTTAAGGAAGAAATTGTGGCGATTTTGAAATCAGAGAGCCGAGTTCTAAACGCCACGGAGCGAACTTTCGATTTAAGGAAGAAATTGTGGCGATTTTGAAATCAGAGAGCCGAGTTCTCGGTGTCCGCCTGGCGAGCGGTGAAGAGCTCACCGCAGATGTTGTCGTTAATGTGGCTGGCCCATGGTCCAGTGCACTCAACAAGATTGCAGGAGTGGGGAGCGACTTTACGGTTGAGATCGCTCCCATGCGTCAAGAAGTTCACCACGTAGATGCACCTCCAGGAATGGAGAGTGGTCCGATGATTGGTGACCTCGATGTCGGTGTTTATATGCGCTCCACACCTGGTGGCGGTTTCCTAGTGGGCGGTACTGAACCTGAATGTGATGACATGCAGTGGATCGAAAATCCTGATCAAGCGAACATGTCGCGCACCCAAGATCTATACGATGCACAAGTGACCCGCGCAGCGCGTAGATTTCCTGAGCTGAAAGTTCCCCCTGTAGCAAAGGGGATCGCGGGTGTTTATGACGTGTCCTCCGATTGGACACCTATCTATGACCGAAGCGAATTAGATGGTTTCTATCTAGCGATAGGCACGAGTGGAAATCAATTCAAGAATGCACCAGGAGCCGGCTTAATTATGGCGAAATTAATAGATTACGTGGAAGGTGGGGGCGATCACGATACGCACCCATTGGTGGTGACGGGATCACACACGGGTCTACCGATTGATCTGGCCACATTTTCCCGGAAGCGCCAGCGCAATGAAAATTCATCTGGCACTGTGATGGGTTAGCGATACAACTTAACGAAGTGTGAGTTGACGTCCCACTAATCCGGCACGCGCTCGACGCTCAACGCTAGTGAGCGGCTCATCTTTCTCGAATGAAGTCATAAAGATCCGCGAAAGTGTGGTGAGCGCAAGTTCAAACGCTCTGATAGGTGTCTCGTGTTGCACATCAAAAACCGGTACTAATAATCCATCAGCGCGGAAGGCGCCCAGATAACGGGTGCCATTGCCGAGATTAAGTTCATCACTAGCTGCTAAGCGGGCTAAAGCGTTGAGAGAGCGCTCTTCCTCGTGTGGAAGTAGCCAACGCACCACTGTCCGGTCAGGAAAGGCGCACCAAAAAGCCGAACCTAGGTCAACTCGGATTCGCTCCGTCTCAATGATGCTTCCTTCAAACTCTTCCAAAGCTGCTTTGGTCTCCG
>JAPLBA010000021.1 GCA_026393015.1 Actinomycetota bacterium
ACTGCCGGCCCTATTAGCACGCTAAATATAGTGACTGGCGCAGCAAAGGTAGATCCAGGAGGTCCCGACATGTACGTCGCGTTCACAGGCAACGAGAAATCGCTTGCGAGTGCAATGACGGCAATCATTTGCAGGAGATGGAAAAGCCCTGCGATGAGGTTAAAACGACGAAGGCGCAATGCGCTCAATTCCCTTGCCATGTCCACTCTTTCCGTTGAGTTATCTCTTGATTTAGTAGACTAATGCTTGCACGGCAGGTTTAAGTATCTCTTCAACGAAGCCACTGGCGCCTCCGATCTCGACTCCGGGAAGGAGATCTTCTTGCGTGAGATTACGTCGTCCTAAGCATTGGGTGCAGGCGGTGAGTCGTCCGCCGGCTCGTACTGCATCGATCAATTGATCAAAAGGTGCGCTCTGCTCTAATTCAATTCCCGCGGCGAATCCTGGTATTGCTAGTCGAACCGCATCACCCGTGAGCCAGAGAGAGACGCCTGCACCACTAGCCAACGCGGTGGCGCACACGTTGAGAGCCTGCGACATCTTCTCAGGTTCGACCGTGGTCAATTTCAAAACAAGTGTTGCCATGAGTGCACTCTACGACCCTCTAGGCTGTGTACGTGGCATTCGAGATTCCAGCAGACCTGCATCCAGACCTCCTCCCACTTTCGTGGCTCCTTGGAACTTGGCGTGGCCGTGGCCATGGGGAGTACCCGGGCATTGCGCCCTTCGAGTTCGCCCAAGAGGTGGTCTTTGGCCACGACACCAGGCCCTTCCTGACGTACTACTCACGGGCCTGGATCGTGGATGCAGATGGTGAAATTCTTCGGCCAGCCGGAAGTGAAACAGGATTTTGGCGCCCCAAACCTAATAACACTTTAGAAGTAGTGCTCTCTCATGCAACAGGCATCTCTGAAGGCTGGGTGGGTCGCTACGACGGGGCGAAGATTCAGTTGGCCATGGATCATGCCTACTCGGCGCCGAGTGCGAAAACTGTCACTGAAGGACATCGTCTTTATGGGCTCGTCGAAGGTGAACTCTTCTTTGCTTACGATATGGGAACACCCGAGCACGAGTTGCAACCGCACCTCTGGGCTACTCTTCCGCGCGCATAGCTGATCATGATTGAACTTGCGCATTACATTCGTAATGGTTTTGTGGAATCAATCCATTATGGATCATTAGCGTTCTTTGATGGAAGTGAAATTACTGGGCTCGGGGATATAGATTCTGAAATATTCCCGCGGTCGGCAACTAAACCTCTCCAGGCAAGTGCGATGGTGCGCCTCGGATTAGATCTACCTGATCGGCTCCTGGCTTTGAGTTGCGCGAGCCACTCTGGTGGCGAGATGCATCGCTTGGCCGCTAAGGAAATCTTGAACTCTGTCGGATTAGATGTCGATTCACTTCAATGTCCCACAGATCGACCTTACGGTGATGCGGAGCGACGTGCTTACGGAGACCAGCAACCGGCACGTGACGTGCATAACTGCAGCGGGAAGCATGCGTCGATGATCGCCACATCTGTTATTAACGGTTGGGACATCAATACTTATCGAGACCCATTTCACCCCTTGCAGATTGAGATTAAGAAGGAGTATCTCGACGCTTCGGGGACAACTTCGACGCATGTTGCTGTAGACGGATGCGGTGCTCCCATCTTTTCGATGTCGCTTAAGGGGCTCGCGAAGGCATCAAGTGCGGTAGCCACTGGCAGCACCCCGGCACGCGCTCGAGTATTTGACGCAATGCGTGCTTTCCCAGAGATGGTGGCTGGTGAGAGGCGTTTCACGACTGAAGCCATGCGGCTCATTCCTGGGCTCATGGTGAAGGAAGGCGCTGAAGGCGTGGAGATTGCGGCGCTTGCCGATGGACGATCTGTAGCCTTCAAAGTGATTGATGGCTCAATGCGTGCCATTCCCGTAGTGCTGGTTGCGGCGCTCTCTCGAATCGGTGTGGATGTCTCTGCACTGCACGAGTTGGCCCGTACCCCAGTTCTAGGTGGAGGTCTCAAAGTCGGCGAGATCGTCGCCGCGATTGGTTAGACTAGGCACATGAATCTTCTCAATATCGGTTCCTCAATTACTGGAATTCTTTCCCTGCTCCTCTTGGTAGGAAACATTATTGCGTTGGTACATGTGATTAAAACGAGACCCGATGCCTTTGTTGCTGCGAACAAGCAGAGTAAGAAGTTTTGGCTTTGGCTGATCATTGGTTCACTGGTTGTGACGCAAATATTTGGGCTCTTTAGCATGTTAGGGATTGTGGGCATCATCGCGGTGATTGTTTATCTCGTTGATGTGAAACCAGCGATCAACGAGATCCTTAGGCGCCCACGCTACTAGGCCTGGCACATCAATCGGGTGCGATTGCGCTCCACTCAATTGTCAGTTCGCCTTCGCGGTGTTGTTTATTGACGATAGGCCAGGAGTCACGAAGTGAGTTGACTGTTGCTCGCCATCTTTGGTTGGGACCGAAGACGCGGTAACCCGAGTGAGCATCCCACGACCTCGATAGATCCCGCAGGAATGTGTGGATGCGATTCCCGGGTGTATTTCGATGAATCAAAATCTTAGGCAATCGCTCAGCTACTTCTGATGGGTCATCTAATCCATGTAATCGTAAACCCAGTGAGAGAGTGAGAGGTCGTAAATTATCGAGTTCTATCCAGGTGGCACGACGGCCAATCTCATCACACGTACCTTCGATGATGCGACCATTTGGTGCCAGCCTCAATTGCATCATGGCCCAGTGCTTTGTTACTTCAGATTCGTCATACTGCCGTAATACGTTAAATGCCCTGATAATCAGAGGTTTTTGGGTTGTGGGAATTTCAAATCCACCAAGTTGGAAACCAATATGCGGTTGTGCGCTTTGGTTCGCTACTTTTACTCGCTCAGGATCAATCTCAAGTCCGACAAATTCTAAATCTGTATATTTTGTTCGCAAACGCGCAGCCATCTCTAACGTCGTGATTGAAGTTGCTCCAAAACCAAGATCGACAACTAGTGAGTGAGTATTTCTGCGAAATAAATCTTCATAACGCCAGAGCATCCAACGGTCGACTCTGCGCAAAAGGTTTGGATTTGTAGTGCCCCGAGTGATGTTTCCTATTGGTTTACCCACGAATTATGCTTTTCGGTAAACCTTATGTTGGGCAGCTTGTGCAAGAGGGCGAACGACTAGTAGATCGATGTTGACATGCGCAGGTAGCGTGACGGTCCACTTGACGATGTCGGCAATATCTTCGGCAGTCAGTGGCTTTTCGACACCTTGATATACCTTGGCTGCTTTCTCTTTATCTCCACCAAATCGTGTCACCGCAAATTCGTCGGTCTTCACCATGCCCGGCGCAATTTCACTGATCCGCACTGGGAGACCGTTGAGTTCAAGACGTAAAGTTCCGGCGACTGCAGCAAGTGCATGTTTAGCGGCCGCGTAACTTCCACCATTTTCATAGACAACTCTTCCGGCAGTGGAACCCATGATCACGATGTGACCATTTCCCGACGCGATGAGCGCAGGGAGAAAAGCTTTGATAGTTCGTACGGTGCCCAAAACATTCACGTCGTAGGCCTTTTCCCAAGAAGCAAGACTTGCATTGCCTACTTCTTCGGCATCGAAGGCGCCACCGGCGTTAGCCACGAGGACATCGAGAGTTTCAAATTGCGCAGCCAAATCTTCCACGCTGGTATCGCTGGTCACATCGAGATAGTGGCCTATGACTCCAGAGAGGTCGGCGAGGCGATCTTCGCGTCGGGCGGCTCCGTGGACTTCATATCCGGCCGAGGAGAGGGCTAAAGCGGTGGCGGCGCCGATTCCGCTACTGGCCCCTGTGACTAAC
This sequence comes from Actinomycetota bacterium, assembly GCA_026393015.1. GTDB lineage: Bacteria > Actinomycetota > Actinomycetes > Nanopelagicales > Nanopelagicaceae. The sequence goes on from JAPLBA010000021.1 coordinate 3,842, forward strand.
GCGCGTCTTGCTGAAGGGTTTGAACTCATAGAGAGGATTCTGCCCTGACCGACTCGCGTAAGCGAGTTCGATGAGTCATCCTTAGATGGTGTTCTCCGTTGCCATGCTCATGATCCACACCTCCCCGCTCGAACAACCGGGCACTGGGGACGCTGGTGGCATGAACGTTTATGTGGTCGAAAGCGCCAAGCGGATGGCTGCTACTGGCGTGAAAGTGGACATTTTTACCCGCGCTACCTCCTCAACCCTGCCAGCCACGGTGGAGATCGCCGATGGCGTTGAAGTCCATCATTTGGTTGCTGGGCCCTACCAAGGTTTGGCAAAAGAAGATCTTCCAGGGCAATTCTGTGCGCTGAGTGCTGCCCTCATGCGCGAAGAGGCCCTGCGTACTCAAGGACATTATCGACTCATTCATTCGCACTACTGGCTCTCTGGCCAAGTGGGCTGGGTGGCTGCAGAACGATGGAATGTTCCGCTCGTGCACACCATGCATACCATGGCAAAAGTAAAGAATGCCGCACTTGCTGAAGGCGATGTACCTGAACCCAGTGGACGTGCAATTGGTGAAGAGCAAGTTGTTGCAGCTTCGGATGCATTGATTGCAAATACTGAATCTGAGGCTGCCTCTCTAGTGGGTCTTTACTCCGCAGATCCACAGAAGGTTCATGTCGTGTCGCCAGGTGTAGACCTTGAAATGTTTACTCCGGGCAATAAGAAGAGTGCAAGAAAGTTGTTAGGTGTCCGCGAGGATGCGATCTTGCTTAGCTTCGTAGGGCGGATTCAACCGCATAAAGGTCCAGATACATTAATTAGAGCTGCCGCAGATATAATAAAGATCGAACCAAACCTTCGTTCACGTTTAGAAATTGCAATAGTGGGCGGGGCAAGCGGAAGTACGACGGAGCCTTCAAAGCTCCGGGAACTTGCGGCGTGGCTTGGCATAAACGACATGATCCGCTTTGTAGAACCCACTGATCGTTCACACCTTCCCGAGTGGTATCGCGCGTCAGATATCGTCGTAGTACCAAGCCATAGTGAATCTTTTGGATTAGTTGCATTAGAGGCGCAAGCGTGTGGCACCCCAGTTGTGGCGACTGCGGTAGGTGGGCTTCGGACCGCAATCCGTGATGGTATTTCTGGACTCCTGGTAGATGGTCACGATCCTAAGTCGTGGGCCAGCGTGCTCTATCGCCTCGCTATCGAAGAAGATCGTCGTATTGAATTGGGACGAGGCGCCCTCGAGCATGCCAGTCACTTTGGTTGGCAAGCCACGGCTGAGAAGATGCTCGCAGTTTACGATTCGCTGCTATCGGGCAGTGCAGAAGTACGATCGTTCGCGTGAGTTGATGAGCGCTGCAGATCTGAATTCTTTATTTGAGAGACATTGCACAGATGTCGGGATCGCATTTGAACGAGTAGATGATTCGACTTTTATTGCAACTCTTAAAGGTGAACAGAAGTTAGCCATTACAGTGGCGTTTAAAATGGGCACCTACGCGCTCGCGGTGAATATATTTGTGATGAGAAAACCCGATGAGAATGTCGAACTGGTTCACCGATATTTGCTCGAAACCAATCTCAAGATATTCGGACTCTCCTACGCCGTAAACCACCTGGGTGATATTTACTTGACTGGACGCCTGCCATTGACGCTCAATGAGGACGATCTTGACCGCCTCTTCGGCGCAGTGCTGCGCTATGCGGATGAGAGTTTTAACAAGTTGGTAGAACTTGGATTCGAAAGCGCCATACGTCGCGAGTGGGCCTGGCGTGAGTCTCGTGGGGAATCTCTTGAAAATCTCCAAGCTTTTGCCCACATGATTGAAGAGTGACCTGCCAGTATCTGGCAGGCTAGCGCCATGACCTCCACATTGATCTTGCTCCGACACGGCCAAAGCGATTGGAATGCTAAGAATCTCTTCACTGGATGGGTCGACGTCGCACTCACCTCACTAGGTGAGCAAGAGGCCAAACGTGGCGGTGAGTTACTTGTAGAGCGTGGGCTCCTTCCGGACGTGGTGCACACATCGCTATTGCGTCGAGCTATCGCTACTTCACAGATCGCGCTAGATGCTTGCGATCGACAGTGGATTCCAGTGCGCCGGGACTGGCGGCTCAATGAGCGCCACTACGGCGCATTACAAGGCAAGGATAAGAAAGAAACTCTTGCAACGTACGGTGAAGAGCAATTCGCTTTGTGGCGGAGATCTTTTGATGCGCCACCACCACCCATTGATGATGCTGATCCATATAGTCAGGCGAATGATCCTCGCTATGCAAATATTCCCAGAGGTCAACTACCGCGCACCGAATGTCTTTCAGATGTAGTGAAGCGTTTACTTCCTTATTGGAATGAAAGCATTACTCCCGACTTAAAGAGTAGAAAAGTTGTGCTCGTCGTGGCTCATGGTAATTCACTTCGTGCACTTGTAAAACATTTAGATGGAATCTCGAACGAAGATATTGCGGGGCTGAACATTCCAACCGGCATACCGTTGCTTTACTCACTTAACGACGATCTCACACCAATCAAGAGCGGTGGAGAGTATCTGGACGCAGAAGCGGCTAAAGCAGCAATTAAAGCTGTTGCTAACCAGGGCAAACATTAAGGCAGATTTCCGAGTTAGTTCTAAGGCGCTGCGTACTCTCCGGTGACCGAGTAGTAGAGACGCCTAGCAACAGATACCGCGTGGTCAGCAAAGCGCTCGTAATAGCGGCCGATCAAAGTAACATCGATCGCAGTTTCAATTCCATGGGGCCATGCTGGATCAAGAAGGGTGATGAAGAGTTGACGATGAAGGCGATCCATTTGATCGTCGTCGCGTTCAACTTGGAGCGCACCTTCGATATCGCGATCTCTGATCACAAGCGCAGTTTTATTTACCAGGTCGCTGGCTACTCGACTCATTTCGAGAATAGTCATTTGTAGTTCAACGGGAACAGCACAAGCTGGGAAACGCATGCGCGCCGCCTTGGCAATATGTGCCGCAAGGTCGCCCATGCGTTCTAGGTCGGCACTCATGCGAAGTGAGGTGACCAAGACACGAAGATCGCTTGCTACTGGAGCTTGCCTAGCCATGAGGTCAACAGTGCGATTGTCTAACTCATGTTGCACAGTATCGATGGCGGCATCCGCGGCGATCACTTCTTCTGCCAAAGCACGATCGGACTCAAGGAGCGCCTTGGAGGCGCGCACGATGGCGTTATCCACCATGGCCGCCATTGAAACGAGGGTGGCACTTACAGCATCTAGATCGTCATGATAGGCATCGCGCATGAGCCCAGATTATCCTGCGCAAAGCGCCTAAACGCCCATTTATCTGAACATCTCGTAACTTTTTGATGAACAGGGGGTGAGGAGAGACTCTATGTCGGATTCCCGCCGTAGAGCGATCTACGATGGGCACATGGCGCGATTGTTTGGTAGGGCGGTCGAGCAAGTTCCCGCGACTCCAGATCTTCGTCTCTCTGCCGTGGTGAGCCGGATTCTCTCCCTGGTTCCTGAGAGTGCCTTGATCATTGCTCCTGGCGAGAAAGTCCTACTGGCAAGTGCTTCGGCCCGAGCACTTGGAATCGTGCGCGATGAGAAACTCGTGGGTGAAGAGTTGGTGGCCTTGGTGCGCCAGGCGCGAAAAGGGTTTGAACTCGTGGAGTCTCGTGTTGAGTTCAAACGTGGACGGCTGAGCTCCGGAACATTTGAATTGCTCGTGCGCGCCTTGCTCATTCCTGAGCTTGGCAGCGGATCAGTTTTAGTACTCATCGCAGACGAGAGTGAATCCCGACTCGTCGATGAAGTCCGCCGAGACTTTGTGGCAAATATTTCGCACGAGTTAAAGACCCCGATCGGCGCGCTCTCGATCCTGGCTGAAGCGGTCGTGGAGGCAAGTGATGATCCGGATGCAGTAAAGCGATTTGCCGAACGGATGGGCACGGAAGCGGTGCGGCTTGGGGACCTAGTGCAAGAAATTATCGATCTCTCAAGGCTTCAAAGCCAAGATCCACTAGCCCATGCCAGTTTGGTGCTATTAGAGAATGTAATGAACATGGCCCTTGATAGAACTAAGTTATCGGCCCAAAAGCGAGATATCACGGTGGTGCCATCAAGTGCAGGCGGTTTGGCAGTGATGGGAAATCAAGAGCAACTTACGACTGCACTCACGAATCTCATTAATAATGCAATTGCTTATAGTCCGGATCACACGAGCGTCGGTATCGGCATTGAATCTCAGGCCGACATCGTGGAAATCGCAGTAAGCGATCAAGGAATCGGTATTTCCGAAGCTGATATTGAACGAATCTTCGAACGTTTCTACCGAGTTGACCCTGCACGTTCTCGAGCAACCGGCGGGACTGGCTTAGGTTTGGCCATCGTTAAACATATTGTTACTAATCATGGTGGAGATGTACGCGTCTGGAGCATGGAAGGCTCTGGAAGCACTTTTACTCTTCGCCTCCCACTCGCAAGCAATAGTCAGGAATCCGAATGACACGCATCCTTGTAGTAGAAGATGAAGCTTCGTTTTCAGAAGCACTTGCGTACTTATTAACCAAAGAGGGTTTCGAAGTTACTGTTGCTGAGAATGGCGCAAATGCCATTACCGCATTTGCTCGTAATGGCGCGGACCTAGTGTTGCTTGACCTTATGCTCCCAGGACTTTCGGGGGTCGAAGTGTGCCGGCAGATCAGGAGCTACTCCCAAGTACCCATCATTATGCTCACCGCAAAAGATGACGAAGTAGATAAAGTTGTTGGACTTGAAATCGGTGCAGATGATTACGTCACTAAGCCTTATAAGTCACGCGAACTTGTCGCCCGTATTCGTGCGGTGCTTCGTCGCCAAGGAAATAGCGAAGAAGTCTCCGAGAATGTCCTCACCGCCGGAGGTGTGAGCATGGACGTCGAAAGGCACATGGTTTCGGTGCGCGGTGCCAATGTGGCACTGCCACTCAAGGAATTCGAACTTCTTGAGATGCTTCTTCGAAATGCCGGAAGAGTACTTACTCGTGGGCAGCTGATTGATCGTATTTGGGGGAGCAATTACGTAGGCGATACCAAGACGCTAGACGTTCACATCAAACGAATTCGCGCGAAGATTGAAGAGGATCCAGCCGAGCCAAGCATTATTACAACTGTGCGTGGGCTGGGTTATAAGTACGAGTCCTAAGACTTGGGAGCAGTAACTGCAGCAAACTCTTCGCTGTTCTCGCGGACGAGTGCAGTCACCGTAAGGTCACCAGCGATTTCAAATGAGAATGTCACAGTTACATTCGCACCAGGTTTCACTCCCAATGCAGTGACAACAGCAGATGCATTTGACGCTGGACCAGAGAAGTTGACAGGTGCATTCACTTGCAATGTGGGTGCTGCCGGAGTCAAAGTTGCAGCTTTGTCGTTGATGATGACCCCAGTAAGTCGATCTGGTGCACCAAAAGTTGTGGTGGTGACATCGCTTGGATCAACCAAAGTGGCCGAGAGGATTCCATCGCCCGCGGCATTGGCTACGACAACAACGTTTCGTACCTGAATTGTGGAACTTTCGCCTTGAACGCCATCGGTAGGTGTGTACATTTGCGCAGTTTGCGCGTTCTGTCCGGCACCGCACGCGGTGAGCAGAAGTAACGATGAAACGAGGACGAGGGCGCGCATGCTTTTCACTAACTACTCCTTTTAAGGGGCCAAGCGGGAGCTTCGCCTTCGGTACAGGAAGCAAGGTTACCGGAGCAGAAGCAAGGCTTTATGTCAACCCCGATTTGGCTCGACGAAACCATCTCTGACCTGCAGAAACGCGCTGAATCTCAATTCGAAACGAGGGCTTTTGGCTGGTAGAATTGAGTTTCACCGGAAGATTTTCAGTGGCACCTGAGTGTTACGTTCGAAAGGCTCATGAATGACTTTCAAAGTCGGCGAAACCGTTGTTTATCCCCATCACGGAGCAGCTTTAATCGAGGCTATCGAGACCCGCACCATCAAAGGCGAGGAGAAGCTTTACCTCGTTCTCAAAGTAGCCCAGGGAGATCTCACCGTACGGGTGCCGGCTGAAAATGTTGATCTTGTAGGTGTTCGGGATGTAGTCGACAAAGAAGGTCTGGAGAAAGTTTTCTCAGTGCTTCGCCAGCCATACACCGAAGAACCCACTAACTGGTCACGCCGTTACAAGGCCAATCTTGAGAAGCTAGCTTCCGGCGATGTCATTAAGGTTGCCGAAGTTGTTCGTGATCTTTTTCGTCGCGATAAGGAGAAGGGACTCTCCGCCGGAGAGAAGCGCATGCTTGCAAAAGCACGCCAGATCCTGATCAGCGAACTTGCCCTCGCCGAAAAGACAGATGAACTCAAGGCGGAGTCAATTCTCGACGAGGTTCTCGCCTCTTAATCCGATGAGAATCGCCGCGATCGTCCCGGCTGCGGGAAGCGGCGAGCGACTTGGCGCTTCGCTTCCTAAAGCATTAGTTGCTGTCGCCGGTCACTCCCTCATTTGCCGTGCCGTTGAAACCGTGGCGGAGTATGTAGATCTCATCGTAGTTGCGGCTCCTCATGGATATGAGAAACCAATCTCGGTTGCCGTAGAAAAATGGAGTACGAAAACTTCGGTCATCACTGGCGGTATTACACGTCGTGAAAGTGTTTCACTCGCTTTAGCAACGCTGCCAGATGATGTGGATTACGTGCTGGTACATGATGCGGCACGTTGTTTCACACCCGGATCTGTCTTTCTTGAGGTAATTCATGGTCTAAAAGCCGGAAACGAGGCAGTGGTCCCACTGCTCGGCATGGTGGATACCATTAAGCGAATTGATCAAAATAAATTCGTTGTGCGCACGGAAGATAGGAATTTCCTAGGGAGAGTGCAAACGCCTCAAGGATTTTCATCGTCAACGTTAAGAGCCGCGCATGCCCGTGAATGCAGCGTTGAAGCCACTGACGATTCCATGATGGTAGAAGAGATGGGAAGACCAGTACTCACCGTGCTGGGCCATGATCTCTCAAGAAAAATTACCACTTCGGCCGATCTTGAATGGGCCGAAGCATTACTTGCAAGGAGAGCAAAATGAGAGTCGGAATCGGCGTAGATGTTCACCGTTTTTCGAGCGACGAGAAGCGCGAGCTCTGGCTAGGTGGACTTCTCTGGAGTGAAGAAAGCGGACTCGAAGGCCACTCTGACAGTGATGTGGCCGCTCATGCCATCTGCGACGCCTTGCTCTCGGCCGTGAGTGGAAAGGGGCTAGCGGGAGCCTGCTCCTTGCCGAAACCTTAAAGATCGTGCATGGCCTGGGATTTTCCGTAGGGAATGTCTCAGTGCAAATTATTGGCAACCGTCCACGAATTGCGCCTCGTCGGGTGGAGATGGAATCTGCACTATCCATGGCCATAGGGGGCGCCCCGGTCGCCGTCTCAGGTACGACAACTGATGGTTTGGGGCTTACCGGACGCGGCGAGGGCATCGCGGCAATTGCAACCGTATTAGTTAGTTAGTCTTACCCGGTGAGACTTTACGACACCGCTACTAGGCAAGAGAGCGACTTCCAGCCGCTCGTTGCGGGCGAAGTCTCAATCTATCTCTGTGGAGCCACTGTGCAATCCTCTCCGCATATTGGCCATCTCCGTAGCGCTATCAATTTCGATTTGCTTCGACGCTGGCTAGAGCGTGGCCACGGATATCAAGTCACCTTTGTCCGAAACGTGACGGATATTGATGACAAGATTTTGCATAACGCGGTTCATGAGGGCGCGCCTTGGTGGGCCATTGCGATGAAGTATGAACGCGAATTTAATGAAGCCTATGCTTCACTCAACTGCATCCCGCCGACCTATGAACCACGGGCAACGGGTCATATCACTCAGATGATTGAATTAATGTCGGTACTTATTGAACGTGGACATGCATATGCGCCCGGCAATGGGGATGTTTATTTAGAAGTACGTTCGCTCCCTGAGTACCTTACGCTCTCGGGACAGAAGTTAGATGATCTGCAGTCGGCGGCTGACAGCGATAATCCAAACGAAATTAAGTACAAGAAAGATCCGCGTGACTTTGCATTGTGGAAAGCCGCCAAAGCAGGAGATCCCTCGTGGCCAACTCCGTGGGGTGCGGGTCGTCCGGGTTGGCACCTCGAGTGCAGTGCGATGGCCTACCAATACTTAGGCGAAACATTCGATATTCATTGTGGTGGTTTAGATCTCATCTTCCCGCACCACGAAAATGAGATTGCCCAATCGAATGCCGCTGGTTATGGATTTGCGAAGCGTTGGTTGCATAACGCTTGGGTGACTACATCAGGTGAAAAGATGAGTAAGTCGCTGGGCAACTCACTTAAAGTCCACGAAATTCTTAATATCGCACGCCCTATTGAATTGCGCTGGTACCTCAACTCGGCTCATTACCGTTCCATGTTGGAATACTCACCAGATTCCCTTGCAGAGTCAGCAATTGGCTTCCAACGTATCGAGAACTTTATTGATCGCGCAGAATCTATCTTGGGCGAGAGTGCGATAGCTGCAGATGTGCCGCAAGCATTCCGGGCTGCGCTCGATAATGACTTAGCTGCGCCGCAAGCGCTCGCCGTCCTTGCAGATGTGGTGCGCGAAGGTAATACCGCACTCACCTCAGGGGATAAAAACGCGATTCGAGCTTCACTTGGTGACGTGCGCGCGATGCTCGAAGTTTTTGGTTGCGACCCACGCACTGGTCCTTGGGCTAATAGTTCAAGTGATCTCACCGGTGTTGTTGATGAACTCGTGAAAGTAGTGCTCGAGCAACGCAATTCTGCTCGTGCTCGCCAAGATTGGGCTGCCGCGGATGCAATTCGCGATGGGCTCGCCGCAGCGGGAATCGCTGTGGAAGATTCATCCTCCGGTTCGCGGTGGACCCTTCAGAAACGAGCGCAGTAATGGCTGGCAACTCCAAACGCAAAGGCGCCGTAAGTAGTAAAGCTAAGAAGCCAACGGTGGGAACCGGTGGAAATAACAAGCGCAAGCTGGCTGGTAAAGGTCCTACGCCTAAGGCGGAAGCACGTACCTATCACGCGGCGAGTAAGCGCAAGCCAGTCGCGAAGCGTGCACCAGAGCGGGCAAGCGGTGCGCGCTCTGGCCGTCCCACTCGTCCGCGGAAAACCGGTGATGAGATCGTGGCAGGACGCAATAGTGTGCTTGAAGCTTTGCGTGCCGAGATTCCTGCAAAGGAACTTGTAATTGCCCATCGACTTGAAACCGATGAGCGCACTAAGGAAATTTTGACGTTAGCTTTGGAACAGAAGATCACTATTCGTGAAGCAACTCGGGAAGATATCGACGCGCTGACCGAGTACGGGATTCACCAAGGCGTCGCCCTGAGGCTTCCGGAGTACGAGTACTACGACGCCAGCGTGTTGGTAAAGGCA
>JAPLBA010000004.1 GCA_026393015.1 Actinomycetota bacterium
AGCAAGGCAGCGGTTGGAACAGAGGCCCAGAAGGTAGGAGACCTCTACGCCTCTTTCATGGATGAAGCGAAGATCGAAGCGCTCGGAGTCTCTCCGCTCGCGCAAGATTTCAAGAAGATTCAAGGTATCAAGACTCAGCAGGACTTCGCTCGACTACTCGGAGAACTTGGACGACGTGGTGTGAGCACACCCATGAGCGTCTTTATCGAAGTAGACATGAAGGATTCCAACTCATACATCGTCTACTTGGAGCAATCCGGGCTTGGGTTACCTGACGAGTCGTATTACAAAGAGGATCAATACGCAGAGATACGCGAAAAGTACGTGGCCCACATCGAGCGGATGTTTAACTTCGCCAACCTTCCCGATGGTGCTGGCGCGGCAAAGCGTATTTTTGAATTGGAGTCAGCAATCGCCAACTTCCACTACGACGTAGTCAAGAACCGCGAAATGGATCTTACGTATCACAAAATGTCACGTAAGCAGATCAACACTTTACTTTCGAATTTTGATTGGGATGTCTGGTTAGCAGCGGGCAATGTTCCAGCATCAGCTCTTGAGCACGTCGTTGTTCGTCAACCAGAATTCAATGAAGGTCTTAACGCGCTCCTTACGGAGGAGAAGATTTCCGTATGGAAAGAGTGGATGCTTTGGCACACACTCAGCGGCATGGCTGCCCACCTCTCGAGCGAGATTGTGAATGCCAACTTTGATTTCTACGGAACGACCCTGAATGGCACCCCACAATTGCGCGATCGCTGGAAGCGCGGAGTCTCACTCATCGAAGGCGTACTCGGCGAAGCTGCTGGCAAGCTCTATGTAGAGCGCCACTTCCCCGCCGCCGCCAAGAAACGCATGGAGGAGTTGGTAGCTAACCTCATCGAGGCGTATCGCATCGATATTTCCGAACTCGATTGGATGGGCGCGGAGACTAAGAAGCGCGCGCTCGAGAAAATGTCGAAGTTCACTCCCAAGATCGGGTACCCCGACGAGTGGCGCGATTACTCATCTCTTGAGATCACCGCAGATGACCTCATTGGAAATGTCTATCGCGCAACTGCGTTTGAAGTAGATCGCGCCATCGCCAAGCTCGGAAAGCCAGTCGATCGCAACGAGTGGCATATGACGCCGCAGACGGTGAACGCGTATTACAACCCCACAATGAATGAGATTGTTTTCCCCGCAGCAATCTTGCAACCACCATTCTTTGATATTGACGCTGACGATGCGGTGAATTACGGCGGTATCGGGGCAGTAATCGGTCACGAGATCGGGCATGGATTCGATGATCAAGGTTCTAAATTTGATGGCGATGGAAATCTCACCGACTGGTGGACCGAAGCAGATCGAGAGGCCTTCGAGGTACGCACCGGAAAATTAATTGATCAATACAACGTACTCGAGCCCATCGCAGCGCCAGGCCACCATGTAAATGGTGCACTCACTATCGGCGAAAACATCGGTGACTTGGGTGGTCTCACGATCGCCCATAAGGCGTATCAAATCTCGCTTGCTGGCAAAGGTGCGCCATCACTCGATGGTTTCGATGGATACCAACGCCTCTTTATTGGTTGGGCACAGGTGTGGCGGAGCAAGAATCGTCCGGAGGCAGCAATCCAACGCATTGCTACCGATCCACACTCACCGGATGAGCATCGTTGCAACGCGGTACTACGCAACCTCAACGAGTTCTACGAAGCATTTGATGTGACTGAGAAGGATGCGCTCTGGCTCGATCCAGCAGAGCGCGTTCGTATTTGGTAATTACTTCTTCTTGTAGCCAGTGGGGCATAGCGGTTTTACTCCCGTTACCTTCTTGGTTGTTTTTCCTTTCACACAGGTGATTGTGGTCTTTGCTGGAGCCTTAGCAACCGCACGTGATGCAGTGGCTGAAGGCGCAGTCGTAGCGGGTGGAGTTGCTGACTGAGTGGGCTCGGCCTGGGAGAGCTTGACTCGCAACGTCGGCGATGAGAACGTAAATCCATCCGCGCTGAGATGAACCCAATCTCCGTTCTGTCCGATCGCCACGCTCTCAATATTCTTCTCGCCACTTGATTCACTCGTGATTGAAATCGATGCAAATGAAGGAATCCGAGAGATCTTGTAGATGCACTTCATTAAGTCGGCTTTCATCGAAAGCCCGTAAGTACCCAAATTTAACGTGCTCCCATCTGGAGCAAAATGTGGTGCGGCAACACGATAGTCGATCGTCTGTAGCACCGTGTTCCACTCTGGTGCGCCAGGGGAATATGCACTTGCATTACTTGTAACTACTCCTTGAATTCCTTGTACTTTGCACGTATCCGTCGCTGGGGTAATTGTGCTTGACACCGTCCATGCTTCATTAATGAGAAGCGCCTTCTCTCCAAGAGCGCTCTGCCACTTCTTATAATCCTCTAGCGCATTCACATCACCTGAACTCATCACCGCCCCACCTTGATCTTTGTTAACGCCAAAGAGATTGAGTGAGCCATCTGCGTTTGTAAAGAGTGCAGTTGGAATCAAGGAAGTTTTTACGAAAGATCCCGCCACAATGTTCTTGGTTGCTCCAGCGGTAATCACTAATTGATCAACCGTTGATGAAAGCTGTTTTGATGTGACATCGGGCTTTAGTAAGCGTCCATTTAGCCAGCCCGAGAGATTATTAGGAATCTGCAATGTGGCTGCTAGGCGTACACCACTGGGAAATGTTGTTCTGTGATAGCAAATACCTGTGTCGGTAATTACACAATCAGGAAAGATCCCCACTGTACGAACAACAGGTGTATCGGTGCCGTTGAGAGCAAAAGTTTCGAGGCGCGGCGCAATGACTGGCGCATCTTCTGTAATCACGGGGGTGATTTCAAACTCTAACGTGGAACTTTGAGAGACCCACTTGGCATTCTTCTTCTCCGCCTTCGTAACGATCAGACCGCGCACGAAATAGAGCCCCGATTCGCCATCACTCCAGAGCCACGTTGCTCCGCCTGCGGGATAGGTCAAGCCACCTACTTCTGTTCCTGCTGGAAAAGTTGGAGCCACGCTTGGCAGTTGTTTCAATGGAGTAATCGAATTCGTTTTTCCATCCTCGGTACTGATCGCGATTTTCTCGATGCAGGCGGAGCCTGGTGATTTCGCGCATATGCCCATGACCGAATCGATTTGCATCGAGACCGTGACGGGATGATTAGGAGAGCATGTGGGGTCGCTAACCCCCATACAGAGATAGGAAGCAACAGAGTTCACTTGGGAGGCCGTCGATGTGAACACGCGAATTGATGAGAGGGAAGGCATTGGGGTCTCTGAGGTAAACGCGACGCCGAGCGAATCTGGATCTTTCATCTTGTAACCGCGCGAATCAACTGTCGCGGGAAGATTAGCTTTGAAATAACCCAACATGGTGGTGGGCGGGAACTTGCTGGTGAAATCACGAATTCCATAAGCGGCATTTCCCTGCATTACTCGGGAGAGCCCAGGAGCTTCGCCAGGGCCAGCGGCTAGTGCGGAAGGAGTAAGAAAGATCGTGAGTGTAACCAGGGCCACGAGCCTGCGCATACCTCAAGGGTAGCGAAGCGCGGTGAAAACTAATAGTGAATTAATTCCCCGTAATTAAATAACTGAGTACCCGATCAGTAGTTTGTGGGACCCACTCCTCGTATCCGCGCCAATGTCCATACTTAGGTCGAAGGCTCGCAGTAACAGCATCTGCGATGCCAATCCGCACGATCTCCGTTGCCGCCACACCATCTGAACCTGGTGGCGCCACATGCTCGCCACTATTGCTTTCGCGATGTGCAGCCTC
>JAPLBA010000049.1 GCA_026393015.1 Actinomycetota bacterium
CATAAGAGGCGAGGTTAGCGGGTAACCCAACAGCGGTCGACCCTGACGAAGGCCGCTTTACTAAGAGTGGCGACTACGGTGCGTCGGGCGGCGGTGGACGAAGCCGCTTCGCCGGTCTCGCCTGGGATGGTTTCGCGCATCTCACCGACCACTGCTCCCGAGCTGTCGAGGGCGCGTAAGACGCAGATGATGGGGCGATTTGGCTCGCGCCTAGTCACTTCATAGCGCAATTCGCTGGAACTCTCGCTGGTGATCGTGAAAGCGATTTCCTTGAAGGTGAGAGCTGGATGGGCGTGAAACCAGGCACTCCAGATGAGCCATCCGAGCGCGGCAAAGGCAAAGATCGCCATGGCAATACGTGCTCCCCAGGGTTTCGCGGGTAACACCGAGTCGCGCATCATGAGAGCATTCTCCACCATGAGCACTCAGTTGCCGATCGCTACGTCGATTAGTCCGCCGAATAGTCTGTCGATTACTCCGTCGATCGTGAGAGCGCGTTTGATGGCGGTGCACGCGCATCCCGATGATGAATCCAGTAAGGGTGCGGCCACGATGGCGAAGTACGTGCGCGCTGGACATCAAGTTTTAGTAGTCAGTTGTACTGGGGGTGAGCGCGGCGACATATTGAATCCAGGTCTGAAAGATTCAGGGATAACAAATTTGCTGGAAGTTCGCAAAAACGAGATGGCACACGCTCAAGAAATCCTTGGCGTTGACCACCATTGGCTGGGGTTTGAGGATTCTGGATTTCCGCAAGGTGATCCCTTGCCACCGCTGCCCGAGGGTTGCTTTGCTGATATTCCAGTTGAGATCCCGGCTGCATTACTTGCTGAGAAGATCATTGAGTTTAGGCCGCACATTACTTGCTGAGAAGATCATTGAGTTTAGGCCGCACGTAATTACCACGTATGACGAGTTGGGTGGATATCCCCACCCTGATCACATAAGAACCCATGAAGTCACGATGGCTGCAGTGCAATTGGCTGCCGATCAAGGCTGGCAAGTGCAAAAAATCTATTTCAATCAACAGTTTACGAGAGAGAGATTAGAAGTTCTGGCTCAAGCGATGGCCGAGCTTGAATTATCCAATCCTTATGAAAGTTGGTTACAGAACTGGAAAGATCGCCGTCCGGTAAGAATTACCACGCGGGTCGAATGTGCCGATTTCTTCGAGATTCGAAACGCGGCCTTGATCGCTCACGCCACCCAAGTAGATCCAATGGGCCAATGGTTTGCGGTTCCTATTTCACTACAGCGCGAGGTCTGGCCAACAGAAGAGTTCGAGCTTGCCTTCTCTGCGGTCGGTGAAATCGACGTATCTGAGACTGATCTCTTCGCTGGTGTTGTGAGTGATGATGAGTAGAATGACAACGTGAATCTCTTCATTAGTGCTAATACCATCATTCTTGCTGAAGTAGACGAGTCAAAAGTCACTCCGGGTGCTATCGGCTCGATCGTGATGGGTCTGCTTTGTGTAGCGACATTCCTCCTACTGCGAAACTTTTATAAGCGCTTACGTAGACTTCGTAAAGATCAGTGAAGACTCGATCGACTCTTTGGTGGATCACTTTCCATCTCACCGCTCTTGTCATGATTGCAAGTTTCTTTTTCCTGGGACAATGGCAACTTCATCGTGCGGCTGATCTCAAAGCATCGGTAAAGCCCGTGGTAGATATTACCGAGGTACCGCTATCGCAGATTTTTGAAGCTGGTCAAAAATTCTCGTCAACGCTAAGCGATAGGCGCGTCACGCTTTCTGGAAAGTACATTGCTAACTTCTACGTGATAAATGAGAACGTTCGGAGTGAGGTTTCGCTCTTCAAGGGTGACTCGGGATCAATTTTAGTGCTCCGTGGAGTAGGTGCACCTGCTCGCCTTAATGAGAGCATGACCGTGGCTGGCAGACTCACATCTCCGCGCGAGGAAAGTGCAGATTTAAGTTCGAATGCCCCAGGTCAACTTTCGCGGATAGATCCAGTTCTCATAGCCGGCCAATTCGATCGACTGATCAATGGGTATGTCACAGCTTATGCCGAGAGCGGCCCCGCCCCCTCGTCGATGAAGTTCACCATCGCGGAGTCGGCACCGCTTGCCATAAAGAAAGTTCCTGGTTTCTATTGGCAGCACCTTCTTTACGTTGTGCTCTGGTGGATGTTGATCTTGACGGTGATCTATTTATGGGTGAGAACTATCCGCCTTGAACGCAGAATCGGTATGCTAGCGTGACTAACGGAGGTAATTAAATGACCATGAAATTGTTCCGCATCTTTGCATGGCTAACCGGAATTTTCTTACTATTCAATGTTGTTGTTGCCGTGCCCTACAAATATATTTTTGACGGAACAGGTCAATGGACTGCGATCACATGGCAGATTCACGGCTTCCTCTACATGGCCTACGTGATTGTTACTTTCAATCTCTCTCGCCTGGCTAAGTGGGATCTGAAGCGAACAGTGCTTTTCCTGATCGCCGGAACCGTACCCATGGCATCGTTCTTCGCTGATCGTCGCGCTCGCGCTCTGATCGGCTAACTTGATGGCTAGTTTTAAACGGTCAATTAAGAAGGTTGTTAAAGCGGCTGTCTATCCAATTTACGAGCGAAGATTAAGTGAACGAGTTGATCGCGCCAAAGTCCCACAGCATGTAGGTGTCATTCTTGATGGAAATCGCAGGTGGGCACGGAATTCGGGTGCGGAGAGCGAAATCGGTCATGCTGCGGGTGCACGTAAAATTGTCGAACTTCTTGAGTGGTGTGAAGAATTCAACATCCCACACGTAACTTTATGGCTGCTATCCACCGACAATCTTTCACGTTCAGAGCGAGAAGTCTCTCTGCTCTTAGAGATTATTGACCGAACCGTTGGAGAATTGGCTGTGCGTCAGAAGTGGAAGATGAATCTGGTGGGAGCACTCGATGTGCTCCCTGCCGATGTACAGGAAAGACTCACGCACGCTTGCGAGACCACACAAGATATTGCGGGCGTTACGGTAAACGTAGCAATCGGTTATGGCGGGAGAAGAGAGATTGCAGATGCGGTTAAATCACTCCTCACAGAGCATGCAACGCAGGGAAAGTCGTTGATTGAAGTCGCCGAAATGTTAACTCCGGATCACATTGCAGAACACCTTTATACAAAGGGCCTACCAGACCCTGACTTAGTGATTCGCACTTCAGGAGAACAGCGCCTTGGTGGATTCTTGCTCTGGCAGAGCGTGCACTCGGAGTTCTACTTCTGTGAGGCATACTGGCCAGATTTTCGACGGATCGACTTTCTGCGCGCGCTCCGTGCGTTTGCCCAACGTTCACGCAGATTCGGCACTTAGCCCCATTTTGGGTGGGCGTGTCGCATAGGTCTTCCTTTGCCGGATGCGTAACTTTTATTCCATACAGTCCTCGCACAACCAGAGGGGTATTGAGTGGCGGCAACGAGTAAGAAGCCCATCAGCAAGCCAGCAAGCCAGCTAGCAAGTAAGCCAGCAAGTAAGCCCGCTAAAAATGAGGGGCCAGCATCCATTTCGTACGTACTCGACACCAGCGTCTTGCTGGCAGATCCGGCTGCGCTCTATCGCTTCGCCGAACATGAAGTCATTCTGCCGATCGCCGTGATTGGCGAACTTGAGGGCAAGCGTGATCATCCTGAGCTCGGTTACTTTGCCCGCGCTGCCCTTCGTTCATTAGATGAATTACGCATTCAACATGGTCGACTCGATGAACCTATGTTGATAAACGAGGCAGGCGGCACGATCCACGTAGAACTTAATCACACAGATTTACGACTATTGCCTGCTGGATTTACGCGTGATGGCAGTAATGATTCTCGCATTCTTGCGGTAGCCAGGAATTTGGCTGAAGAAGGCAAACATGTGGTGCTGGTAACGAAAGACTTACCACTGCGCGTGAAAGCCGCATCTATGGGTGTGGTTGCCGAGGAGTATCGCGCAGAGCTTGCGCCCAGCAGTGGTTGGACTGGAATGAGTGAATTGGAAGTGGGCGCCACCTTGGTAGATGCACTCTACGAAGGCGAGCGCGTTGAACACGAGGCCATTCGTAATTTGCCGTGCCACACCGGAGTCGTACTGGTAAGTGAACGAGGGAGCGCTCTTGGACGTGTGACTCCAGAGAAAACTTTGCGCTTGGTGCGATCAGAGCGAGATGTCTTTGGGATACATGGTCGCTCGGCAGAGCAGCGGGTAGCTCTTGACCTACTTACTGATCCGGAGGTGGGCATAGTTTCGTTAGGTGGTCGGGCCGGTACTGGAAAGAGCGCGCTCGCTCTTTGTGCTGGTTTGGAAGCGGTGATGGAGAAGCGTCATCACAAAAAAGTGGTCGTCTTTCGCCCGCTCTATGCAGTCGGTGGCCAAGAGTTGGGATATTTGCCAGGAAGCGAAGGGGAAAAAATGTCTCCTTGGGCCCAGGCAGTCTTTGATACTTTAGGCGCCCTTGTGAGCCAGAACGTGATCGATGAGATTCTGGAGCGCGGGCTCTTGGAGGTGCTGCCACTCACTCACATTCGTGGACGTTCACTTCATGATTCATTTGTGATTGTTGACGAGGCACAATCATTAGAGCGTGGTGTACTGCTCACGGTGCTCTCTCGCATTGGTCAAGGTTCGCGAGTGGTACTCACCCACGATATCGCTCAGCGTGACAATTTGAGGGTGGGTAGACACGATGGCGTGGTCGCCGTAGTGGAGGCTTTAAAGGGCCATCCACTCTTCGCACATGTCACTTTGACGCGCAGTGAACGTTCACCGATTGCTGCGCTAGTGACCGAAATGCTGGAAGATCCCATCCACCTTTAAAAGCACTTCACGCATTTGTCACGCGCGACACGCTAGAAAAACCCTAATTTATAAGGCTTTTTTGGAGCGAATTTAGATCTTTTTCGAAATGTGAGATCTCTCTCTTTGAGGGCATTTTCCCTGCGTAAATAAAAAATATTTTTGGCAAAATGTCCGATTTTTCTCCACAATCTTCATACATTCGATTTGACACCCATTCGTAGGACACGGGCATCTTGTACATGCACATCAAGTGCAACAAGTGAAACAAGGCCCAATCGGAGGTGGAGATGCGTAAAGGAATTGTGTGGGGATCTGCACTGGCTTTACTGATTGCGCTTCCCTCCGGAGTTGCGCACGCAATACCGACATCGCATCAACCATCGAGCGCTTGGGCCAATCGCCCCATTTCAAGCCCGGTCACCTCTCATAGTCCCGATTTCATCGGCCCTCGCATTGAACATCGAGCCGTCGAACCATCCCGCGCCCAGACACGTACGCCGCTGGCTGTAAGTCGGATGAGCCTAGCTCGCACTCGAGCGGGCGCCATTAGCGTTGCCGGAGATTTAAATGCTGAGCTCTACGAGTGGAGTTTCGACCAAATGGGCTGTCTGGTCGACCTCTGGGACCACGAGAGCAATTGGAATTACAAGTCGGTAAACCGGGAATCGGGTGCCCATGGCATCGCCCAGGCGCTCCCCGCATCGAAGATGTCAACGGTGGCTACCGATTGGCGAAAGAATCCAGTTACCCAAATCACCTGGGGAATGAAGTACATCAAATCAAGGTATGGCAACCCGGCTAACGCCCTGCGCCATTGGCAGCAGCATAACTGGTACTAATCCGTGGGCTTCGGTCCAATTGAAAGTGGCTTACTAGTCTCGGCAAAGAAATCATTTCCTTTATCGTCGACCACGATGAAAGCGGGGAAATCGACCACATCAATCTTCCAGATGGCTTCCATGCCGAGTTCGGCATACTCGAGAACTTCAACTTTCTTGATGCAATCTTGCGCTAAGCGCGCGGCCGGACCTCCGATAGAACCTAGATAGAACCCACCATTTTTTTTGCACGCCTCTGTTACCTGTGCTGAACGATTTCCTTTTGCAAGCATGATGTGCGATCCGCCAGCCTCTTGGAATTGTGCGACATATGAATCCATTCGACCGGCTGTCGTGGGTCCAAATGATCCTGATGCATAGCCCTCTGGAGTCTTTGCTGGACCGGCGTAATAGACGGCATGATCGCGCATGTACTGCGGCATGGGCTTACCGGAATCAAGAAGTTCCTTGATCTTTGCGTGCGCAAGGTCGCGTGCCACCACCATTGAACCATGGAGCGAGAGACGAGTCTTCACCGGATATTTGGAAAGCATCGCGCGGATCTCGCTCATAGGTCGGTTGAGATCCACATGTACCACCGCGTCGCCAAGTTTTTCAGTGCTGGGCTCGGGTAGGAAACGAGCTGGATCGCGCTCCAATACTTCGATGAAAGCGCCTTCGGGAGTGATCTTCGCGAGCGCTTGGCGATCGGCAGAGCATGAAACTGCAATGGCGACCGGGAGTGAGGCGCCATGTCGGGGGAGGCGGATCACGCGTACATCGTGGCAAAAGTACTTGCCGCCGAATTGGGCGCCAATGCCAAAGCCTTGAGTGAGTTTGAGAACTTCAGCTTCCATTTCGATGTCGCGGAACCCGTGTCCCGTCTTGGCATCTCCTTGAAGAGGCAAAGTGTCGAGGTATTTAGTGCTCGCTAACTTCGCTGTTTTCAGTGTGTGTTCGGCGCTGGTTCCACCGATCACAATTGACAGGTGATACGGAGGGCAGGCAGCGGTGCCTAAGGAGCGAAGTTTCTCGTCAAGGAATCGAAGTAACCCAGATGGATTAAGAATGGCTTTCGTCTCTTGGTAAAGAAAAGACTTGTTTGCGCTACCTCCGCCTTTGGCGATGTAGAGAAATGAGTACTCATTTTCGTGACCGCTTTTGGTGTCAGCATAAATTTCGATCTGAGCCGGAAGGTTATTTCCGGTATTGCGCTCTTCCCACATGTTGATTGGAGCCAATTGTGAATAGCGAAGATTGAGGCGGGTGAAAGCGTCGTAGACGCCGCGCGAAATTGCCTCTTCGTCATTTCCTTGAGTAAGCACTTGCTGCCCACGCTTAGCCATTACAAGAGCGGTTCCGGTGTCTTGGCACATCGATCATTAGCTGACGCTTCGGGATCATCAATGATTCTGCGGAGTTGCTCCAGGTGGGCAGTGCGTAGGTAGTGCGAAATATCGTGAATAGCTGTTTCCGCAAGAGTGGTAAGCGTTGATGGCTCCACCATAAGAAAGGTGCGATCGCCAAGTTTTTCCACTCGAATTCCATCGGTGGTGACCAGGCGATATTCAGTGCTGTCGGCCGCGGTGGGCAGCAGATCGGAGTACGAGAATTCAGGCATGGATAAGAGCCTACGCCTCTAGTGGATGCTCGCTCTGGATAAGTCGAATAGTGTGAGATTTTCCTCGCATCACCAGAGAGTGTGAGGTCATCCCTCGCGGACCGAATCGAACTCCACGCAGGAGCTCCCCGTCCGTGATTCCGGTGGCGGCAAAGAAGACGTCGTCGCCAGTGACTAAGTCGTTGGTGGAGAGCACCCTCGAGAGGTCGTGTCCGGCGGCAATGGCCTTCTCTCGTTCGGCATCATCGCGTGGCATGAGACGGCCTTGGATAACCCCGCCGAGGCACTTCATAGCGCACGCAGCGATGATGCCCTCTGGAGTACCGCCGATGCCCATCAAGAGGTCGATGCCGGTATTTTCGCGCGCCGCCTCCACTGCGCCGGCCACATCGCCATCTGTAATAAATTTGATGCGCGCACCAGCTTCGCGAATTTCTCTCGCGAGTTTTTCATGGCGTGGTCTATCAAGAATAACTACGGTTATTTCAGAAGCGGAGAGCCGCTTGGCTTTTGCAACTCGGCGAATGTTCTCTCCCACTGGTGCAGTGATGTCAACAACATCTGCTGCTTCTGGGCCGGTTACAAGTTTCTCCATATAGAAAACGGCGGAAGGGTCATACATAGCGCCGCGCTCTGCTACTGCAATCACAGAGATGGCGTTATTCATTCCTTTTGCAGTAAGGGTTGTTCCATCGATGGGGTCGACCGCAACATCGCACGCTGGACCCACGCCATCGCCGACACGTTCGCCGTTGTAGAGCATAGGCGCTTCATCCTTCTCGCCCTCACCGATGACGACGATGCCATCCATGGATACTGAACTGATTAACCGGCGCATTGCATCGACTGCCGCGCCGTCGGCGGTGTTCTTATCTCCTCGTCCCACCCATCGGGCGGCGGCGATAGCTGCTGATTCCGTGACGCGAACGAGTTCGAAGGCAAGATTTCGTGTATTCCCCATGGCTACATCATTCCTTCCTGGGCGCGGTGCGGCAACGAGGTGACAAGCCGCTAATGCGGCTCTATTCTGCTAGATATGACGCAATATCGGATAAGTGAGGGGGCAGCGCTCCTAGGGGTCTCAGATGACACCGTACGGCGCTGGATAGATACCGGGCGCCTTGGAGCTCAGAAAGATCAAGGAGGCCGGATGACGGTCTCTGGAGTCGATTTGGCCGCCATTGCGCGCGGCGAAGGGCCAGATGAGATTGACGGTAATAAGAGCAGCGCCCGAAATCGTTTTGTGGGGCTGGTCACTCGAGTGGAGAGAGAGGGTCTGGTAGGCATCGTTGAGATCCAGGCTGGTCCACATCGCATCATCAGCATGGTCACCGCCGATGCCATCACGGATTTGGGACTCACCCCCGGTGCGCGCGCCGTTGCATCCATAAAGTCGACCAATGTTGTTATCGAAACGGCGTAAGTCGGTATCGACCTCGCTTGTTAAGGTCCTCGCGATCGTGGCACTGCTCTTTGTCGGCTTGCCTTTTATCGCACTGCTCTTTCGTATTGAATGGCGAAACTTTTTTGCTCATGTCTTCACAAGCGAAAACTGGAG
>JAPLBA010000046.1 GCA_026393015.1 Actinomycetota bacterium
GCGAATGTGCATATATTCGTGGCTTAGTTGAAATAGATAATCGAGAGGTTTTATTAGAGTTAGAAATTAACAACGGAAAAAGTAACCGAGTAAGAGTAAATCAAGCAGCACAACCAAAAGAACGTGACATCCTTGGTTATGTGCAACGCGTTCTCTTTGCACCAGAGGATCTTGAATTAGTAAAAGGTGATCCAGCTACCCGCAGAGATTACTTAGACACATTACTTGTGGCCAAATCTCCTCGTCTTGCGGGTGTTATCTCAGATTACGATCGAGCTCTTAAACAGCGTAATTCACTTCTTAAATCTGCCCACACACGAAACTTCGACGAGGAGACTCTAAACGTGTGGGATGAGAAGTTAGTTGAACGCGGCAGCGAATTAGTTTTTGAAAGATTACAGCTAATTAATGAACTGGCTATACCTTTTAGCTCTGAATATAAATCGGTAGCTCCCAATGGCGAAGTAGAGATGAAATACCGAAGTTCACTAGTGGAAAATTTGATACTTGATCCATCAACAACCAAGGATTCACTCATCACATCAATGTTTTCAGTATTAAAGAAAGAACGTAAACGCGAAATTGAGCGGGGGATCTCTTTGGTGGGCCCACATCGAGATGAGCTCTTACTACTCCTCGATAATGAATTGGCGAAAGGTTACGCCAGTCACGGCGAATCTTGGTCTATAGCGCTTGCTTTAAAATTGGCTGCTTATGATTTATTAGAGGCTGTTGACCCCATACTCATTCTTGATGACGTCTTCGCTGAACTCGATGGTAAGAGGAGAGACGCCCTCACCACGCAGCTTCTTCATAAAGGTGGTTCTAGACAACTGTTTATTACTGCTGCAGTAGTTGAAGATGTACCTATGGAGTTTCGCAGCCACATCATCCAAGTAGGTGAGAGCAATTCCTAATGAGCCCAATGAGCCTAATGATCCTGAAGAATTAGAAAGTGAACCCTCCACGAGTTCCCCACAAAGTACTGGGCTCGATTTAGCTCGCTCGCTCCTAGCGGCTGCTAAAGCAAAGCAAAACTCAGCACCGTTACAAACAAATGGGCTCCGGAAGCAAGTAAGAAAACGTAATCGACGCGGCGGAGACCCCACCTCATTAGGTGAGGTGATCGCTTCTTTAGCTGCCGAACGTGGTTGGGAAGCCGATATTTCGTCAAGTACGTTGCTTGCACAATGGGGTGAGATTGCCGGCGCTGATCTAGCAGCTCACGTGAAAGCGGAGTCGCTTCGAGATGGGGTACTCACACTTCGAGCAGAAACCACCGCTTGGGCCACCCAGACTCGATTACTCTCCACTGAACTATTAAAAAAGGTGCACACGCACCCTGAGGGCAAAAGCGTCACCGCCATCAAAGTCGTAGGTCCCACCCCACCCTCATGGCGCAAAGGTGAGCGCCACGTGAAAGGGCGAGGACCCCGAGATACGTACGGTTAACCCCCGTCAACTGGGGTAAGAGAGAGCAGGGCGCTGCGCGCTCTAAAGAGCACAGGTTGCCACCCTCCCCCCACTCACCGCAATTTATTCCATGAGATTGCCGATTCTGGGCGATTTACGGCCCACCCTCCTCCTACTTACCCACTAAGATTAGAGGTAGAAATTGAAGCAATACCCCTAGCCGGCCATTTGGGCGGTTTTCATATGGGGCATAGGGAGGCTAGGCGTGACCACCGAATACGATGCCAGTGCAATCACCGTCCTTGAAGGATTGGACGCTGTTCGTAAGCGTCCAGGTATGTACATCGGTTCTACGGGGGAGCGCGGCCTCCACCACCTGGTCTACGAAGTGGTGGATAACTCAGTCGATGAGGCACTTGCCGGTCGCTGCGACAACATCGATATTGTTTTACAAAGAGATGGGGGTCTTCGTGTCACCGATAACGGTCGCGGAATTCCGGTCGACATGCACCCCATTGAAAAACGTCCTGCTGTTGAAGTAGTTCTCACCGTGCTACACGCCGGTGGGAAGTTCGGTGGCGGCGGTTACTCCGTTTCCGGCGGCCTACATGGTGTGGGTGTATCTGTAGTCAACGCACTCTCTGCAACTCTTCGAGTTGATATTCGTCGTGATGGATACAACTGGACTCAAACGTACAAACTGGGTGTGCCACAAGCAGATCTTGAGCGTCTTGCGCCCACAGAGGAAACAGGCACAACGGTTACTTTCTGGCCATCTGAAGATATTTTTGAAACCACTGAATACTCATTTGAAACACTCTCCACTCGTTTTCGCGAAATGGCGTTTCTCAATAAAGGGCTCACTATTTCAATGCGCGATGAACGCGCGGGGCACGTAGACGAGAGTGGCGAGCCCGTGCAGGTAACTTATAAATACGACGGTGGAATTACTGATTTTGTGCGCCACCTCAATTCCACAAAAGGCACGACTCACAAATCAATTATTGAGTTTGATGCTGAAGATACCAACGCAAAAATCTCACTTGAAGTAGCTATGCAATGGAATGCTGGCTTCTCCGAATCTGTTTACACGTTCGCGAACACCATTAACACTCAAGAGGGTGGCACACACGAAGAAGGCTTCCGTGCATCACTCACGACCCTGGTGAATAAGTTTGGTGAGGAGTGGGGTTTAATTCGCAAGAAGGAAGACCGTCTTACTGGTGATGATGTACGTGAAGGTCTAACAGCAATTGTCTCTATCAAATTAGGTGAGCCACAATTTGAAGGACAAACAAAAACTAAACTTGGTAATACCGAAGCTAAAACTTTCACACAGAAGGTGGTTTATGATCGCCTCGGTGAGTGGTTCGAGAAGAACCCTGGTGAAGGTAAAGATATAGTTCGCAAATCCATTGACGCTGCAGCAGCTCGATCTGCAGCTCGCAAGGCACGCGACCTTGCACGTAACCGCAAAGGCCTACTCGAAGGACGCGGGATGCCCGGAAAGTTGGCGGATTGCCAATGGACCGAGCCAGAGAAGTGTGAGCTTTACATTGTCGAAGGAGATTCCGCCGGTGGTTCTGCAAAAGGTGGGCGGGATTCGAAGTTCCAAGCCATCCTGCCGATCCGTGGAAAAATCCTTAACGTAGAGAAAGCACGTATTGACCGAGTACTTCAAAACAATGAAGTGCAGGCACTCATCACTGCTTTAGGTACCGGAATTTACGATGAGTTCGACGTAGCAAAACTTCGTTATCACAAAATTATCTTGATGGCTGATGCGGACGTTGATGGTCAACACATCCGCACTCTGCTTCTTACATTGCTCTTCCGTTTTATGCGCCCACTTATCGAACAAGGTTATGTGTACTTAGCTCAACCACCGCTTTATAAAATCAAATGGGGTGGGAAAGAGCGCGTGCAGTACGCCTTCAGTGATCGTGAACGCGACGGATTTATTAAGATCGGATTAGAAAATGCTAAGCGTCTTCCAAAAGAAGACGGTATCCAACGCTTCAAAGGTCTGGGTGAAATGCCAGCAAAAGAACTGTGGGATACCACCATGGATCCTGACCGACGTGTATTAATCCGCGTGACTCTCGATGATGCAGCCGCCGCTGACGATCTCTTCTCAGTCTTGATGGGTGAAGACGTGGAACAACGCCGCGCCTTCATTCAACGTAATGCCAAAGACGTACGCTTCCTCGATATTTAATTCACTAGAAACTGGAGTAATGCATGAGTGACATCGAATCGCCAGACTCTTCTGAGTCCACGATCGATCCCGTAACAGGGGCTGTGAGCGATCGCATCGATCTCGTTGATATCAACGTAGAGATGGCGCGCTCATACCTCGATTACGCAATGAGCGTGATTGTGGGGCGTGCACTTCCAGATGTTCGTGACGGTCTAAAACCTGTACACCGCCGCGTTCTTTACGCAATGTATGACGGCGGGTATCGCCCCGATCGGGGTTACTACAAATCGTCTCGCGTTGTTGGCGACGTAATGGGTAATTATCATCCACATGGAGATAGCGCTATTTACGACACCTTGGTTCGCCTCGCCCAACCTTGGTCACTTCGTTATCCACTCGTGGATGGCAATGGAAACTTTGGTTCACCCGGAAATGATCCAGCGGCAGCCATGCGTTACACAGAAGCGCGACTAGCGCCATTGGCCATGGAGATGATGCGCGACATCGACGAAGATACTGTCGACTTCTCACCGAACTACGACGGCCGCTCACAAGAGCCCAACGTGCTTCCTAGTCGCTTCCCCAACTTGCTTGTTAATGGCAGCGCGGGAATTGCTGTGGGTAT
Organism: Actinomycetota bacterium; assembly: GCA_026393015.1. Classification (GTDB taxonomy): domain Bacteria; phylum Actinomycetota; class Actinomycetes; order Nanopelagicales; family Nanopelagicaceae. The sequence goes on from JAPLBA010000046.1 coordinate 4,239, forward strand.
GGCCACCAACATCCCTCCCCATAATCTTCGTGAAGTAGCTTCTGGTATCCAATGGTCTCTTGAACACCCAGATGCCACCCAACCAGAATTACTAGATGCACTTCTTGAGCGCATTAAAGGTCCAGACTTTCCTACTCGAGGAATCATCATCGGTCGTACCGGTATCGATGAGGCATACCGCACCGGCCGTGGATCTATCACCATGCGGGCAGTTGTTGAAGTCGAGGAAATTAACGGGCGCAATTGTCTGGTGATTACTGAACTTCCTTATCAAGTGAACCCAGATAATCTAGCTTTGAAGATTGCCGAATTAGTTAAAGAAGGCAAAGTCGCTGGTATTTCAGATGTGCGCGACGAAGGCAACGAACGCCTTGGACAACGCCTCGTCATTGTGCTCAAGAAAGACGCCATCGCCAAGGTCGTGCTGAATAACCTCTACAAGCACACTCAACTTCAAGAC
>JAPLBA010000066.1 GCA_026393015.1 Actinomycetota bacterium
GGTACGACTTCTACTGAGGTCACTGATTCGGGTACGACTTCTACTGAGGTCACTGATTCGGGTACGACTTCTACTGAGGTCACTGATTCGGGTACGACTTCTACTGAGGTCACTGATTCGGGTACGACTTCAACTGAGGTCACCGATACCGGTACGACTTCAACTGAGGTCACCGATACCGGTACGACTTCAACTGAGGTCACCGATACCGGTACGACTTCAACTGAGGTCACTGATACTGGTGTCACTTCAACGGAGACCACGGATACGGGTACTAGCTCAACGGTTGATACTGAGGGCACTACTGATACCGGTACCACTGTGACGGAAACAACCGATGAGGGTACGACCACCACTACGGTCACCGATGAGGGAACGACCACCACTACGGTCACCGAGGAGGGTTCGTTCACTACTGCGGTCACTGAGTCGGGTACGACTACGACGGAGACGACTGACGAGGGAACGACTTCGACTGAGGTCACTGATACTGGTACTTCGATGTCGGAGGCTACGGATTCGGGTACTACCACTACTGAGGTCACCGAGACTGGTACGACAGCAACTGTCGAGACTGAGACTGGTACGACGGAGACTGTGGTTACTGAGGCTGGTACAACAGAATCTGTCACCACGGATTCGGGTACGACCACCACTGAGGTCACTGATACGGGAACGACAGATTCTGTCGCCACGGATACGGGATCAGATGCCATGACGGGTACGACAGATTCTGTCGCCACGGACACTGGTGCTGCCGATACCGGAGCGGGAGATTTCGCAAGCCCATCAGCACCCGACATGGCCGCACTCGTTGCAGAAGGCTTTAGGGCGGAACCTACTGTTGCCTCATTCGACACAGTCGACACGGGTACCACAGTCGAAGCCCCAGTAGAAGGATCGTCTGACTTCGCTGCAGCCCCCACCGAGGAAGCCGCATCTAGCCCAAGTACTGACTTCGCGGCAGCCCCTGCCGTCGAAGCAGCTGAATTCTCTGCTGGTCCGAGCACCGACTTCGTCGAAGTCTTGCCGGCTCCACCTGCTGAGCCAGAAGATACAGGTTCAGCTCAAAACTAGTAGCTTCGCTGCTACGCAGGAGAGATCCGAAGGGTTAAACCTTCAAGAGACTCCGTCGCTCCAGCCTTCGGGCTGGGGTGATGGAGTCTCTTTTTGCGTGGGAGTGAGCAGTAATCTAAAGAGATTTTTGAATAGCGGCAGCTAAGTAATGATCGCGATACCGGGTGCCCTGCATTTGATGCACCGGGTGCCCTCCATTTGATGCACCGGGTGCCCTGCATTTGATGCTAAGTGCGCCGCATAGGACTTGAACCTATAACCCGCTGATTAAGAGTCAGCTGCTCTGCCAGTTGAGCTAGCGGCGCATGCGCTTGCGCGCCTTGGAACCTTACCAGCGTGTGGGGCGTGCTCGTGAATCGACCGGCACGCCATTTCTTCCTCATTTATCAACGAAATTTTGGTTACCCACAGGCGGCGGGCTGGTCTTGACCGGTGGGGCAAGCCAAGATAGGGGTATGCGAATTTGCCGTCCCCTATCAGTAGCGATGGCGGCCGTTCTGCTCGCCGGCTCGACCGGAGCCACCCCAGGTCAGGCCGCCACGAAGCCAAAGAAGGGTGACAGTGCAATCTCCATCCTGAACACGCTTTCCGTAAGAGGGCGCGCTCCCAAAACTGGGTACACCCGGACCCAGTTCGGGGCGGCTTGGAAAGACGTAGATGGCAATGGTTGCGATACCCGCAATGACATTTTGAAGAGAGACCTCGTCGACATCATTTATAAGTCAGGTTCGTGTGTGATCGCCAGTGGCGTCTTAAGCGATCCTTACTCGGGCACCACCATCCAATTCGAGCGCGGAGTGGCCACGAGCAGCGAAGTGCAGATTGACCACGTGGTGGCCCTCTCAGATGCCTGGCAGAAAGGGGCATTCGCCTGGACGGTTGCCAAGCGGACCAGCCTGGCCAATGACCCCTTGGAGTTGCTTGCAGTCGATGGTCCACTCAATGGACAGAAGAGTGACGGGGATGCGGCCACCTGGCTGCCACCGAACAAGGCGTATCGCTGTCCTTATGTTGCTCGCCAGATAGCGGTGAAGTCGAAGTATGGCCTCTGGGTCACTCAGGCAGAGAAGGATGCGATGGCCAAGATTCTGGCGACTTGTCCGAATCAACTGATTCCAACCGCCTGATCCTCTGAAAATTTGCGCTCTATTTATGAGCGTGCGACTAAGTTGGTCATATGTCTGAAGTGAGAGCGCCCCGGGTCCTTGCCATCGTCCTGAATGGGGTGGTGGAGGACTCTCGCGTTCTCAAGTGCGCATACTCCGCGGGTGAAGCTGGGTGGAACTCGTTGATCTTAGGAACCACCCGCAACGGAAGTAAGGATCAATTCGAAGTAGGTCGCGCCCGTGTGCTGCGTGTACCTGCAAAGCATCCAGTCGGCACCGGCTTACTCGCGAAAATTCTGCGTCGCGGACGCTATTACGTAGCACGTTTCAAGTTTCATTTCCTGCCAACGAAACCCCCAGCGATTCCGGGGCTTGGACGTGCAGTTGCCACGATGACTCCGTATGCAAGAGCCTTTGCGCCGGATGTCATTCATGCGCACGATTACAGCGCGCTCCCAGTGGCTGATGCGCTTGCGAGCGCCATATCATCTTCCGGGGGAGTGCGGCCCAAGGTTGTTTATGACGCGCATGAATTTTTGCAAGGCACACAACATCTTTCTTCGTCTGCTCATCAAGCGTATTCCACAGCTGAGTTACAAATTTCGCAGAATATCGATGCAATGTTTGTGGTGAGCCCGCAGATGGGGCCGATACTCAAGGAGTATTTAAAGATCTCTCTCGATCCGGCCGTTGTTGCAAATGACCCGATCAGTCAAGGACGTCGGGAGAGTTCGCGCTCGCTCAGAGCCGATGCTGGTATCGCTGAAGGTGTGCCGCTGATGGTTTATTCCGGCGCAGTTGCTCCGCAGCGTGGATTAGGAACTGTGCTTGATGCGCTTCCGCAATTACCCGGTGTTGCGTTAGTCATCATTGCGGCTACGAGCAATGTGTATGTCAAAGAGTTGATGGCCCGAGCTGTGAGCATGGGACTTTCGGATCGTGTGAAGAATGTGGCCTACGTCCCGAATGAAGAGCTAGTCAGTTATCTCTCTGGCGCAGATATTGGATTGATTCCACTCTTGCATCGTCCTAACCATGAAATTTCCTTGATTACTAAATTTGGTGAGTACGCCGCGGCAAACCTCCCGATCATCGTCTCGGACGTGAAGACCATGGCCGAAGAGGTCCGCACGATAGGAAATGGTGAAGTTTTCACTGCTGAAAATACCTCCGAATTCGTGGTCGCCGTAGAGCGAGTGATGGCCGCTCCTGCCAAGTATCGAGCCGCCTACACCGACGAGGTGCTCCGCACGCGCTCATGGGAGCGGCAGAGCGAGACCTTGATTGCCACCTACAATGGACTCATAATTGATCGAGCGGTGGAGGTGAAGCCTTCCGCGCCCCTTCCATTTATGTTAACCACACCGCACTCGCTTTCGGGTCCAGATGATGCAAGGAGTGCGACGGAATGAAAGTTTTAGTTACTGGTGGCGCAGGATATATCGGCTCGGTTACCGCGTATCTATTAATTGAACGTGGTCACCAAGTTGTCATCCTTGACGATTTATCTACAGGTCATCTTGATGCAATCCCAGCAGGCGCAGAATTCATTGAAGGCTCCATCCTTGATCCCGAAGCAGTAGCGCGCGCTCTCTCGGAAGTAGTTGCGGTTGTGCACTTTGCAGGTAAGTCACTCGTCGGTGAATCTATGGAGAATCCAGACTTATATTGGAGTATTAATCGCGATGGCTCCGCAGCATTGATCGATGGCATGAAGCGCGCGAATGTTAAACGTATTGTCTTTTCTTCGAGTGCGGCCACTTATGGTGAACCAACTCGGACTCCCATCGACGAGAGCGACCCCACCGTTCCTACCAATGTGTACGGTGAAACTAAACTCGCAGTTGAAAAACTTCTGGCAGCTGAAAAAGTCTTCTCATCAATTAGTCTTCGCTACTTCAATGTAGCGGGTGCACTTATTACTGATGATGATGTTGTAGTGGGAGAACGTCACGCGCCAGAGACACATCTTTTTCCAAATGTCCTTAATTCTGTACGTGGGTCCAAGCCCGTGGAGCTCACCCTTCATGGCGATGATTGGCCGACGCCAGACGGCACCGGAATCCGTGATTACGTCCATGTGGTGGACCTGGCCGATGCCCATATCAAGGCGTTAAATCTATTATCTGGACAGGGCGATATTTCGATATCCGGCCATGTGGCAGTGAACCTCGGAAGCGGGGTCGGTTACTCGGTTCGAGAGGTCATCACGGCCGCTGAAGAGGTCCTGGGAGCGAAAGCCAGCCTCAAGGTAGGTGCGCGCCGCGCTGGAGACCCTGCGGTCCTGGTCGCTGGCATTGCTCGAGCTGGGCAGTTATTAGGCTGGCGACCCACCCGAGGCTTGGTCGAAATGGTAGAAAGTGCCGCCCGTATATAGGTAAACCTGTCCCTTTTATAGGTAAACTCTTAGCAGCGAGTTCGGTGTGCGCTTGACAAGTTCTGGTGTGCGCGGGAGCGTTACAAAGTGCAGTCAAATGATCTGCCGCTAATTCTGGGGGTCTCATGAAGAAGTTCTTCACCGTCGTCGCTAGCCTTGCGCTCGTTAGCGGTGCGATTGTCGCGATTGCGCCGGCAAATGCCGCCGTACTTCGCGTTCCGAAGACGACGTGGCCCGCATGTTCAGATGTGCGCATCACCTACTGTGTTGACTCCGTTACGGTGACACCAGTCGGCGGAGCTGCTATCAAACTTACCTATGTTGTCAGCGGTACTGCAGCACCTGTCACGCCAACGCCAGCCGCGCCGGTGACGACTGATACTCGGACAGTAACAACTGATACTCGGACAGTAACAACTGATACTTCCACAGTGAAAACACCAGTTGCTCCGGCTCCAGCAGCTGCGCCTGGTCTTGCAGTAGCAGGCAAAGCGCTTACCGGTCGATGGACTGCTGCTACCTGGGGTGCTGCTGGCCTCGGTGCACTTGGTTACGACGGCATCGCAGTTGAAGCTCACACGGCTAACGAATTCTCCAACTTCGTGATGGTTGATGTGCTTCCTTCACTTACCGGCACGACAGATAATCTCGTCAAACTTGCCGGCACCACCGCTAATCCACTCTTTGCTACCTCGATGGATCCAGACATGGTCATCTCCATCAAGTTGAAGACTGGTGATTTCCAGAACGGTGTCACTGTTGCCATTGGTAACGCAGTCACTACCGAAGCTGTGATCGATGCTGCGTCAGGTAACTCAGTGACGATCACTGGCAGCCCAGTCACTGTTCCCGTGGCATCTGATTCCAAGCAATGCACCGGTGAAACCGGCAAGGCGATTGCAAACATTCGCCAATTTCAGGTCATCATCGTTCCGCAGAACGACGATCAATCAGGATTCGGTGTTCCCGGAACATCTGGTGGCATGATGGTTGCCTCCAACGGATCTTGTGCATTGAGCACTCCTGTATGGAATAACGACACGAAGCAAATGACATGGAGTGCCGCAGCGCCTCACTTCGCTGCTGATGGCACCACAGTTAACAAGGGCTTCTATCGCGCCATCATTCCTGCAAAGGATGCCGATCTACTCTGGGGTCTCAAGAATGCTGCAGACGCAGCCACCGCTCTCGAAGTTTCGGTCACTACCGAGGCTGGCGGTTCCACTGCAGCTACCACGAACATCTCCGTGAAGAACAACTCGATCATCATCGATGCCACTGGCTTTAGTTATTCCAAGCCAAAACTTTCGGTGAAGATCAAGCCAACGTACAAGCCATCAGCGGCAGCACCTGCAGCGAGTACCCCTGCAGCGAGTACCCCTGCTGTCAAGGCTCCAGCCAAGGCTGTAATCAAGAAGATCACCTGCGTGAAGGGCAGTGCGAAGAAGACCGTTTCTGGCACTGCTCCTAAGTGCCCAGCAGGTTACAAGCAGAAGTAACAAGTCTGTACAGCAAGGGCCTGGTGCACATCGCGTGCACCAGGCCTTTGCTATTCCAATCTCTCTAAAATCCTAATCCGAAAGTAGCGCAGCCCGGACGGTCTCCGGCCATGGGGCTGAGCCGGAAGTATTCGGTGCATGCACACACGTATGTTGTCCGCGCATAGCAATTTCTCCATTGACGTACGCCTCAAAGGCGAAAGTGCACGATGAAGTGCCAACTTTTTCGACTCGGAGGTGAGTCACAATCTCTTCACCGTAGAAAATTCGACGCAGGTATTCCATGGATACAGCCACTCGTGGAATCGCTCCCACGATCTCGATACCAAAGCCTAAGCGTCGCCAGAGTGCATGTTCGGCCTCTTCGGCCCAGCGGAACCCACTTGAGTAGTGTTGGTGTGTAGAGGCGTCGGTCTCAACCCATTGCAGGGTGCGTGTGATAGAAATACTGGCTGGCACAAGATTTCCTTCGCTAGACCGTCGTCAATGGGGTACCTACCGGCTAGTGTAACGGCGTGGTCAGCGTCATTAGTGGAGAAGCGAGCGATCTTCTCACCCGAGCTACTCGGCCGCAATCCCTCATTTTCACAATTTACGGTGCATATTCACGCGTGCTCGATGGTTGGCTCTCGGTTGCCTCGCTCGTAGAAATGATGCAGGCATTGGAAATCGAGGAGGCGACGGTACGAAGTGCCCTTAGTCGTTTTAAGCGCCGCGGCATCTTGATCGCTGATAAGCGCGGAGGAGCTGCTGGCTACGCGCTGAGCGATGCCGCACGCACTACCTTCGATGTGGGAGATGCTCGAGTGCTTGAGCGACGCGAAGTACATGCTGACGAAGGTTGGGTACTGGCGGCGTTCTCAATTCCTGAAAGTAATCGTGATTTACGGTATCGACTGCGCTCTCGCCTCATTTGGCTTGGATTTGCGCAAGTGACTGGCGGATTATGGATTGCCCCCGCGCAACTTAAGAATGAATTACTTGCATTGACGGCAGAGCTCGGAGTTGAGAAGCACATGGACGTCTTTTCAAGCACTCACACTGCCTTTCGTCCCACGGCGGAGGCAGTCGCTTCTTGGTGGGATCTAGAATCGATCGCACAGATGCATACTGCTTTTTTCGACGCGCATCACCCACTCGTAGCTAAGTGGAGCAAGGGCGGAGGGGATTCTCCAGCGGAGGCATTCGTTGATTACACCCGCATCCTTACTGCGTGGCGGCATCTGCCTTATCTTGATCCAGGTTTGCCGGCGAACTTCTTGCCGAGTGATTGGCCGGGATATAAGTCATCCGACGCCTTCTTCGCGCTCAAAGATAAGTTGGCCGATGGGGCTCTTGCCCACGTGCGAAATGTTGTGCGGATCTCGTGAGGCGCTGAAAGTAAATTTAGAAAACGGTGTTAGGTATCCACTTTCCATAGACTTCGCGAAGTACATTCACAATTTCACCCACGGTCGCATAAGCCTTCACTGCCTCAATGCATGCGGGAACCGTGTTCTCATCATTCTCCGCAGCCGACTTGAGCGCGGTGAGTGCCTTGGCGACACGTTCATTATCGCGACTGGCTTTAAGTTGATGGAGCGAATTGACCTGCGCTGCTTCCGAGGCCGGATCGACACGGAATACTTCCAGGCTCGGGCTCGCGCCTTGGAACTTGTTGACGCCAACCACAATGCGATCTCCGCGATCAACTTCGAGTGCGAGTTGGTAGGCGCTATCGGAAAGTTCTCTCTGGAAATAGCCAGAGGAAATGCACTCTAAGGCGCCCCCACGCTTCTCGATATCGTCAAGCATTGCCCACATTTGATTAGCGAGGTCCTCGGTCATCTCTTCAATGACATAACTTCCAGCCAACGGATCTACGTAATTGGTGACACCGGACTCGTAGGCCACCACCTGCTGGGTGCGTAGGGCAAGAGTGGCCGCCTCTTCGGTTGGAACGCCGAGGGCTTCGTCGTAGGCAGAAACGTGCATGGTCTGAATTCCAGCGAGCGCTGCAGCCATCATTTCCACCGAGGTGCGCACAGTGTTGTTCATGGGTTGTTGCGCAGTGAGCGATGAACCTGCAGTAAAAGCGAAGATGCGTAATTGCTCTGAGAGCGGATTCTGTGCGCCGTACTTTTCGCGCATGAGCCTTGCCCAAGTGCGACGTGCAGCACGGAACTTTGATATTTCGCTGAGGAAATCCATATTTGACGTGAGGAAGGTGAAGAGGGTGGGTGCGACTGCGTCCACGCTGACTCCACGGGCCACCGCCGCGTCAAGATACGCGCGTGCATTTGCGAAGGTGAAAGCTACTTCTTGCACGGCATTCGAGCCAGATTCCCGGATGTGATAACCGCTCATCGCAAGGGAGACCCATTTGGGAATGTGGGTGGCGATGTGCTCGATGACGTCGACGGAGAGTTTGAGGCCGGCTTCGGCCGGGAAGATTTGGGTGCCTCGAGCGATGTACTCCTTGAGTACATCGTTTTGAATGAAGATGCCAAATGCGTTCGGGTCGACTTCGCGTTGTTCAGCGAGTGCAATAAACATCGCTGCCCAGATGTAACCAATTGAGTTAGCGGTGGTGCGCACCTGGCTGATTTTGTCGAGGGGAATGCCATCCATCAGGATTTCGATATCGCGGAGTGAATCAATAGCGACACCCACTTTGCCAACTTCGCCAGCAGCAAGGGGATGGTCTGAGTCGAGGCCTAGCTGTGTGGGAAGATCGAGTGCGACACTGAAACCAGTAAGACCTTGGTCGAGCAACTGACGAAAGCGCGCGTTAGTTTCAGCAGGAGTTCCAAAACCACCGTATTGCCCCATCGTCCAGACGCGTGGTTCTGCACTGATGCCACGCGTGTATGGGTACTCACCCGGTTGCTCTTTCACAATGATCCTTACTTCGATTCCGCTTCGAGTTCTTCCCTGATGACCTTCTTAGCGATCTTTCCGGTGGAATTCAACGGGAAAGACTCAACAATGCGTACCTCTTTCGGCTTCTTATAGGAAGCCATGCTCGCCTTGCAGTGATCCATCACAACTTGTGGATCCACGTTGGCTCCAGGAAGGAGGGTGATAAGAGCGGTGACGCGTTGGCCCCACTCTTGGTCCTTTACTCCCACGACGGCCACTTCATGGACGCCTTGAACCTGGGCGATAACTTCCTCAATTTCACGCGGGTAGATGTTGTAACCACCGCTGATGATCATGTCGCCCTTGCGATCGACTAAGAAGAGGCGATCGTGAGTATCTAGACGTCCCAGATCTCCGGTATGTAGCCAACCGTCGCGCACCGCTTTGGTGACGGTGTTGTCTTGACCAGCTGAGCCCCAGTACCCGCGCATGACGTGATCGCCGCGAGTAATGACTTCGCCGATCTCCCCGAGAGGAACGTCTTTGCCGTCTTCATCAACGATGCGTACTTCTACACCCTTGCAGGCGTTGCCCGCGCTCGTCAGGACTTCTGGTTCGCGTGTGAGTCCAAGTGTGTGATCTGCTTCGGAGAGCACGGTGACTGGGGGAATGGCTTCGACTAATCCGTAGTACTGCACCATGTGCGTCGTGAGTTGCTCGTGGCATTGGCGAATTTGCTCGGCGGGCATCGGCGCTCCTGCATAACCAAGCATTTGTAAATTCTTCAAGCGTTCGGGGGAGATGTCTTTCATCGCAAGGAGACGAGCGACCATGGTAGGCACCATTGCGGTTGCGGTAGCACCGCCTTTTTCGAACGCTTCAACTACGAGCTCTTCGTCGAACTTGGCATGCACGATCTGGCGAGCACCAAAAGCAAAGAAGGGGAGTACGAAGAGTCCGCTGGTATGTGTGACAGGGCCGGTATGGAGCCAAGCATCATTTTCATTCGGTATGCGGCCGAAGAGATCTGTAACGATGTTGTTGAGGCTTGCGAAGCGATTACGGTGGGTGCGAATAGCGCCCTTTGGCTTGCCTGTGGTTCCGCTTGAATAATTAAGCGATACTAAAGTGTCTGGGTTCACTGCCAGGTGTAGTTCTTCACTAGATTGCGCGGCGAGAAAGCGCTCATAATGAACTGCGCCCTCGTGCTCGCCGTTGATAACAATGACGTGATCAACCAGTTCGCGTACTTCCTTGGCGTCATCCCAGAACTTCGCATCGAGAATAAGCACCCGAGCACCACAATCGGTGGCAATGCGAATCCAGTCCGTGGGATGGAGGCGGTAGTTAAGCGCGACGCGACAGAGTCCAGCGGTAGAGATTCCGAGATCGGTTTCGATGTAGGAGTTCTGGTTGCTCTGGAGATCGAGTACGCGATCTTCGGTATCGAGTCCCAGGGCACGAAGCGCGCGCGCGAGTTGCATGATGCGCCCGCCGACTTCGCCGAAGGTGATGTCTCCTTCAGGTCCGGTCAGTGCGATGCGATCGCGATACTTTCGCATCGAGCGCGCAACAAGTGTCCCTACATCCATCGTCTCTCCTAGTGCTCTACCTGTGAGTGCTCTACCGGTGAGTGCTCTACCGGTGAGTGCTCTTCCTGTGTGCCGGGCGCTACGTATGCAGCATCCAAGATCCAAGCCCCATCTGAGAGAACCGTAACGGGGTTAAGGTCTAATTCGCTCATCGCTGGCCAATCGCTGGTGGCGTCAGTGAGGCGAAGAACTAAGCGGACGAAAGCCTCGCGATCGGCAGCGGGTGCCCCACGCGCTCCAGCAAAGAGTTTCGCGAGTCGTGTCTGATCGATCATCGCATTCACATCGTCGGTAGAGACCGGTAGCAAGGCCAGTGCCACATCCGAGATGATCTCGGTGAGTACCCCACCGACACCCACGGTGAGGACGCGACCTAGTGTGCTTCCTGTAATACCGACGAGCGCTTCGACGCCCTTGGGTACAAAACGTTCAACAAGGACATCTCCGCCTAGTTTCTTCAATTGATGAAAGGCATCTTCGGCGCTGTCGGCGCCGATATCGAGGAGTACGCCACCGGCGTCGCTCTTGTGTAGCAATCCGGGTACTACGGCTTTGAAAACCGCGCGACCGCCCACGTGTGCCACACCGGCGAGGGCTTCATCGAGAGTGGTCGCAAGGAGTGATTCTGGAATCGGTAGCCCGGCCGATGCCAAGGCACTCTTTAATTCAATTTCGTTTGCGCCAACTGTGGGAGTGGCAAGTGGCGCGCAGAGCGGCGGGCGCACTGCGTTTGTTCTCTTCGGCTGTGAGACTGCGTGCAGAATCGAAAGTGCGCGAACAGCGCGCTCGGGAGTAGGAAATGCTGGAATCTGGGCGGAGTTTAAGAGCGTGGCACCTTGTGGGGCCAGAGCGGCGGCGCCAGTTCGCGCCACCACGATAGGTAGGTCGCGCACATTACGTGTTTCTACTAATGCGTGTGCAATTTTCTCTACGTCATTTCCGGTGAGTACACAAAAGCAGGCGATGATGGCATCGACATGGGGATCGGCCGCAACCAGCGCTAAGCATTTTTCAAAGAGACCGGGTTCACTCATGACAGCTGCGGTCACGTCTACGGGATTGGTGGCATTTCCATAGGCTGGAATTACTTCCTCGAGCGCAGCGATGGTTTTTGGATCAAGTGATGCAAGTTCAAGCCCTTCGGCTTCCAGCGCATCCACCGCAAGAATTCCGCTCCCTCCAGAAGTCGTCACGATGGCAACGCGCTTTCCTGCGAGAGTTCGTTCGGACGCAAAAGCGGCTCCGGCGTCGAGTAGGTGTTCTACATCGTTCACGCGAATGGCCCCCGCGGCTTTGATCGCGGCATCCACTACTCGATCTTCGCTGGCAAGTGCGCCAGTATGTGAAGCAGCCGCAGCCGCTCCTGCCGTTGAGCGCCCGGCTTTAAGTATTGCCGTGGGTTTCCTACTGGCAATTCCGCGCAGTGCGTCAACGCTTTCTAAACCTTCAAGATAAAGCAGCACACCCGATACTGAATCGTCGTATGAAATCTCGGCGGCTACTTCTAGTGCCGTGACGTCGGCTTCATTGCCCGTAGTGACTGCGATGCCCATAGGGAGACCGCGTTCTTGAGCGAGTGAATAAGTGCCATAGCCAAGTGCGCCTGATTGACTGATAAGAGCAAGTGATCCGGCTTCAACGCGCGTTGAATCGGAGCCAAATACTGGGCTAAAAGTTGCGAGCACTTTCTTTTTGCCGCCCACTGAACCGATGCAGTTGGGGCCGACTAAGCGCATCCCACTCGCTTTCGCAATCATGACCAAACCTGCTTGCGCAAGTGCACCTGCATCACCAGCTTCGGCAAAACCTGAAGACATCACTACTGCGACACCGACACCGGCATTCGCACAATCTGTTACCGCCTGCGCTACTGATGAGGCGGGCACCATGATGAGGGCAAGTTCGACTCTCTCTGGCACCTCAGCCATTGACGAAAAGGCGTCAAGACCAAGAATGGTTCCGCCTTTGGGGTTTACGGGATAAATCTTTCCTTGGTATCCGAAACGTTGTAAGTAATCGAGGGGGAGTCTGCCCATTGCACCGGCACGTTCGGTTGCACCGATAATCGCAATCGATTCGGCCGACCAGAGCGGAGCGAGTGCGGTCACGAGATTGCCGCGGTGCCTTCGATTTCAACGAGTGCGGCATCGTCCAGGAGGCGTACCACGCCGATGAGCGCCATCGCGGGGTAATGCTTGCCTATATGGCGCTTCCACACTTGGCCTATTTCGCGTGCATGTGCGCGATAGTCCACTGGATCAACGGAGTAGATGGTGACGCGCGCCAAGTCTGTGGGCGATCCTCCTGATGCTTTAAGCGAAGTGAGCATGTTGGTGAGTGCTTGTTCGAATTGCTCAACGATGCCATCGCCGACAATGACACTTTCTTTGTTGAGCGCAGTCTGCCCAGCGAGAAAAACAATGCGTGCTCCAGCGGGTGCGATCATCGCATGACTAAAGCCAACGGGAGGTGCGAGGGTCTCAGGATTAATCGGTTCCAACATGGCTATCCCTCTCTGGCAGATCGGATTCAGGTAAATCGACGGCAAC
>JAPLBA010000115.1 GCA_026393015.1 Actinomycetota bacterium
CAGAAGAGTGTGCTCGAGGGATCTTGGAAATTTCTGCTTGGAACCAGGCGAACGCACTGCGCCAAATCACCGTTAAACGCGGCCTAGACGTTCGCAACTTCTATCTCACTACCTTTGGCGGTTCTGGTTCGCTTTTGCTCTGTCGATTGATGGACATTCTAGGTTTAGCTGGCGTTATCGTTCCACTCAATCCAGGAAACGTTTCTGCGTTTGGACTGCTCACGGTGGATGTGCGCAATGACTATGTGCAAACTATGGTGATGAAGCATGCGGAATTCGATTTCGCGAAAGTGGGAGCGAGCATAGACAAACTCACGGCGAATGCGCACGCTGCCCTTGTTAAGGAAGGTTTTTCCTTAGCAGACCATGTGTATCGCCGAAGCGTAGATCTTCGATATTTTGGTCAGGCATTCGAGGTTCGCGTCGATGCACCTACTGGCGAAATAGATTCCCTTTTCGCGCACACCGTCGCTGATCGATTCCATGAAGCGCATAAAGCTCTCTACGGATACGACTTCAGAGATGATGACCGTCAACCAGTTGAATGGGTTAATCTGCGGGTCTCGGGCATTGGTCCCATCACAAGACCTGTGATTCAAGAGGTGCCCGCTGGAGATGGCGATGTATCGCGTGCTATTACTGGAGAACGGGAGATCTGGTTCGAAGCACAACAGGTGAAAACCCCCATTTATTCGCGACCTAAGTTAGCGCCAGGGGATTGCATCACTGGGCCAGCAATCATCGAAGAGTTTGGATCTACGGTGCCGATTCACCCAGGATTTCAAGTCCGTATCGATCGTTTCCGGAACATCATCGTTACAAAGGCGGGATTATGAGTGCCAATCCGTTAAAGATCGACCCCATTTTGGTCGAGATCGTCGAAGGGACCTTAGCCAGTGTTGAACAAGAGGTAGAAACAGCCATCGGACGAACTTCGCGTTCACCTATGATTCGCGATGCTCATGACTTCCGTGCCGGAATCCACGATCGCCAACTCAGGAAATTAACAGGACGGTCATACTCAGCGTTAGTGCATCCAGTCGTGCGGGACTATCCCATGGACACCATGAATCCGGGAGATGTCTACTTCCATAACGATGTGTATCTCTCAGAAGGCGGCATCGGCCACCTTCCAGATCTCTGCGTCACGGTACCTGTCTTCTTCGAAGGCGAAGTCGTCTGTTTCGTGCAGGCGTTTGGTCATCACGACGACATCGGCGGGGCTTGTCCTGGCTCAATGCCATCGGGGGCACAGAGTGTCTTTGAAGAAGGTTTGATGGTGCCGCCCATCAAACTCTGGGACAGAGGAGTTCCTAACGAGTCCGCGCTAAAAATTATGACTCGCAATTCTCGTATGCCAGATTCTCTCGCAGCAGACCTAGACGCAGAGTGTTCCGCCTGTTTGATGGGTGCCAGACGAATCACGGAGCTCTTCGAGCGATACGGCCGAGAGACGATCGAAGCCTGCTTTCAAGCGATCCTCGATAAAACCACCGAAACCTACCGTCGTGAAATTCTCTCAAAGATCCCAGATGGGACTTTCGTTTGGGAAGATTATGCAGAACACGATGGTGTAGATGCGCCAAGGTTACATACCCAAAGAATCACTCTGACTAAGACTCCCGAGAAGATTGTTTTAGACTTTACTGGTACTTCCCCTCAGGCAAAGGGTCCCATCAATCACTGTGGAGATTATGCAGACGGTAATTTCCTTAAGAAATGGTTAGCTCCAATTCTGCGCAATCTTGCGGACACTCCAGAACGTATGGCACAACTAGATGTAAACGAAGGCATTGTCCCGCTCATTGAAATGAAATTTCCGCCAAAAGGAACGCTACTCACTCCGATCTTTCCGGCTCCAACAAATGCTCGCACTTTCGTCATTTTGCGTTTGCTTGGCGTCTTTGCTGGAGTTTTAGCCAAGGCTGTCAACGGTCGCATGCCAGCCGATCAGGAGACCATTCGGTATACGGGAGTATATGGCGATGATTTAGACGGAAACTCATACCTCATGCGTGAAGTACTCGGCGGTGGTTCCGGTGGACGCTATTACTCCGACGGCGAAGATACGATTCACGTGGTGCCTGACTCAAGAAATCTTCCTACTGAATTTACTGAGTCGAGGTTCCCCTTCATTGTCGAACGCCTCGGCCTCGCAAGAGACTCCGGCGGAGCAGGCAGATACCGAGGCGGTCTTGGTTACGAAAAGGAAATTCGAATGTTGAAGGATGCCAACTTTATGAGCATTGCTGATCGCTCAATACTTTCCTGTTGGGGAGTAAATGGTGGTATGGCCGGCCAATCATTTAGCGTCGTCGTCGAACCCGGAACTATTCACGAGCGTGAAGTAGATGCGCTCTCGGATGCAGTTCCCGTGAAAGCTGGTGAAGTCATCCGAATTCGCACAACTGGTGGCGGTGGCTGGGGCGATCCACTCACTCGTCCCTACGATGAAGTCGAGCGCGATCTTCGCTGGGGAAAAGTGACTTTCGAAGGCGCGCTTCGTGACTATGGCGTAGTGGCCCATGGCGAAAAAGATAACCCAGTCTTTGATTTTGCTGCCTCTGACAAGGAACGCACCAGGCGGCAGTCTGCCAGGAGTGGAGATGAACCCTTCTTTGATCGCGGATCCGGCTACCACTCACTCTCAGGCGGGCGCGACTATGCGGAGGTGGACTTTCTATGAACCAATTTCTACAAGGGCCACTTTCTGATGTTGTAGTTGTTGATCTCTCACGCGCACTTGCTGGGCCACATGCGGCAATGATGCTGGGAGATATGGGTGCTCGAGTTATCAAGGTGGAGAATCCTGATGGCGGAGATGATACTCGCGGGTGGGGTCCTCCATTCGTTGGCGAGCCGGCCGAAAGTACTTATTTCTTGTCGTGTAACCGGAACAAAGAATCGATCACTCTTGATCTAAAGGATGAGGAGGGAAAATCAACTCTGAGAAGGTTGATTCAAAAAGCGGACGTACTTGTAGAGAATTTTAGACCTGGCGTGCTTGCTCGGCTTGGTTTCGGAAGTGCAGAACTTGTTGCTCTTAATCCACGATTGGTCACGCTTTCCATTTCTGGGTTTGGTCATGATGGTCCGCAAGGCACGCGCGCGGGTTACGATCAAATCGCGCAAGGTGAAGCGGGTCTGATGTCTCTCACGGGGCCAGATAGTGCACATCCCACCCGCGTGGGCGTGCCGATTGGAGACTTGCTTGCCGGAATGTACGGTGCCTATGGTGTGGTCGCTGCGTTGAATGAACGTAACGCCACTGGTAAAGGAAGCACGGTTCATACCTCTCTGCTAGCTTCGATCGTGGGTGTACATGCATTCCAGGGGACTCGTTACACGGTGGCCGGGGAAATTCCGCAAGCTGCCGGTAATCACCACCCTTCGATCGTCCCCTACGGACTCTTTTCCTGTGCTGACGGTTCCATTCAAATGGCGGTGGGATCTGAGAATTTATGGCGAAGCTTTGCGGAGGCCTTCGGATTAGTCCGCGACGAATACGATTCAAATGCGAAGCGCGTAGGCAACAGAGTCGAGCTACTTGGCGAAATTGAAGCCATCTTTTTAACATGGAAGAGCGAGGATCTGCTTCAGGAATTAGACCGCGTGGGCATCCCAGCTGGACGGGTCCGCGCACTCGATAGCGTTTATGCATGGGACCAAACCCTCTCGCAAGGATTGGTCATGGAAGTGGAACACTCTTCTCTTGGGAAGATAAAGATCCCCGGTCCTCCGATTCGCATTGATGGTGTGGGTGCAATTGGTCATCGCCCAGCCCCACTGCCACCGCCACGTCTTGGAGAACACAATGAAAGTGTGCGCGCCTGGTTAGAGGAAGCTTGAACATGTAATGAAGACTCCTAGGCTCAACTCGCACGAATTGATTGCTTTAGTGCTAGATCCTGGATCTTTTGAATCATGGGATGCAGAGGTACGAGATCCTGCATCGATCTCTCCGGAGTACGCGAAGGAACTTGCTGACGCGAGAGAGAAGACCGGTTTAACCGAGTCGATCGTTACTGGAAAAGGCCTGATACGTGGCATCCAAGTAGCCGTAGTAGTGAGTGAGTTTGGTTTTCTTGCTGGATCGATAGGCACTGCCGCGGCGGCCAGAATTATGGCGGCATTTGAACGCGCCACTAATGAAGCATTACCGATGATCGCGGCACCCGTGTCTGGTGGTACCCGAATGCAGGAAGGCACAGTCGCATTTCTCCAGATGGTTGGAATCACCGGGGCCGTAAATGCCCATCGCAAAGCTGGATTGCCATATCTGGTCTATTTGCGACATCCCACTACGGGGGGCGTATTTGCTTCGTGGGGCTCGCTTGGGCACGTCACCGTGGCTGAGCCCGCTGCATTGATCGGTTTTCTTGGTCCACGCGTTTATGAAGCCTTGCATGGTGAACCCTTCCCTGAAGACGTTCAAACTTCCGAGAATCTCTTTGCCCATGGATTGATTGATGCGGTTCTTCCACCAGAGAAGCTGGCCGACATGGCTGCGCGAGCGTTGACTGTTCTCATGGCTCCTCGTCGCAATATTATTTTAGTTGATGAAGTGCCTTTCGATTCGCTGCAAGATGAGAGCGCGTGGACTTCGATTCTGAGAACGAGGAAGAGTGATCGTCCTGGCGTGCGTTCCCTGTTGCGCTATGGGGCTAACAATGTCGTTCCACTTCACGGTACGAGTGAAGGCGAAACCGATCCCGGGATGATGCTTGCACTTGCTAAATTTGGAAATGCACCGGCGGTGGTCCTTGCTCAAGATCGAGCGCATCGCAATGTGGCACTAGGTCCCGGTGCGTTGCGCGAGGCAAGACGTGGCATGCATCTGGCGAACGAACTGGGATTGCCACTCGTTACTGTTATTGATACAGGTGGTGCTGCGCTCTCGCGTGAATCTGAGGAGCGTGGACTTGCAGGAGAGATCGCACGTTCCCTGGCAGATCAGTTGGAATTGCGGGCACCAGTAATTTGTCTCCTTCTGGGGCAAGGCAGTGGAGGTGGAGCGCTAGCAATTCTTCCCGCAGACCGGGTGTTAGCTGCTGAGAATGCTTGGCTCTCTCCTCTTCCTCCAGAGGGGGCATCGGTCATCGTTCATAGAACAAAGGATCGTGCGGATGAAATGGCGGAGTCGCAAGGTGTGAAGGCTCGTGAGTTATTGCGCAATGGCATTGTGGATCGGATCATTGCTGAACGCCCCGACGCAGCCGTGGAGCCGCAAGAGTTCGCGCGTCGTGTAGCCCAAGTTCTTGAGCGAGAGATTGTCCTTCTCCTCAACATGGATCCAGTAGAGCGCTTAAACCTGCGGCGTGAACGTTATCGACGACTTGGTCAGTGATGACTGTTACGCTCCCTTACATCGTCAACTGCCGTCTATGTCAATCGAGTCTCATGGCAAGAAAGGTATAGACATGCGAATTTTGGTGGCACTTGGTGGCAACGCGATGACATCCCCGGATGGCAGCGCGCGCCCTGAGGATCAGCGGATCGCGATTGCTACGGCGATGGAATCGATCGCCGACATGATCGGTGCGGGTCATCAAATAATCCTGACCCACGGAAATGGCCCTCAAGTCGGAAACATCCTCGTAAAGAATGAGCTGGCTGCATCAGTAGTACCGCCTGTTCCACTTGATTGGTGCGGAGCGCAAACGCAAGGAACCATTGGCTTCACGATTCTAAATGCTCTTGATTCTGCTCTATTTGAGCGAGGAATAGACCGTAAGTGCGCTGCACTTGTTACTCGCACGGAAGTTTCTGCAAAAGATGAAGGCTTTGCGCACCCGACCAAACCAATCGGCAGATATCTTTCACGGGTCGAAGCGGAAGTACTTATCTCTCACGGTCAACAATGGGAAGATCGTGGCAGTAAGGGGTGGCGTCGTATTGTCGCTTCACCAGATCCCATTGCCATCGTCGAATTCGCAAGTATCGAAGCACTACTCGATGCGAATTTTATTGTTATTGCAAGTGGAGGTGGTGGAATTCCCGTAGTACGCGATGGAAATAGTTATAGGGGAGTTGAAGCGGTGATCGATAAGGATCTTTCGGCCGCCGTTCTAGCGATTCAACTGAAATGTGACCTTTTGGTCATTGCCACTGATATTTCTCATGCAATGGTGGGGTGGGGGAGTGAGAGCCAACGGCAGATTGGTGAGGCCACTCCCGAGGAGATGAGAGCCTTGATGGATGAGTTCGCGGGCGGCAGTATGGGACCCAAGGTTCTTGGTGCCTGCCGTTTTGCCGAAGAAGGCGGCTCGTCAATTATCACGTCTCTGCAAAATATCGAACGTTGTGTTGAAGGAATAGATAGTGATGTAGCAAAATATGGCACAGTCGTCCGTAGGACGCCCAAGATGAAGGAGCAAGTATGAGTAAGCCACTTCCGATCGAGGTTCGTAAAGTACCCATCAAGAATGTGAGTGATGCGAGCGGGTTAGAGGAGCTCATCGATTCGGGCGTCATTGAAGCTGATCGAATTATTGCAATTATCGGTAAGACTGAAGGTAATGGCGGAGTAAATGATTACACTCGCATCATTGCAGATCGCGCTTTCCGCGAAGTTCTCATCAACAAGGGAACGCGCAGTGCCGCCGATGCGATGCAGGTACCTATCGTGTGGTCTGGCGGCACAGATGGTGTGATCAGCCCCCACGCGACGATCTTCGCCACCATTGATCCGGCAAAGGCTGTACAGACAGATGAGCCTCGCATCTCGGTGGGCTTTGCCATGAGCGAAGCGATTCTCCCCGAAGAAATTGGCTATATGGGCATGGTGAACAAGGTGGCTGCAGGAGTCAAGATTGCCATGGAACGCGCCGGGATTACCGATCCTAAAGACGTGCACTACGTGCAGACAAAGACTCCACTCCTGACGGTGCACACTATTCGAGATGCGCATGCGCGTGGTAGTGAA
This sequence comes from Actinomycetota bacterium, assembly GCA_026393015.1. Lineage (GTDB taxonomy): Bacteria > Actinomycetota > Actinomycetes > Nanopelagicales > Nanopelagicaceae. The sequence goes on from JAPLBA010000115.1 coordinate 6,926, forward strand.
GTATGGACCGAGCACACTCACGAGTCGATGGATCTCTCAAACGGAACGACCGGTTTAGGAATCGCCCTCGCCCTCGGCGAGATTAAGTCCGTCACGGATCCTGAAATTATGAAGAACTTAGAATTGTTCTCACAGGTTGCTTCCTGTTCATCTGGCGTGGAATTGGATCAAGCGCAAATTGTGGTTGTAGGAAACGTCCGTGGAATTGGCGGTCGCTACCGCATTGGCCACTCGGTCATGGAAGATGCTCTCGACGCGGATGGTATTTGGGCTGCGATTCGCGATGCCGGGATGGAACTTCCGCAGCGCCCGCACTTCAGCGACCTCAAGGGGCGCCTTGTTAACGTCTTTCTCAAGTGCGAAGTTTCCCCCGGCGGCGTCGTCCGTGGTCGTCGCAACGCAATGCTCGATGATTCTGACGTGCATTGGCATCGTCAGATCAAGGCAACCGTGGGCGGGGTGGCTGCGGCGGTTACTGGAGATCCAGCAGTCTTTGTTTCAGTCTCGGCTGCTCACCAAGGCCCACCAGGTGGTGGCCCAGTTGCTGCCATCGTAGATATGGGCACCAACTGAAGATCCCCGATCTTTCTCCCGAAGCCGCGAGTGATGATGGCATCACCCGCGGCTTCGTAAATGATGCACTTGACTCTCGGGATATCTATGCGATCACGGATGCGCTTGCTCGTTCTCGACTATTTGTAGCTCTGATCGCAACACTCGTCTCGCGCAGCTCTGAAGGTCATGAACAAGAGAGTGAAATGTCGCTTGCGTGGATTGAAAATCAAGGAGAGCGAATATTGCCGGTCTTTACCGGAGTTGCCGAATTGATGGCATGGAATCCGCAAGCAAGACCGCTCAGAGGGGAGAGCGCTGAAGCAGTGGCCGCCTCTCTAGCCGAAGGGGCCGTGGGGGTGTTGGTCAATCCCAAAACGCAGGCATTTTCCATTACGGGTGCGGCCGCGCGCTCGTTGGCGTTGGGCTACCGCCTCTACCCGCAATGGCAAGATCCGGTAATCGAAGCAGCCCTCGAACGCGCGTTAGAGGGGGAGCCAGTAGCCACCGCCTTTCTCCAGGCGCCTCCACCGCAAGACCTCGTCGACCTCGTGGTGGTCTTGGTGATGATCCCCGATACCGAAGTCGCCGTGCGTGTGATGGAGAAATTGAGCGCGGATCCGGAAGTAACCGTCCGCCTTGAGCGTGGAATTGATCTGGCTCTGCTGCCCGTTTTGGAGGGCTGAGCAACCTCTAGTACTCTAAGGCCAGATCGATCGAACTCTGGTTGATTAAGACGCAAGTGGAGACTCCTCCCACCTCGTCCGTTTAGGCGGATCTGGTAGTCGCAGCGAAAGCTGCTTCATGGGCTCTTTGCGTGCGTCGCGAAGGGCCCTTTCTTATTGCCTCAACTCTGAAGCAGCGAAATGGCCGACCATCTCACGAAGGAGCAAATATCAGCACTGAACCAAGGATTAATGATCGGATCCGCGTCCCACAGGTACGCCTCGTGGGTGTGGAAGGAGAGCAAATAGGTGTCGTAGACATCGATGAAGCGCTTCGGTTGGCATTAGAAGCAGATCTCGACTTAGTTGAGGTAGCTCCTGACGCACAGCCCCCTGTCTGCAAAATTATGGACTTTGGAAAGTACAAGTACGAAGCCGCTCAAAAGGCGCGCGAGGCTCGTAAGAACCAAACCCATATTGTGGTTAAGGAAATGAAGCTCCGTCCGAAAATTGATTCTCATGATTACGAGACCAAAAAAGGTCACGTAATTCGGTTCCTTAAGTCTGGCGATAAAGTCAAGATCACGATCATGTTCCGCGGACGTGAGCAATCAAGGCCCGAGCTGGGCTATAAGTTGCTACAGCGTCTGGCCGAAGATGTTGCGGATATTGCTTTTATCGAATTTGCTCCCAAGCAAGATGGCCGCAATATGGTGATGGTCCTTGGTCCTTCTCGAGGAGGAAAGCCCGCGAGTTTGCCCAAGTTGGTCACCACTCCTGCACCGGCCGTAGTTGAAGAAGCAGTTGAGAACAGTACCGAAGAGGTTAGCTAGCTCAAGCCTGGCGCAAGCCAGAGAGACGAACAAGGCGTAAGCCACAGAGACGAAGAGGAGTCAAAGATGCCAAAGATGAAGACGCACAGCGGAGCCAAGAAGCGTTTCCGCGTCACCGGCAGCGGCAAGATCATGCGTGAAAAGGCGAACAAGCGTCACCTTTTGGAAGGCAAGTCATCACGACGTACGCGTCGCCTCTCCCTCGACACTGAGGCAGCTGCCCCTAACTCTTACACCGCCAAGCGCATGCTTGGTCTTAAGTAATAACGCCCGCACACACAAAGGAGTGAATTAGATGACACGTGTAAAACGGGCGGTCAATGCCCATAAGAAGCGTCGTACAACCCTTGAGCGCGCAAGTGGTTACCGCGGACAGCGTTCGCGTCTCTACCGCAAGGCCAAGGAGCAGGTAACACACTCACTCGTCTATGCGTTCAACGACCGCAAAGATAAGAAGGGTGATTTTCGATCCCTCTGGATCCAACGCATCAATGCTGCAGCTCGTGCGAATAACATGACTTACAGCCGTTTCATCCAAGGTCTGAAGAACGCTGGTGTCGAAGTTGACCGCCGCGTCCTTGCTGACATGGCCGTAAACGATCCTGCCGCGTTCACCGTTCTCGTCGAGGTGTCTCGCAAGGCAGTCGTTCTCTCCTAGTCACACGTTTACGCGTCGATAGATGTCACGAAACGTTGAACCGCCGACAAGTGTGCGATCTGCACGCGTGTCGGCGGTTCGTGCTTTATCTAAGAAGAGCGAACGGGTAACGACTGGTCAATTCATCGCCGAAGGAATTCAATCGGTGCGAGAAGCACTGACCTACGATCCGGGTTCTATCGTTGAGCTATACGCCACCAGCACAATGATCTCCCAGCACCCCATACTCTCAGAAGCGGTCGAGATCGCCGATGACGTTCTCGCGGCCATGTGCGATACGAAATCTCCACAAGGCGTTATTGCAGTCTGTCACCTCCCCAACATCGATATTGCTTCGCTTCAGGCGGCACAAGGCCGCGTTGCGATTCTTAGTAACGTGCGTGATCCCGGAAACGCGGGAACGATTATTAGGAGCGCAGATGCTTTCGATTTCGATGCGGTGCTCTTTGTCGAAGATTCGGTTGACCCGTGGTCGCCAAAAGTTGTTCGATCAGCGGCCGGATCACATTGGCATCTTCCCGTGGCTTACGGAGTGAGTCTTTCTGACGCAATCTCCTGGGCACATTCCCAAAAGTGCGAGGTAATTGCCGCTGACCTCTCCGGGGAGGATCTGCTCTCGACCCCCACGCGCGCGGCTTGGCTCTTTGGCAATGAGGCCTGGGGGTTATCTCCAGAGGCGCTTTCACAGGCGGATCGAACCTTCCGTATCCCGATGAATGGCCGGGCCGAGAGCCTCAACCTTGCTACCGCGGCAGGCATCGTATTCTTCCTCGCCAGCCAGGCTCGTTGACTAGACTCAATAAAGAATTTCGAACGGAGGTGAATCATGTCTGCGCCTAATAAGAGCTATGACCCGGTAGAGGTAGCGACTCTGAAAGTGGAGTACCTCCAAGGAGTTGTCGCCGATGCCATTGCTGCTTTTATCGCAGCGCGTACTGGGGAGGATCTTAAGGATGCCCGGATCGCCCATGCGGGGGATCGCTCACCTCTCTCACTGGCTAATCGCGAAATCGGGGCGCTTCCACCGGCTGCTAAGGCCGAAGCAGGTAAGCGAGTTGCCGCTGCCCGCCAGGAGATCAATCAAGCGTTGGCCGATGCGCAGGAGCGCGTTGATGTTGCCGATGAGGCGCGTGTGGTTCAAGAGGAACGTGTCGATGTCACCCTTCCTATGAGGCGACGCCCCGTGGGTGCTAGACATCCGCTCACCACATTACGCGATCGCATCGCAGACCTTTTTATCGGTATGGGATACGAGGTTGCTGAAGGCCCAGAATTAGAGAATGAATGGTTTAACTTTGACGCTCTCAATATCGGCGTCGATCATCCGGCTCGTTCCACTGCAGATACTTTTTACATAGCGCCAGAAGGTTCGGGCTTAGTGTTGCGTACTCATACATCGCCAGTGCAGGCGCGCACCATGTTGACGCAGCAACCTCCGATTTACGTCATCTGTCCCGGTCGCACTTATCGCACTGATGAACTCGACGCCACCCATACCCCTGTCTTCGGACAGGTAGAGGGTTTAGTGATAGATCGCGGTGTCACGATGGCCCATCTCAAAGGAACGCTCGATCATTTCGCTACCTCCATGTTCGGTGAAGGAATCGTCACCAGATTGCGTCCATCGTTCTTTCCTTTTACTGAGCCGAGCGCTGAAGTGGATTTGAAATGTTTTCGATGCAAAGGTGCGGACTCCACATGTCGCACGTGCGGCGGACAAGGCTGGATTGAGTGGGGTGGGTGTGGAATGGTGAACCCCAAAGTATTAGTTGCTTGCGGAATTGATACCAGCGAATTCTCTGGATTCGCGTTTGGTATGGGGCTTGAGCGCACGCTGATGTTCCGGCATGGAGTTACCGATATGCGCGATATTGTGGAAGGCGATGTGCGATTTACATCGGCCTTTGGGATGGAAGTCTGATGAAGTTTCCCTTGTCGTGGTTGCGCGAATTCGTAGCGCTGCCATCCAATGTCACCGCTGATCAAGTCGCCGATTCATTGCTTCGTCAGGGGCTTGAAGTGGAGTCCGTTTCGCACCTAGGTGAAGATCTCGTCGGACCTGTGGTGGTTGCTCGCGTTCTTACTGTCGAAGTGCTCACAGAATTTAAGAAACCTATTCGTTGGGTCAGCGTCGATGCTGGCGAAGGCGAACCTCGTTGGATGATTTGTGGAGCCGAGAATTTTGCTCCGGGAGATCTTGTGGTGGTGGTAAAACCGGGCGCAATATTGCCAGGAGGCTTTGCTATTACGGCTCGTGAAACATACGGGCATACGAGCAACGGAATGATCTGTTCTTCCAAGGAACTAGGACTTGGTGAGGATCACTCAGGAATTGTCGTGCTTCCTGAAGGGTCAGCCAATCTCGGAGATGATGCGATTGCACTTCTGGGACTGCAGGATTCAGTAATCGATCTCGCGGTCACCCCAGATCGCGGATATGCGCTCTCGATGCGTGGGATCGCACGCGAAGTAGCCACCGCTTTCTCTCTTGAATTCAAGGACCCCGTCTCAAAGTATTCGCTGTCTAAAATTGGCGCCTCGATCAAGGCAGATATCTCCGACACCACGGGAGCTGACAGGTTGGTGCTTAGCTCAGTAAGCGGATGGAATCCAGCTGCACATTCACCGCTCTGGATGCAGACGCGTCTCACACTATGTGGAATGCGCCCCATCTCCTTAGCGGTAGATGTTACTAACTACGTGATGCTCGAACTGGGCCAGCCCCTTCATGCCTTTGACGCGCAGAAGGTTCACGGCACTTTGCGCGTCAGGCGTGCGGCTTCCGGAGAGAAACTTGAAACGTTAGACCATGTAAAGCGACCGTTGATTTCCGATGATCTCGTGATAGCAGACGACAAGGGTCCCTTGGCACTTGCTGGCACGATGGGTGGCTTGGAGAGCGAAATATCAGATTCCACAAGCTCAATACTCCTCGAAGCGGCACATTTTATTCCCGCAACAGTGGGACGTATGTCTCGTAGGCATAAACTTTCTAGTGAAGCATCCCGCCGTCTTGAACGTGGAGTGGATCACGATCTGCCACCCGCGGCGTCGGCCAGAGCGATAGCCCTGCTCTGCGAATTTGGTGGGGGAGTCCATGACTCTTCGATAGATGTAGATAATCGCACGATTCAAAGCCCCATTATCTTCGACCCTCATTACGCATCACGATTAGTGGGGTACTCATACTCAGTTGAATCCGTTGAGTCGCACCTTCGCTCTGTGGGTTGTGAGATTGCTAAGGGTGAGAAATGGGAAATCACTCCGCCTAGTTGGCGCCCAGACCTCACTATTGGCGAGGACCTGGTTGAGGAAGTGGCTCGGCTTGAAGGATACGAAAAGATTCCATCCGTGATGTTGACTCAGTCCTCAAGTCGCGGGCTGACTGCTGTGCAACGTGCCCGACGCAATGTTGGACGCACATTGGCGGGTCATGATTTTGTTGAAGTGTTGAACTACCCATTCCATAGTAGTGAAGTATTGGATTCATTCGGAGTGGGGAAAGATGATTCTCGTCGAAATCTTATTGCCCTTATCAATCCGATCAGTGAGGAAGAGCCATTCTTGCGTAGTACCTTGCTGCCCGGGCTCTGCGCAACTCTCAAGCGCAATCTCGGTCGCGGGGCAAAGCAGGTCGCACTTTTTGAAATGGGGTCGCTCTTTTTCGCTGAAGGTTTCACGCAAGCGCCAACGATTGGCGTAGATAAAGCACCCACCTCTGCAGAATTGACGGCGCTGATGGGATCAATTCCACGGCAACCGCAGAGTGTGGCTGGTGTACTTGCTGGTGCTCGCGAGAGTGAAGGATGGCAAGGTAAGTCCCTACCTTCGTCATGGAGTGATGCAGTGGCCGCTGCGTGTGCCGTTGTTGAATCACTCGGCGCCAGCGTCGAGGTACGCAGCGCGGAGATGGCGCCATGGCACCCGGGCCGAGGCGCCGCTATTTATGCCGACGGGGATTTAGTGGGCTACGCCGGCGAGATTCATCCTCGAGTACTTAAGAATTTGGATCTACCTACGCGCACATCTGCCTTTGAAATCGATCTCGACCGTCTCGGGGTAGCGCGGCCAGTACACGCGCCAATTTTCTCGATTCAGCCACCCGCAATTCAAGATATTGCGCTGATCGTTGCCGAAACGGTGGCCACCGCCGAGGTGGTCCAAGCTCTCGTCGCTGGAGGCGGGGCAGAGCTGGAACGGGTGGAGCTCTTCGATCGCTATGCAGGGGAACCCATTCCTGATGGCTCAGTATCGCTGGCGTTTACGCTTACTTTTAGGGCACATGACCGTACTTTGACTGGTGACGAGGTCGCCATGATGCGCTCGGCGGCGGTCTCAGAAGCGATAAGCCGGTGTGGGGCCACCCTCCGCGGTTAAGAATTATTATGCATTGGCGTGCATAATAATGTAGGATTGGCCTATGACACTACGGGTAAATATTGCCGGGGCGAGTGGGTACGCCGGTGGAGAGCTTTTGCGATTGCTTGCAGACCATCCGCACTTCTCGGTCGGGCTCGCCGCCGCTTCCAGTAATGCCGGTGAGCTCATCACGGCGCTTCATCCCGCTCTTCAAAGTTACGCGGGGCAACGTTTTGTCTCGGCCGACGACACGTCGTTAGGGGAGTGCGATCTACTTTTTACTGCGCTGCCGCCCGGTGCCTCGGCTGCCTTAGTGAGCGCGCACCCCGATATCGCTAAAGTTGTTGACCTTGGTGCTGATTTCCGACTCACCAGCTCGAGTGATTGGCTCACATATTATGGCGGCCCGCACGCAGGCACTTGGACCTATGGACTCCCAGAGTTGCTCGGTGCACGCACTGACATTGCGAAAAGTTCCCGAGTGGCAAATCCCGGTTGTTACGCCACCGCGCTCACCCTGGGAATCGCACCGCTGCTCTCAGCCGGTTTAGTGGATCCACAAGGCATCGTGGTGGTTGCCGCTTCGGGAACCTCTGGCGCCGGTCGTAGTGCGAAGGTAAATCTGCTTGGAAGTGAAGTCATGGGTTCGATGTCTGCTTACAAAGTGGGTGGCATTCATCAGCACACTCCCGAAGTCGAAGAGAATCTCAACAAGATTTCTAGTTCTGCTGTTTCGCTCACCTTCACGCCGTTTTTGGCACCGATGTCACGTGGAATTTTGGCAGCGATCACCTTGCGCATGAAGGGTAAACATGATGGTCTGCAATTGAAGAGCGCTTTCACGTCGATGTACAACGGTGAACCATTCATTCATGTTTTGGACGACCAGCCCGCGACCTCGTCCGTATTCGGATCAAATAATGTACACATCTCCGTAGCCTCGGATCTTCGTGTAGGCCACGCAGTGGTCACCGTTGCATTAGATAATTTGGTTAAAGGCGCTGCTGGCCAAGCTATTCAAAATGCAAACATTATGTGTGGGTTTGCGGAAACCAGCGGGCTCACCGGACAAGGAGTAACTCCATGAGTGTCACGTTTGCGAAGGGTTTCAAGGCCGCGGGTGTGGCTGCTGGGCTAAAGAAATCTGGCAATAAGGATGTTGCCATTGTTCACAACCTCGGTCCGATATTTGTGGGAGCTGCTCAGTTCACTTCAAATCGCGTGAAAGCGGCTCCAGTCAAATGGAGCGAGCAAGTCATCGTCGACGGACGAGTTGATGCGGTTCTTCTCAACTCTGGAGGAGCAAATGCTTGTACGGGCTGCGATGGTTTTCTCGATACTCACCGAAGCGCGGAGTATGTCGCAGGTGCCCTTGGTGTTTCCGCCGCTGATCTGGTTGTGTGCAGTACTGGTCTGATCGGAGAGCGCCTACCTATGGACCTCCTGCTGGCAGGCGCAGCACATGCAGTAACCACACTTGCAGCAGATGGTGGACCTGATGCGGCATTAGCCATTATGACCACCGATACCAAGCCAAAGATGGCTACCTCACAGTTCGGTGAGATCCGAATTGGTGGAATGGCGAAAGGCGCGGGCATGCTGGCGCCTTCACTTGCCACCATGTTGGTCGTCATCACTACAGATGCCGTTCTCGACATGACACAGCTAGATATGGCCTTACAAGATGCCTGCAATAGCTCCTTCAATCGTTTGGATTCAGATGGCTGCCAATCAACAAATGACACAGTCCTCTTAATGGCCTCTGGCGCTTCAGGGGTCACACCTTCACTCCAGGAATTCACAGCTGCTCTCTCTGAAGTCACTATGAGCCTTGCGCTGCAACTTCAGTCCGATGCTGAGGGCGTCTCGAAGGAAGTTTTCATCACGACAATTCACGCCTCATCAGTTGCTGATGCCGAAGAGGTGGGGAGGGCATGTGCTCGCAATAACCTTCTCAAGTGCGCTTTACATGGTGAAGATCCAAATTGGGGAAGAGTGCTGGCCGCAGTAGGGACTACCTCTGCGCTTTTTGATCCGGATCGGATCGATGTTTCGATGAATGGGGTCACTATTTGTCGTAATGGCGGCATTGGTGATGATCGCTCGTTGGTGGATCTCTCTGGCCGCAAGATTGAGATCGTTATTGATCTTCGTGCTGGATCTGAGTCGGCCACCATTATGACTAACGATCTCACTGCCGAGTACGTCCACGAGAATTCGGTCTACTCCTCATGATCGTCATTAAGTACGGGTCGTGGTGCACGGTGGAGGTCCACAGATTTCTGCGATGTTGAAGAAGCTAAGCCTGGAGGGAGAGTTTCGCGGTGGTTACCGGGTTACTACTGCAGAGGTTGCTCAGGTCGTTCGCACCGTTCTTGCAGGTGAAGTGCGCAGCGAAATTGTTGCCCTCGTCAATTCGTCTGGTGGAAGGGCCGTCGGAGTAGGCGGCGATGATGGGTCACTTTTTGTTGCAGCTAAACGCAAAGTTCTTGTTGATGGTGTGCAGACAGATATCGGTTTGGTGGGGGACGTTGTGAAGGTGAATGGAACCATTATTCACTCACTTCTTGATGCCGGATTTACCCCAGTGGTTTCTTCATATGCCAGCGATTCCGATGGACAAGTCCTTAATGTGAACGCAGATACGGCAGCTGGGACGCTTGCAGGAGCACTATCTGCTACGACTCTGGTGATGCTTACTGAT
>JAPLBA010000161.1 GCA_026393015.1 Actinomycetota bacterium
ATCTCCAGAGAGTGCTGAGAAAATAGTAAGCAAGTTAGATATGCCTGGCTTCTCACTCTCATTGAATTGCACTTCACGTCCCGTATCCGTAACAGCACTCTTAATTTTCTTCAGCGTTAATGCAGGATCGTCGAGCAATTCAATAATGCCAGCCACCGAAGAGGCAGACTTGCTCATCTTCGATGTGGGCTCCTGAAGATCAGTGATCTTCGCTGTGCTCTTGACGATATGTGCCTTCGGGATGGTGAACGTTTCTCCAAAACGAGTATTGAATCGTTGGCCTAGGTCACGTGTGAGCTCGATATGTTGGCGTTGATCTTCACCCACCGGCACTTCGTCGGCTTGATAGAGCAAAATATCGGCAGCTTGCAAGATGGGATATGTAAAGAGGCCCACGGTGGCCCGATCAAGACCACCTTTTTGACTCTTATCTTTAAATTGGGTCATTCGAGAGGCTTCGCCAAATCCCGTGATGCAACTAAGAACCCAGGCCAGCTGGGCATGCTCGGGGACCTGCGACTGCACAAAGAGGGTGCAGCGCGCTGGATCAAGACCAGCAGCCACCAATTGGGCAATGGAAAGCAAAGTGCGGCGGCGCAGCTCCACCACACAATAGAAGGCATCGTGGCTCTCTTGGAGCGCCACCCACTGGCGCACAGCTCCGAGATAATTTCCCAGGTGGAAAGAGTCATGAGTGGGCTGAATTCCTGAAAGGACGCGAGGCATGACCTTATTCTTCCATCTCTGCTACTTCTGATGCGACGGATTTTTCAACTTGATTGTCATCTACTCGCAATTGCACTCGGGAAATGCGCTTTCCATCGAGGGCCAAGATCTCAAAGGCGATGCCCTCCTGTGAAAAGCGCGTACCAATATCCGGTAGCCGTCCTAGGTGGTGGAGGATGAATCCCGCCAAAGTCTCATAAGGACCTTCAGGGAGTTCAATGTTGGTCTCTTCGGCCAGATCCTCCAAAGAGGTAAGGCCATCAACTTCATACTCTCCCGAGAGCGCCTGTGTAGTCACACTCTCATCGTCGTCATACTCGTCTTGAATATTTCCAAGAATCTGCTCAACGATATCTTCGAGTGTGATGATGCCATCCGTTCCGCCGTATTCATCAAGCACAATCGCCATGTGATGGCGACCCAGCTTCATTTCGTTCAATGCTGGAATCAGCAGTTTGGTACCCGGTAAGAAGAGCAGCGGGCGAACAAATCCAGAGAGCGCCATCGACGTGCGGGCTGGGTCTAGGAGATCACGTACGTGAATAAAGCCCACAATGTCGTCAGCCGAATCCCTCCGCACTGGATAACGTGAATGCGCCTGGGTGAGTGCGATTTCTCGCGCCTCCGACACAGTCATGCTCTGATCCAAGAAATCTACTTCGGTGCGGGGAATCATGAACTCATGAATCTGTCGGTCTGTGGCATTAAATACTTCTTCGACAATCTCTCGTTCCGTGATTCCCAGTGAGGCATGTCCACTGACCAAGTTGATGATCTCTTCTTCGCTTATTGCATCTCTCGATTTATGTGGGTCAACGCCGAAGAGGCGAACAACCACATCAGTTGATCTGGACAAGATCCAAATGACCGGGCGAAAGAGAATGGCAATGCGATCGATGGTGGGTGCAGCTGCCAGTGCAATGGCTTCGGTCTTTTGCAGGGCCAATCGCTTAGGGACTAATTCACCAAGAACGAGAGAAACATAGGCAACCCCCAAAGTCACCAGCACCAGAGCAAGAATATTTGCAAAGGATTCACTCAGCCCCCACTTGGCGAAGGTGGGGGTGAGAAATCGTCCGAGACGCTCTGCGCCCAGGGCAGCTGAAAGCAAGGTAGAGACGGTGATTCCGACTTGCGCAGCCGCCAAGAAGCGGTTGGGATGCTCCGCCAGTTTGGCGACTTTCTCACCTCGGCGCCCGCGTTCGGACAAGGCGCGAACCTGGCCGTCTCGAAGGGAGATCAGTGCAATTTCGGCAGCGACAAAGACAGCCGCGATAATGATGAAGGCGAGCACAAGCGCAACGTTGGCGAAGAATGCGCCCCAGCTCAGGGGTCCGTCTGACACAGCTATAGCCTAGCGCGCTACCTGCCCCTGCCACTCAGCCCGTATGCTCATGCTGTTCATTCATCCTAAGGATCGTCCGGCACGTTCCTGCCGGGAGAATGGAGAAATCGATGGCTGCTGTCAGTTTGCGTGGCATCACGCTCCATTATGAGCGGAGCGCAGAGGCAGCGGTAGTTGCCCTCGATTTAGAAATTCACGACGGCGAATTCCTTGTTTTAGTCGGCCCTTCAGGAAGTGGAAAATCCACCACGTTAAGAATGCTTGCTGGTCTGGAACCGCTCGACGCTGGCTCAATCATTCTCGATGGTAAAGACATCTCGCGCCTTGATGCGAAAGATCGAGATGTGGCGATGGTCTTTCAGTCCTACGCGCTCTATCCGCATATGAGCGTTGCAGAGAATATGGGCTTCGCTCTGAAAATTGCCGGCAATGATTCCCAAGAAATAATGATGCGGGTAAAAGAGAGCGCCGCGCTCTTAGACCTTGAAGGGTTGTTGGAACGAAAGCCCAAAGAACTTTCTGGTGGCGAGCGGCAAAGAGTTGCGATGGGGCGTGCCATTGTGCGCAAACCTCAGTTATTCCTGATGGATGAACCGCTCTCAAACCTTGATGCCAAGTTGCGAGCGAGTACACGCACCCGTATTTCCGCTCTTCAAAGAGAGTTAGGCATCACTACGCTCTATGTCACCCATGATCAAGCCGAGGCAATGACTATGGGAACCCGAGTAGCAGTAATGAATAACGGCAAACTTCTTCAAATAGCCACGCCTCAGGAAATTTACGATGAACCTGCCGATATTTTTGTAGCCACATTCATCGGCTCCCCCGCAATGAACATCTTGGAAATCTCTCCAGGATCCGCATCGCAGATTTTTGGGGCACACCTCAATCCAGACACGCTTGTTGGTGTCCGCCCTGATAAATGGGAGATCAGTGATATCGGGATAGAGGTACAAGTTAAGGCGGTGGAATTCCTCGGAGCCGATTCGTATGTATATGCGTCCCTAGTCTCAACGGGTGCTTCTCTGCCCGGCGCCGAGTTCCTTATTTTCCGTTGTAAACCGAAAGAGGCGCCCTCAGTCGGTGAGCGAATATTTCTCTCACCGAGCGAGGTGCACCTCTTTGATAAAAACAGTGGTGTACGCCTTAAAAACTAACGATCTAGGCCATCGCCTTTTGTAAGTTGGTATCGATGGCTCCCAAGAAATCTTGGGTAGTCAACCAAGCCTGATCAGGGCCGACCAAACTTGCGAGGTCCTTGGTCATCTTTCCGCTCTCCACGGTTTCAATGCAGATGCGCTCGAGGGTATTGGCGAAAGCAATAACCTCTGGTGTGCCATCGAGCTTCCCGCGATGGGCAAGACCGCGCGTCCACGCGAAGATCGAAGCAATTGGATTAGTTGATGTGGGCTTACCCTCTTGATGCATGCGATAGTGGCGAGTGACGGTGCCATGGGCAGCTTCTGCTTCGACAGTTTTGCCATCCGCAGTCATCAAAACTGAGGTCATCAAACCAAGTGAACCAAATCCTTGCGCCACGATGTCGGATTCGACATCGCCGTCATAGTTCTTGCAAGCCCAGACGTATCCACCTTCCCACTTAAGGGCAGAAGCGACCATGTCATCGATCAAGCGGTGCTCATAGGTGAGACCAGCCTTTTCAAATGCCGCCTTGTACTCGGTCTCGAAGATCTCTTCGAAAAGATCCTTAAAGCGTCCGTCATAGGCCTTGAGGATGGTGTTCTTCGTGCTGAGGTAGACCGGATAGTGCAAGGTGAGTCCATATTGCAACGAGGCCCGCGCAAAATCCCGAATCGAATCATCCAGGTTGTACATCGCCATCGCGATACCCGGACTCGGATAGTCAAAGACCTCGAGTTCCATCGGGGCAGAACCATCTTTAGGAGTCCACGTGAGCGTGAGTTTTCCTTCGCCTGGAATTTTCACATCAGTTGCCTTGTATTGATCACCGAAAGCGTGACGTCCAATAACAATAG
>JAPLBA010000068.1 GCA_026393015.1 Actinomycetota bacterium
CCAAGACCACGATACCGGATACAAATGGCATGATCGGCAAGTGACCAAAGACCAGTCTGGACACAATCAGGGAAATTACCGTCGCAGCCATGAACAGGGCAGTCGCAACAAAAAGCGGACCACCGAGCCCTTCCAGTACAGGGAAGGTCTTCATCAGCCACTCGCCGCGCAAGTTCCCGAAGAAGAAGACCATGAGAGGCCCAATTTCGAGAACCATGCTTCCCGATGGGAACCCTTCATACGCAGATCCACGTTATGTATTGAAGCGCACTCTTGCACGCGCTGCTGAAATGGGATTCACCTTCTATACACATCCCGAGATTGAATTCTTCCTCTTTGAAGAAAAGCCCAAGCGCGGGGAAGCTCCAGTGCCCGTTGACTCAGGTGGATACTTTGACCACACACCAAATGTGGTGGGCCATGATTTCCGTCGCCAAGCGATCACCATGCTTGAAGCGATGGGCATCAGCGTGGAATTTAGTCATCATGAAGGAGCCCCTGGTCAGCAAGAGATCGATCTTCGCTACGCCGATGCACTTTCAACGGCTGACAACATCATGACATTTCGTTTGGTAGTAAAAGAGGTTGCGCTGGAGCAAGGCGTATTTGCCTCATTCATGCCAAAGCCTTTTACCGATCATCCTGGCTCCGGAATGCACGTTCACCTTTCACTCTTTGAAGGCGATCGCAATGCATTTCACGAAGCTGGTGCGCCCTACCAACTCTCACGAGTAGGTCGTTCCTTCATCGCAGGTTTACTGCGTCACGCACCTGAAATTACTGCGATCACAAATCAGTGGGTGAACTCATACAAGCGCCTACATGGTGGAGGTGAGGCTCCTGCCTTTATTTCATGGGGGCATAACAATCGGAGCGCCCTAGTGCGCGTTCCTATGTATAAGCCAGGTAAGGGAAATTCCACTCGTATCGAACTTCGTTCACCAGACTCAGCCTGCAATCCATACCTCTCGTTTGCAGTGATCCTGGCTGCTGGGCTTAAGGGCATCGAAATGGAGTACGAACTTCCAGACGGCGCCGAAGATGATGTGTGGTCATTAACTCCAGCCGAGCGGCGTGCCTTAGGTATTGCACCGCTTCCCACCGACTTGGCGGAAGCAATCGCTGCCATGGAGAAGAGCGAACTCGTTGCCGAAACTTTGGGTGAGCACGTTTTTGACCACTTCTTGCGCAATAAGCGGGCAGAGTGGGCCGAGTACCGTCGCCAGGTCACTGCTTTTGAGCTCGACCGTTACCTCCCGGTGCTGTAATACATGGCCACTCTCTTTGTAGTCATCAATGAGCCAGACACGACGGCGGCGTTTTTTGGTGAGTGGATCGCAGATGAGGGCGTAGAGCTGGTTGAGTGTCACGCATATCGAGGTGATGCCATTCCGAATACTCTCGATGGTGTTGCCGATGGACTCTTGGTTCTCGGTGGCAGCATGAATTGTGAAGATGATATTTCCGCACCTTGGCTCCCTGCAGTGCGTGCGCTGCTCCGTCGAGAGGCCAGTAGTTTTCGCCCCACACTTGGTATTTGCCTAGGCGGTCAATTGCTCTCGGTAGCTCTTGGCGGAAAAGTGGAGCGGAGCAATCACGGGGAACAAGTGGGCACCTACGATCTCGCTCCCATTGTTGATCTTTCTGATGACCCGATCTTTCACAGCATCACCGGAGCGGTTCGTGCCGCCCAGTGGCACGTTGATGAAATTACTGAATTGCCTGCGGGGGCGAAACTCCTTATGGGCGACTCAGAGTTCCCGCATCAGGCCTACCGTGTAGGGGAGCGCACCTGGGGGATGCAATTCCATCCAGAAATTGGGGGCGATCTCATGGCCGCGTGGTCCACGCCTTCCTCAATGAAGGGGCTCGGTCGCACTCCCGCTGAGGTGATTGCCGAAACCGAGGCGGCTGAAGGGCAATTGCTGGCGACATGGGAGCCGGTAGCCCGATCATTTGCCCGCCTGCTAATCTGAGCCCACTATGTGGCGCACGCTTCTCCTTAGCTGCCGCGACGGGGTCCTCTAAGGTCGGTCCCCTCGTCGCGGGTTTTGGCGTTCTCCGGCCCCCACTAGCGAGCAAAGGACCCAAGACATGACGAAGAATTTTTCTGCTTTACAGCGCCCCTCGAAGATGCCTATTCATCGGTACGCACCTTTCAATGCTTTAAATCTCTCCGATCGCACCTGGCCAACAAAGACAATTACTGTCGCCCCGCAATGGTGCAGCGTTGATTTGCGCGATGGAAACCAAGCGCTAATTGATCCGATGAACCTAGCCCGCAAACTTGCCATGTTCGAGTTGCTGGTGAAGATGGGTTACAAGGAGATTGAGGTGGGCTTCCCCAGTGCGAGCCAAACCGATTTTGATTTCGTTCGCGAACTCATTGAGAAAGATCTCATTCCTGATGACGTCGTGATTCAAGTGCTTACCCAGGCCCGCGAGCACCTGATCGAGCGAACATACGAATCTATCAAGGGTGCCAAGCAAGCGATCGTTCATCTTTACAACTCCACATCAACGCTTCAACGTCGCGTAGTTTTTGGTTTGGATAAAGAGGGCATTACGGCGATTGCTGTTGAAGGTGCCAAGCTCTGTCAGAAGCTTGTGGAGACAGTCCCTGGTACTGATATCTTTTTTGAGTACTCACCGGAGTCCTACACCGGCACAGAACTTGAGTACGCAGCCGAGGTATGCAATGCGGTGATGGATGTGTGGCAACCAGCACCGGATTGGAAGACCATCATTAATCTTCCGGCGACAATCGAAATGGCTTCACCTAACGTTTATGCAGATTCCATTGAATGGATGCACCGCAATCTTGCCTATCGCGACTCGGTAGTACTGAGTCTGCATCCGCATAACGATCGGGGCACTGCGGTGGCTGCTGCTGAACTCGGTTACCTAGCTGGTGCTGATCGCATTGAAGGAACTCTCTTTGGTAATGGCGAGCGCACTGGAAACGTATGTTTGGTGACGCTTGGATTGAACCTTTTCAGCCAAGGTGTTGACCCCATGATTGATTTCTCCCAGATCGATGAAATTCGCCGCACAGTTGAGTACGCAAACCAACTTCGTGTTCCGGAGCGCCATCCCTATGGCGGGGACTTGGTGTACACCGCTTTCTCGGGATCGCATCAAGACGCTATCAAGAAGGGCTTCGAGCACATGGAGCGCGATGCATCGGCTGTCGCCAAGACTGTTGATGACATTCTCTGGGCAGTTCCGTATTTGCCGATTGATCCACGTGATGTGGGTCGTACCTACGAAGCAGTAATCCGGGTGAACTCTCAATCCGGTAAGGGCGGGGTCTCCTACATTATGAAGAGTGACCATAGCCTTGACTTGCCACGCCGCCTGCAAATCGAGTTTAGCCAAGTAGTTCAGTCAAAGACCGACACAGAAGGTGGCGAAGTGACGCCAGAGGCGATGTGGCACATATTCGAAGATGAGTATTTGCCGAGCGAACGCGCTCCCTGGGGCCGCTTCTCGCTTCGCAGCATGTCGCAATCTTCAAATGTTGAGGGCGTGAACGAACTCGAAGTCGCGATGCTTGATTACGGCACGGAAGTTGTTCTCAAGGGCTCCGGCAACGGACCCATTGCAGCTTTTTGCGCCGCTCTGGCCGCACATGGTGTAGATGTGCGGGTTCTTGATTACGCCGAGCACGCGATGTCTGCCGGTGGCGATGCACGTGCGGCTGCATACCTTGAGTGCGCCGTTGAAGGCAAAGTGCTCTGGGGAGTGGGAATTGACCCGAATATCTTGACTGCCTCGCTGAAAGCGGTCGTGTCTGCGGTTAACCGAGCCATTCGCTAGGCAGAGTAGGCGCATGGGTCTTTATCGTGACGAAGCGGTTGTGCTGCGCACCCATAAATTAGGTGAGGCCGATCGCATTGTCACGCTGTTAACGCGAGAGCACGGCCAAGTACGAGCAGTTGCCAAGGGTGTACGTCGCACCATGAGCAAATTTGGCGCACGTCTTGAGCCAGCGATGCATGTGGATTTACAACTCCACACAGGCCGTTCCCTTGACATCATCACGCAAGCAGAGACCCTCCACTCATATGGGGACGTACTTTCTGGTGATTATTCAAAGTGGACTATGGCCAATGCCGTATTGGAAACTGCCGAAAGATTCACTGCGCTCGTTGAAGAGCCGGCGCTCCAGCAATATCTCTTGGTCGTGGGTGCACTTCGCACTCTCGCCGAGTCCACCTATGACCCTGCCCTGGTGCTCGACGCATTTCTTATTCGTTCACTTGCCGTCGGTGGTTATGCGCCCTCATTCGATGCCTGCTCTCGTTGCGGAGTTGAAGGGCCGCATAAATGGTTTTCTTTAGCTGGTGGTGGCTCGGTATGTGGTGAGTGCCGACCGCCAGCAACTGCTACTCCCGCATCGGAGACGCTCACGCTCCTGGGCAATCTGATGGAAGGAGATTGGGAATCTGCCATTGCGAGTGAGGCGCGTCATCAACGCGAAGCGCACGGCATTGTCGCGGCCTATCTCTCTTGGCATCTCGAGCATGGTTTGCGTAGCCTTCCGCTTGTGGAACGCACATGAGCAAGCCGAAGGCACCAGCGCCACATCCATCGGGTGCGAAAGTGCCAAAGCTCCCAAAGGGCTCTATCCCTAAACATGTTGCCGTCGTGATGGATGGCAATGGCCGGTGGGCCAAGGCGCAAGGGCTACCGCGTACCGCCGGGCATGAAGCGGGTGAGGCTTCGCTCTTTGACATGGTTAATGGCGCTATCGAAATTGGCGTCACACATTTGAGTGCTTACGCGTTCTCTACAGAGAATTGGAAACGTTCGCGAGAAGAAGTTACCTTCTTGATGAATTTCAATAGAGAGGTCATTCGCCGCCGCCGGGATGAAATGCATGAATTAGGTGTGCGAGTGCGATGGGCTGGCCGTGAGCCGCGCCTCTGGAAGTCGGTCCTTCGCGAGCTGGAAGAAGCTGAAGAACTTACCAAGACGAATTCAACTCTCACTCTCACGATGTGTGTGAATTACGGCGGACGTGCCGAAATTGCTGATGCGGCCGCGGCTTTGGCATTGGACGTCAAGCGACGGAAAGTAGATCCAGATCGAATCACTGAAAAGCTCTTTGCTACTTACTTGGATGAACCGGATCTGCCTGATGTTGATCTCTTCTTGCGCTCCTCCGGAGAGCAGCGCACAAGTAACTTCTTACTCTGGCAATCGGCATACGCAGAGATGGTCTTCTTGGACACGCTCTGGCCTGATGCAGATCGTCGCACGCTCTGGCAGGCAATAGAGATTTATGCCGAACGCCAAAGACGGTTTGGGAAGGCTTAATCCACATCTGCCTTTCTCGGGGTAGACGAAACGGCGCAGAGCGATCATCTTGGGCGCATGCTTCTTTCCCGCCTGCGTGATGACCGAGGCAGCGCCACACTCGAATTCATTGTCTTTGCTATTCCGCTGATCACTCCACTTGTGGCAGGTGCCGTTGCGCTCATGTGCATCCATGAAGGAGAGATGCGTGCCGACTTCGCAGTGCGCGAGGCGATTCATGTACTCAAAGCGGCGTCTGATTCGTCGACGGGATTACTTGAAGGAACCTACATTGCTAAAGATGCCATCAAAGATCTCGGGGATGGCGTCACTTTCACTTTTGATTGTTCGACGAATCCTTGCCTCACGCCGGGTGCACGCGTCACTGCTCGCGTTGCAGGGCGCATCGATGGCGGATTATTTTCCCGCCGCATCAACGTGACCCATAGCGAATTAGTTGACCTATTTGAGGAGGCGAGGTGAGGAGGTCGATAGTTCGGGACGAGTGCGGCTCCCTACTACCGCTCATTCTTGGCTACCTCGCGCTACTCACTGCTGCGCTTACAGTGGCAGTTTCTATCGGCCAAGTGTCCACCGCGAATGCACTGCTTAATAACATGGCTGAAGAGATTGCACTCACGTGCGCTTCAAGCGTCGATCAACGAACTTATTATGCAAGTGGCATGGTTGCTATTGATCCGGAGAGTGCACGAGCGGTGGCACTGGGCCAGCTCGCTTTCGAACATTCCAACTTTCTCGAGAGCATTTCACTTGAGAGTGTGGTTGCCAGGGGGTCACAAGTTGAGATTGGCTTACGTGCGAAGACCCGATTGCTTACCGGTCAATGGCGCTTGATCTCGGCCCACGCGCGGGCGGAGGTACGCGTAAACCCGGTAGGGTAGGGAGGTGGCTGATCGCGAATTACGAATCGAAATCGAGGCGCTCGATTCCACATTGGCATCGATTGAATCGGTTCTCGACATCACCACTTTGCGGGCGCGCATTGTCGAACTCGAGATCAGTGCTTCGGTGCCAGACCTCTGGGAAGATCCGGAGAATGCTCAAAAAGTTACCAGTGAGCTCGCAAATACCCAAGATGAGGTGGCCAAACTCGGCGCCCTCCGATCTCGTGTGGATGACCTAAATCTCTTACTTGAACTTGCCGAAGGCGAAGAAGATGCCAACGCGCTTGCCGATGTTGCAACCGAGCTTGATGCGCTCACTTCGGAAATTGGCGCTATGGAGATTCGAACCTTACTCAACGGTGAATACGACGCGCGCCAAGCATTGGTCACTATTCGTTCAGAAGCGGGTGGCGTCGATGCCGCCGATTGGGCGGAGGCTCTCCTGCGCATGTATGTGCGATATGCAGAGCGCCACAATTACAAAGTAGAAGTACTAGACACTTCATACGCAGAAGAAGCGGGTATTAAGTCAGCTACCTTCAAAGTAGCCGCACCTTATGCATACGGCACACTCTCCGTCGAGCAAGGAACACATCGTTTAGTGCGTATTTCGCCCTTCGACAGTCAAAATCGTCGCCACACTTCGTTTGCTGGAGTCGAAGTAGTCCCAGTTGTTGAACAGAGTGATCATATAGAAGTCGATGAAAAGGAATTACGCATCGATGTATTCCGCTCAAGTGGCCCTGGTGGTCAGGGAGTGAACACCACTGATTCGGCGGTGCGTATTACGCATATTCCGACCAACATCGTGGTCTCATGTCAGAACGAACGTTCACAAATGCAAAATCGAGCCTCGGCGATGGCTGTGCTCCAAGCGAAGTTGCTGGAGCGGCGTCGCCAAGAGGAGGCCGCGAAGATCGATGCCTTACGCGGAGATACTCAAGGCTCATGGGGAAACCAGATCCGCTCCTACGTGCTCCACCCTTACCAAATGGTCAAAGACCACCGAACCGAGTGGGAGACCGGAAATACCGGAGCTGTTCTCGATGGAGATATTGATGGGTTCATACAGGCAGGGATTAGGTGGCGGCGTGCCACTGGCGCCTAGCCAGCCCGCCCCGCCTAGACTCCGGAGAGTGATGCGCAGATGATTCGTTGCGAAAACGTCGCAAAGACCTATTCCAAACAGGACCGCCCTGCCCTCGATTCTGTGACCCTAGAAGTGGCCAAAGGGGAGTTCGTCTTCTTGGTGGGTCAATCAGGCTCAGGTAAGTCCACCTTCCTTCGGCTCATCATCCGCGAAGAGAAAGTTACTTCTGGGCGGATGTTCGTTGCAGGTAAAGACCTCAGCACGCTCTCTCAATGGAAGGTGCCCGAATTCCGGCGCGGCATCGGCACGGTCTTCCAGGATTACCGACTCCTGCCCAACAAGACGGTCAGTGAAAACGTAGCTTTCGCTATGCAGATTGTGGGCGCGGCACCGAAGGAGATTGCGCGCGAGGTACCAGAAGTGCTCGAACTCGTCGGGCTCGATGATTATGGCCATCGCATGCCGGCCGAACTCAGCGGTGGCGAGCAACAACGCGTTGCAATTGCGCGCGCGTTTATTAATAAGCCACAGATTCTTATTGCCGATGAGCCCACCGGAAATCTTGACCCCACAATGAGCGTGGGAATTATGAAACTTCTTGACCGAATTAACCGCACCGGCACCACTGTGTTGATGGCAACGCATGATGACAAGATTGTTGATCAAATGCGCAAACGCGTTATTGAGCTCGAAAACGGCATAGTAGTCCGCGATCAGGTTCGCGGTATCTACGGGTATAGCGGGTGATCTGATGCGTGCAGGATTTGTAACTAAAG
Source organism: Actinomycetota bacterium (assembly GCA_026393015.1). Classification (GTDB taxonomy): domain Bacteria; phylum Actinomycetota; class Actinomycetes; order Nanopelagicales; family Nanopelagicaceae. The sequence continues at coordinate 8,073 of JAPLBA010000068.1, forward strand.
AAGTTCTCAACGGGCTTCGCCGCAATATCACTCTCACTATTGCGGTGGTAATTACCGTCGCGATTTCCCTCTCCCTGTTGGGCGTTGGCCTGCTTGCGAATAGCCAAGTACGTGTGATGAAGGATTATTGGTACGACAAGATCGAAGTCTCCATCTTCTTATGTGGACAGCTTTCGGATAGCCCGACGTGCTCTGGCGGCCCAGTCACAGTGGAACAGCGAGCGCAGATCGAAAGCGATCTAAAGACGCTTCCCATTGTTGCTAACGTCTATTATGAATCTCAAGCGGAAGCATTTGCGCGTTTTAAAGAACGATTCAAGGGCACCGCGCTGGTTGATAACGTCACAGCCGATCAGTTGCCTGAGTCGTATCGAGTGAAGTTGAAGGACCCCAAACAGTTTGCCATCGTACAAAGTGCGTTTAGTGGTCGTCCAGGAATTGACTCGGTGCAAGATCAACGCACGATTCTCGATAAATTCTTCAAACTGTTGGGAGTGCTCAGAGATGGTGCGCTCGCAATCGGCTTGATCAGTGTGGTAACAGCGGCGCTACTGATTTCTAATACACTTCGTATCGCAGCGTTTAATAGACGCCGGGAGACAGGTGTGATGCGTCTCGTAGGTGCCTCAAATTTCTCGATTCAACTTCCGTTTCTTCTCGAAGGGTTGATCTCGGCAATTATTGGCTGGGGGATTGCTACTGGAATTCTTGCGGCACTCAAATCGTTGGTCGATGCCCGTGTTGCACCTCTGCTGACATTTACAAACTTCTTTGGCTGGGCAGATGTGTGGAATGCGAGCCTGCTTTTGCTGCTCACAGGCCTCGTGGTTTCGGCGTTTGCCTCGTTTCTCACGCTGCGCAAGTACCTCAAGGTCTAGTTTACTCCCGACTACACTAGGCCTATGGAACGGGTACTTAGAGGCAGTCGAGGCACGCTTATTCGCGTAGTTCTCGTATCTCTGCTTGCCCTGGGAGCTTTCAGCGCAGGACGCCTCACGCACTCAAACACTGGCGTTCTTGACGAAGCGGAAGCCTCTATTTCGCAGTATTCAAATAAGGGGGCTACTTCTGATTTGCTCCGGCGGGCAGCGATTGAAGGAATGCTACGCGCATCCGGGGATCGCTGGTCGAGTTATTACGGAGTAAAAGAAGTAGGCGCCTTTGATCAATCACTCGCCGGCCGATACACCGGCGTGGGTCTCTGGCTTCGTGCGGGGAAGGGTGGCGGGGTAGAAGTTGCTAGCGTGGTCGGTGCTTCTCCCGCGGAGAGAGCCGGAGTGCTTGCAGGCGATTCGATTGTGACCGCGCAGGGCGTAGATGTGAGCGGCTCCTCCGTTCCGGTAGTTTCGGCGTTGCTGCGCGGAGACGCAGATAGTCGAGTACAACTCACAGTAGTGCGCTCGGGTGACCAAATAAATTTCATGTTGCCACGTTTCAATATCGCTTCCAACGATGTGACTGCCGATTCATTAAAGAACGGTGTCTTAGTTATTCGTATTAGCGCTTTTACTCGTGGTGTAGGCAATGAAGTCTCAGGCATTCTTGCCAACTCTGCCCACAAGGGGGGCGTGGTGCTCGACCTGAGGGACAACCCTGGTGGATTGATTGAAGAAGCGGTTGCTGTCGTGGGGGCCTTTGTAAGCGGAGGGGTCGTCGTGAGTTATGAGCGCCGCGGCCAAGAGAGTGTCGTACTAGACGCTGCTGAAGGCAGTAAAGAACACGGATCTTTGGCAGTTATTGTGAATGCGCAATCTGCAAGTGCCTCAGAGATTGTTGCGGCCGCTCTACAGGATCGAAATAGAGCAGTCATTGTGGGCATCAAAACATTTGGGAAAGGCACCGTTCAGGAGCCACAACTTCTTTCGGATGGTTCGACTATTCAACTTTCAGTGGGTAGGTACCGAACTCCTTCTGGACGTTATCTCGAAGGTGCTGGCGTGCAACCAGATGTGATCTCGCCAAGCTCAAAGTCGATTGCCCGTGCGGTCTCTATCGTGACCAGCCTGAACACGATTGCTGGCCCGGGAGGTAAGGGCTAATGAAAGAGGTCGGAAAGAAACTCATCGCGCAGAATAAGAAAGCGCGACATGATTACTTCATTGAAGATGTCTACGAGTGCGGAATGGTACTCGTAGGAACCGAAGTGAAATCTCTGCGCGCAGGCCGGGCTTCATTGATCGACGGCTATGCCACGATTGAAGACGGTGAAGTCTGGCTACATGGCGTACACATCCCGGAGTACACCGAGGGCACCTGGACTAACCATGAGCCGCGGCGTAAACGAAAGTTGCTCCTCAATAAGAGTGAAATTTCTAAACTTATTGGTAAGACAAAGGAGGGAGGCGCCACTATGGTGCCACTTTCCCTCTATTTCAAAGATGGCAAAGCCAAGATTGAGATTGCATTGGCGCGTGGTCGCAAGCAGCACGATAAGCGAGCCGCCCTCATGGAGCGTCAGGTAGGACGCGAGACCAGTCGTGAACTTTCACGTGAAAGAAGCGGCAAGAGCGCACGCGACAACAAGCGTGAGCGATAGGGATTTGTCCGTTTTCTAGGCTCAAGATCGTCTTAACGGCCATGGTGGCGTACGATATATCCACGTGCGATTCATACACGGAAACCCTCCTTACGACCTCACCTATGACGATGTATTCATGGTGCCGTCTGCCTCTGAACTTCTCAGCCGTCTCGATGTCGATCTAGCGAGTTACGACGGTACCGGGACCACGATTCCACTTGTTGTTTCCAATATGACGGCGATTTCTGGTCGCCGGATGGCCGAAACTATTGCGCGCCGTGGTGGCATCGCTGTAATCCCGCAGGACATTCCACTGGATGTAGTGCGAGACGTTATTACTTGGGTGAAGTCGCGCCACATTGTTTTCGATACTCCGATGACGCTTTCGCCGCAAGATACCGTTGCTGATGCGCTCGATCTTATTTCAAAGCGCGCTCATGGCGCCTTGGTCGTAGTTGAGGGTGGCAAGCCGGTAGGCATCATTACTGAAGCTGATTGTCATGGAGTTGATCGCTTCACCCAACTGGCTCAAGTGATGAGCGCTGACCTAGTTACTCTTCCCGAGGACATTGATCCGATTTCGGCTTTTGAAACCCTCAACAACGAAAGACGTCGGTTGGCTCCCGTAGTTGATAAAGCTGGAAAATTGGTTGGCATCTTGACGCGCACTGGCGCACTTCGTGCCACGCTTTACGATGCCGCTCTGGATGCGCAGGGCAAACTTCGTATCGCAGCAGCCGTAGGTATCAACGGAGATGTCGCTGGGAAAGCCAAAGTGTTGCTCGACGCTGGTGTCGACACACTTGTTGTTGATACTGCTCATGGCCATCAGCGGAAAATGATCGAAGCACTCAAAGCAGTACGTGCGCTTGATCCAAATGTTCCAATCGTCGCGGGAAACGTGGTGACGGCGCAGGCGGTGCGTGATCTCGTGACCGCGGGTGCAGACATTATTAAAGTGGGCGTGGGTCCAGGCGCCATGTGTACGACGCGCATGCAAACAGGCGTGGGGCGTCCACAATTCTCGGCAGTTCTCGAGTGTGCTGAAGCTGCTCGCGCCATGGGTAAGCACGTCTGGGCAGATGGCGGTGTGCGTCATCCAAGAGATGTTGCGCTTGCTCTTGCGGCTGGTGCTTCAAATGTGATGATCGGATCTTGGTTTGCCGGCACGTTGGAATCTCCGGGCGACCTTCACGTCGATGCACAAGGCCGGCAATACAAAGAGTCATATGGCATGGCGTCATCTCGTGCAGTGGCCGCGCGCACGGCGACCGAGGGTGCATTTGATCGCGCGCGTAAAGCACTCTTTGAAGAAGGCATATCAACATCACGTATGTATATAGATCCAGCGCGCCCTGGCGTTGAGGATCTGGTGGATTCGATCATTGCCGGCATTCGCTCGGCTTGCACTTATGCAGGCGCCTCATCACTGGCTGAGTTGCACGAAAGTGCGGTGGTCGGAGTGCAATCTGCGGCGGGTTATGCAGAAGGACGCCCGCTACATACCTCTTGGTAGTACTTGCCTGAGATACAAACTCTCACGGCTTCGCGTGAGAGAGTCTTCATGCATAGGGATTAATCGGAGTCACTTCTCGCCCGTTGAAGGGTTGTAGTGAATGCTTCAAGTGGTTGGGCACCTGAGATGCCGTACTTCATATCTATGACGAAGAAGGGCACTCCGGTGGCGCCAAGTTGGGCCGCCAATTGCACATCGGCTGCCACCTCACTTTCAAAGTTAGTGGAGTGGAGGATCTCTGACGCCTTTGCAGTATCAAGGCCGGCGCCAGCCACCAAGGGCAAGAGATCTGCTTCAGTAAAGAGGGGGAGTTCCCTCTCGAAGTATCCGGAATACATGGACTCAAGGAGCGCATCACCTTCACCGAGGGATTGTGCCCAGAGAAGCAACCGATGAGCGTCACGGGTATTTCCGGAAAGCGTTCTATCCAATTTGTACTGGAGGCCCTCTTCCGCAGCTATTGAATTCACGCGCTCGTGCATCTCTTGATACGAATTGTCGTCGAGTCCGTACTTTTCTTTGAGGAGTTTAGCGGTGGGGGTGATCACGCCGACCGGCCAGTCAGGTTGTAATTGGAAAGCACGGTGACGCACTTCCGCTTGAATATCGATGGCGACTAAAGCGCGTTGCAGTCGTCGACGGCCGATAAAGCACCATGGGCAGACAACGTCTGACCATACGTCGATAATCATGCATGCCTCGTTCTAATTGATGAAGTAAGTCTCGTTCGTTGGCGCCAGTATGACACTGCTTTCGAGTACTTCTTCGGTAACGGGGTTAATCTTCAAGGTGTAGTGCCACGCGCCACGTACTCCGCGTGCCACTTGTGTGACATGGGAGGTGCCGTCGCCGCGCACGTACTCATTGGTAAGCGCGAGTGGTCCATCGAGTGCACTTGCTGTTGATGAAGCAATCACAAATTGGCTCTGCGCAATGAGGCGGAGATTCTCTTTGGGGTATTGCACTGTGGTGATGTTCATGGTTTGTACTAGGGGTGGGTTTTCTGGTGTGAGTTGTATGAAGACATTGAGGTGGCCCTCTTGACCCATTTCATTCCATGAAAATTGAGATGCAGAAGGTGTACGTATTGAGTCAACACTCCCCTTGAGTCCACCGATTGAAGTGATGCCCTCTGCAATCGATTCTTTACGCTTTTCAAGCGGCTGGTCTAAGTCGACGTTATTTGAGAAGAGGGATTTTGCATCAGCTTCGTTCCAGGTGTCAAAGAGTTTGCGAATGCTTGTGTGAGCTGAGTTGGTTGCGGGCCAAGGCGCAACGTGGTGCGAGCGCACGTCGAGTTGTCGGAGAAGTGCGAGGTGGGCTTCTTTCCCAACGCGTGAGGCCCACGCATACGTTGCGTTTGCTAGCGCAATCACTCCGTATCCTGAAGAGAGATGCCAGCGCATATGCGATCCATATCCGGGATATCCGCCTGAGTGGCCGGCGGTAACTCCAAAGCGAACGTCACTTTCATTTACCAAGCCAAATCCGTAGGCGAGTGTTTCGCCGTCGGATGCCGGATCGCTGAAGGGTAGGCGCGAACTTGGCGGGATGATGCGATACCCCTGCTGCATTTCGCGGCGCGAAGCCCGCGAGAGTGGATGGTTGGTATCAGGATGCGGATCGAATGCACTCCCCATTCCGCCAATCCAGATCGCCAGATCCTCTACCGTGCTGAAAAGTCCACCGAGAGCGGAGAATTCACCAGGCCGTGAGAATTCCAGCGGCAGCCAAGAACCATCCACCTTCTTATGTCCACGCGTGAGTAGCGAAGAGTCCAATTCATTGTCGCTGAAGCGTGTGTTTTTCATGCCCAGTGGATCTAGGAAACGAGTGCGCACGAAATCTGTGAAATAGATTCCAGTAACCCGGCTGACAACTCGGCCAGCTAACACATAAGCAAGGTTGGAATATTCGAATCGAGTTCCAGGAATGTGTGCGAAGGAGAATCCGCCACCGATGAGCGCGCCAAGTTCCTCTGGAGTCATGGCTTCCTGGCGATCGGCCCATGGATCATCTGTCGGGAATCCAGGGCTCATGGTGAGTAGGAGTCGCAACGTAAGTTCGGGTGAATCTGCTGACGGCAGCTTCACTGCAGACATCTCAGGGAGATATGTGGTGATCGGTTCGTCGAGGTCGAGCACGCCCTCGTCGCGCAAAAGCAAAATTGCGGCAGCAGCAAAACTCTTTGTCATGGACGCAATTCTGAAGATGCTCCTGGAATGAGGGAGTTCGCCACCATCTTGAGTGATGCCAAATCCGCCAGTGTGAATGAGTTCTCCTCGAAGAGTCACCCCATAGGAAACTCCAGGAGTGATTTCATCTTCAACAAATTTCTGAAAGATGGAATCTATTAACGAGAAATCAGGCTGCTTCATAAGTTTGCCTACTTGAGGCGTGAATCAAAGAAAGCGAGTGTTCGCTCCCAGGAGAGCTCGGCATGGGTTGGGTCATAGACCTCTGGTCGATCGCTGTTGAAAAATGCATGATCACTACCCTCATAGTCGAATGCTTCGGCGCTACCACCGGCCTCGCGAATAGCTACGAGTGCGCTTTGGATTCCGGGAGCGCCTGAAGTGCCGTCGTGTTCGCTGCAATGAATGATTGCGGCCTTGCCTGTGTAGTTCGACCACTCTGGTGACATCTTCGTCCACGGGATACCGGGGTAGTAGCCGACAGTTGCGGTGACAAGAGGTGAAAGAGTCGCGCTCCACAGTGCAAGCGATCCGCCGAGACAGAAACCCACCGCGCCAATTCCATCTGCAGTTACATCACTGCGGGATGAGAGGTAACTTGCAGCACCAGCTATATCTTTCGCAGCAGTATCCATCGCGAGCCCCATCATGAGTCGCATCGCTTCATCTGGCTCTTTCGTTTGCGTCCCGTGATAGAGATCTGGCGCCAGGGCGATGTATCCGTTCTCTGCAAGACGATCTGCTACGTCGGTGATGTGGCCAACAAGACCCCACCATTCCTGGATCACTATGACGGCCCGGCGATTGGGCTGGGAGGGCAAGGCTAAGTACCCGTCGCACTTACTTCCATTGCTCGGAAAGGTGATTCTCTCGCCCATTTTGACCTCCAGATTTCGCGTGGTTGCCTTACTCTCACGCTCGCGGGGGCCGTTTGCAAGTTAACAGAAAAAGCTTGGCGTGTTATCTCTTGCCAAGTTTCTATCAGGCATTTATCTTGTCAAAAGAGCTCCATGCTGGAGCGCGTGAATCTTTTAGGGGATCCCATCATGAGCAACATGGATAACGAGCAAGTAGATAGCGGTACCGCCAATTCAGGTGCGCCACTTGCACCTCCTGCGCCTCCTGCTGAAAAAGCTTCTGACGCGCCCCCGGCGCCTCCTGCGCCTCCTGCTGAAAAAGCTCCTGAAGCGCCACTTGCGCCTCCTGCGCCCCTTGCCGATAAGGCTTCTGATGCGCCAGCTCAAGGCGGACCTCAAGGTGGACCTCAAGGTGGACCTCAAGGTGGACCTCAAGGTGGACCTCAAGGTGGACCTCAAGGTGGAATGCCAATGCAAGGTGGCCAACAGGGCGGACCTCAAGGTGGACCTCAAGGCGGAATGCCAATGCAAGGTGGCCAACAGGGCGGACCTCAAGGTGGACCTCAAGGTGGACCTCAAGGCGGAATGCCAATGCAAGGTGGCCAACAGGGCGGACCTCAAGGTGGACCTCAAGGCGGAATGCCAATGCAAGGTGGCCAACAAGGTGGAATGCCAATGCAAGGTGGCCAACAAGGCGGAATGCCAATGCAAGG